>CAYJBO010000097.1:0-7284 GCA_964368295.1 uncultured Bacteroides sp.
CGCGCCTTATAGGCGCCTCTGTAATACCACCAGCTTAGCTGGTGGATTTTTATTGTGTAAATAGTTAGCAATTTTATAAAGTTTTTTTATTTTTATCGGCTGTTTTAGCATTTGTAAATTAACTTTGTTTTTGTTCAGTGCCTTTTACCTCGGCCGCGTTTTGTGGGGCTTGTTTTTCTGCGGTATTTTGTTGCTCGGTGTTTTTTTGTGCCGTGCTTTTTTGCTTTGCGCTGTTTTGCGAGTGCATGTTTTTAAGGTTGACGCCAAGGGCTGCAAGATCTTTTGCAAGCGCCGGTACAGAGGTGAAAAGCAATGCCTTTATTCCGGTAGTCTGCGCTGCATCTACATTGATAGGGGTGTCGTCAATAAAAATAGTCTCTTGTGGGTTGAGGCCGAATTTACGCAGTGTGCCGTTAAATATTTTTAAGTCAGGCTTTGTAACTCGCACATTGCAAGAGGCAATTCCGTCTTTAAACAGCGGCCAAAAGTGGCGCTTTTTAATCAGCGCAAGCGTGTCGTGCGCAATATTAGATAAGTAGTATAAGTTGTAACCGTTTTTGTGTAAACGCTTAATTAAACGCGCCGTATCATCCTTTGTTTTAAGCATGTCGTCCCAATCGTTTAGCACAACTTCCATCTCATAAGAAAGCCCAATTTCAGCGGCTGCCTTCATCATGATTTTGTCGCCTTCTTCACGGGTCATTTCGCCCGCATCAAGCGCTTGCCATGTGTCGCTGCCAAAAGAAATATCATATAGCTTGTTTTCAAGCTCCTCGTTTGAAAATCTGTCCAATAAAAAAATTCTAGGTGTAAAATCGACAACGACCCCACCTAAATCAAAAATAATGTTTTTGTACAAAACACTTACCTCACAAGTTAAATTTTATGTTGGCTTTTGTACAGCCATATTATATTATATAACAAAAATAAATTAAAACAAAGCTAAAAGCATTGTAATTGCTTGTTTTTTACCATGTGCACAAAAAACAAAGCGTGTAATTGTGATATGTCATAAAGACGTGGGTGTCTATTTAACACGGCAGGCCGTGCGTGCTGCATAAATTAACCGATAACATGAATATAATTAGCAAGAGAGATTTTACGTTTAGGTAAAATGCATTTAATGTAAAAGTGGGAGGTGTTTTTAATGACAGTTGGCGAACTTTGTGAGCGAAGTGTTATAAATATGTCGTCGGGTTCTAATTTAGGCAATGTGGATGACGTTATTTTTTGCACAGACAACGCTGAAATTACGCATATAGTTATATATGGAAGGCTGAAGTTGTTTGGCATTTTGGGCAGAGACGATGACACATTTATACCGTGGGGCGATATTAAAAAAATTGGCGAAGATGTGCTACTTGTGGAGACGACTGCACAAAAAAAGGCGGGCGGCACTAGCAGCACACGCAAAGGCTCTATTATTTTTGGGTAGGTATTTAATGCCAGCTAGCGGGTAAATGCTGCGCTACGACGAATAAAACTGAGCCTTTTTTGCATCAGAGGGGGAGTGGCCGTAAATTTTTTTGTAAGACTTATAAAAGGAAGAATAATCGCTTATACCTACTTGCTGGCTAGCATAAATTGCACTTTCGCCCTGCATTATAAGTTGGTGTGCTATGGACATGCGTTTTCTTATTATATAGTTTACAACGGTAGTGCCCATGTGTTTTTTAAAAGTGGCGTTAATATGCTGTTGGCTTACAAAAAAAATACGAGATAAATCGTATAATTTAATGTCGGAACTGATGTTGCTATTTATGTACTTTAAAATATCTGCAAGCAAGGTGTGCGTGTGCTGTGTGCTGATATGAGAGCGCTCTCTGCTCATGCATAAAAACATGCTTAAAATATTTTGTAGCCTAATATCGGCACATTCGTATTTAATGTCGCTTTGTAAATCGATACAATCAAGTACATCATCAAAATATTTTGTGTAATTTTTTTCCTCTAAGTTGTCGTAAAATATATCAGAGTGCTGTTTAAAGATGGATAAAAATTGATAATCGAGAGCAGTGTGGATAGCATTAGCCGTAAAGTGAAGAGCGTATCGCTCGTACGGGGTGCTGTCCACAATTTTTACGCCGTGGAAAATGTTTGACGGCAATAAAAGCACACTGTGTGCCGTTAAATTATACTGTTTTCCCTCAACAACATACTGCACATTTCCGCGTATATAATAGTATATTTCAAACGAAGAATGGCAGTGGATTATATAATCGTCAGTTGTATTATCTGAAAGGTTGTGTGATAAATTAAAATGCTCTGTTTTAAATATTTTGGCGTTGTTCACAAAAAAACCCCTTTATTGTGCGTTTTGTATAATAATATATTATCAAATTACTTTGATTTTTGCAATGTTTTTATATCTATTTGCAATGGACAAAATAGGTGCAATATAATATATTATTATAAGATGAATAAATGCGGCACTAGATAAAAACAATTTATATAGTGTGCTAATTTGCTTTTTGAAAGGGAAATTAAAAATGGTAGTAGGAGCACAACTTTACACTTTAAGGGATTTTACACAAACGCCACACGACATAGCACTAACGTTTAAGCGTGTAGCACAAATGGGATATAAGGCGGTACAGGTATCTGCAATAGGTGAGATTGCGCCGGAAAAATTAAACGAAATTGCGTTAGAAAATGGTGTTGAAATAGTACTTACACACACAAACCCAAAAAAAATACTTGAAGATACACAAACAGTGATAAAAGAGCACAAAATATTCGGCTGTAAAAATGTTGGCATAGGCTCTATGCCTGAAAGATATAGGGGCAGCCTTGGCGGCATTAAGTGCTTTATAGAGGACTACGATGAGGCTGCAAAAATAATGGCGAACGAGGGGCTAAAACTCCATTACCATAATCACGATTTTGAGTTTGAGAGGTTTGGTGGTGTGCGCGGCTTTGACTATATGGTAGAAAATACCGCCGCCGACAGATGGGGCTTTATATTAGATTTATACTGGGTACACTCATCGGGGCTTGACGTTGCAGAGTACATTGGATATATGAAAGGTCGCATAGACATATTACATTTTAAAGATATAAAAGTGCATAATGGCAAGCCCACTACTGCGGCTGTATATGACGGTAATATGCCATATGACAAAATTATCGAAGTAGTTAAAAGCAATAATATTCCATACGCAATGGTAGAGCAAGACGAGTGCAACGGAGAAAACCCATTTGAAATGTTGAGGCTAAGCTATGAGAATTTAAAGAAAAAAGGTGTAGTTTAACTGCTGTTTTGGCAATATATTTATAAAAAGTAAAGCGTAAAAGCACAAGTTAATTAACTGTGGTAAACATAAGATTGGAGTATGAAATGGATAAAGTAAGACTTGGTATGATTGTTGACGGCAAGGTGGAAAACTGCGTGCTGACAGCAATAGTGGATACGGCACAAAATAAAAGAGACTGGGCTAAAGCAAAATTTGGCGATAGTGTAGCAATTTTCGAGGACTACAAAGAGATGATAGATTCAGGGCTTGTAGATGCAATACTTGTCGCAACACCGCACTATTCTCACCCTGAGATATCAATTTACGGCCTTGAGCACGGCGTGCATGTTCTTGTGGAAAAACCTGCGGGAGTTTTTACAAAAGCGGTAAGGCAGATGAACGAAGTTGCACAAAAAAGCGATAAAATATTTGCTATTATGTACAACCAAAGAACAACCCCTGTGTACAAAAAAGCGAAAGAGATTATAGAGCAGGGCAGGCTTGGTGCGCCTAAAAGGCTTGTTTGGATAATTACAAACTGGTACAGGACACAAAATTATTACGACAGCGGTAGCTGGAGGGCGACATGGGTAGGCGAAGGCGGTGGAGTGCTGACAAATCAGTGCCCGCACAACCTTGACTTGTGGCAATGGATATTTGGTATGCCCAGCAAAGTTACCGGCAATATGTACGAGGGCAAGTACCACAACATAGAGGTTGAAGACGATGTTACAGCGTTTGCAGAGTATGAAAACGGCGCTACTGCGGTATTTATTACTACAACAGGCGAGTGCCCGGGCACAAATAGGCTTGAGATATCGGGCGATAGGGGCAAGATTGTTATAGAGGACAAAAAGCTTACATTTTTTGAGCTAGAGCAGAGCGAGAGGGAGTTTTGCTTTGCGGCGACAACAGGTTTTGAAAAGCCGAATGTAAACATAGAAGAGTTTGTGTTTGACGAAGAAGTTAACGGGCACGTAGAAGTTATGAAGAACTTTACAAATGCAATTTTAAATGGCGAAGAGCTTATTGCGCCGGGCATTGAGGGCGTAAACGGCCTTACAATATCTAACGCAATTTATCTGTCAAGCTGGCTTGGCAACCAAGTTAGTCTTCCGCTTGATGAAGATTTATATTGCGAAAAACTTCAAGAAAAAATTAAAACTTCTAACGCTAAGCCCGAAAAAGATTCAGAAATATCTGACTTGCACGGCAGCGTTAGCGACCGCTGGAGCGTAAAATAATAACATAAAACCACACCACGTATACGATAATAAGCCGGCACTTCATTAAAGATTAATGAGGTGCCGGCTTATTTGTTTTGCACACATGTAATTAATTGACGCTGTCATTTAATAATTTCCATTGTGTCGCTGTTTTTTTGCAAAAAAATGTGGGCGCCAGTGAAATAAGGCGCCCATAAATTGTTTTTACACTGTAAAAATAAGCTGATTTTACGCCTGCTCCAGTTCCTCTTTTGCAACGGCAAGCATTAGTTTAATCCTGTTTTCTTGGTTTACCTTTGTTGCGCTCGGGTCGTAGTCAATAGACACTATGTTGGCGTTTTCGTGTATAGTTCTAATTTTACGTATCATACCTTTGCCCACTATGTGGTTTGGCAAACAGCCGAAAGGCTGTGCACACACAACGTTGCCGTAGCCCTGCTCAATAAGCTCCATTATCTCCGCAGTAAGCAGCCAGCCCTCGCCCATTTTGCAGCCGTGCCCTATAACAGGGCGCACAAGCTCTTTTAGGTGAGAATACCTTGCAGGTGCAACAAATTTACTGCCGTGCAGCGCTTCTAAAATATGTGTTTCAAAGGTTGTAAAGTAGTTAAACATGCGCTTTACAAAGAATTTTTTTAACGAACTACCGCCATAAAGCTCTATGTCCTCTAGCCTGTTGTCTACCTTAAACAGCATAAATGACATTATTCCGGGAACCATTACCTCACAGTCTTGCTGTGCCAAAAAGGCCTCTAAATTATTGTTTGCAAGTGCCGAATATTTAACATAAATTTCACCCACGATGCCAACTTTTACTTTTTTTATGTCAAGCGTTTCAATTTTGGCAAAGTCGTCCACAATTAGTTTTAGGTACTTTTTAATATGGCGTGATGAAAAAGCCTGCCTGTGCTCAAATTTTTCGATAATATAGTCGCTCCATTTTGCGACAAGGGCAAGGCTCTCGCCTTTGTTTTTCTCATACGGCATTACTTGGTTGTTTAAAAGCATCAGTAAATCGCCATAAATTAGTGCGGCAAGGGCGCGCCTTATAAGTGGCAGAGATATTTTAAACCCACTGTTTTTCTCCATGCCGGACAAGTTTACGGAGATTACAGGCACATGCCCCATGCCGGCGCTGGCAAGCGCCTTGCGCAATAGGTGGATGTAGTTAGACGCACGGCAGCCGCCGCCCGTCTGAGACATAATAAGCGCTGTTTTATCAAGGTCGTACTTGCCGCTTTTAAGTGCGCTAATCATTTGGCCTATCGTCAAAAGTGCAGGGTAACATGTGTCGTTATGCACATATTTTAGGCCCTCTTCAACTATGTGCTGGCCTGTGTCTGTAAGTAGCTCTATGTCGTAGCCAAAATCTTTAAACACCCTTTGAATTATGTGAAAATGGATGTCGCACATGTTGGGGAAAAGTATTTTATAAGACTTTTTCATCTCTTTTGTAAATTCAATTCTGTTCATTTATACTCCCCGCTCGGTAGCTGCAAAAAGACTTCTCAATCTAATTTTTACAACGCCTAAGTTTGTAATTTCGTCAATTTTAATCTGTGTGTAAATTTTATTTGCTCGCTCTAAAATCTCGCGTGTTTCGTCTGTTGTAATGGCGTCTACACCGCAGCCAAAAGAGACGATTTGCACAAGGTTTATGTCTTTGTAATCGCTGTGGGCAATGTACTGTGCGGCAGAGTACATGCGAGAATGGTATGTCCACTGATTTAATACGCTCGTAGGTTGCTTTTCAAAAAGGTGGCTTATGCCGTCCTCTGTTATAAGCACTGCGCCTTGCTCGCACACAAGTTTGTCAATGCCGTGGCAAATCTCTGCATCTATGTGGTAGGGCCTGCCGGCAAGCACTATAATAGGCAGCTTTTTCTCTTTTGCAAGTGCAATAAATTCTTCGCCTTTGCGTCTGATTTTGGCCATAAAGCCCTCGTATTCTTCATACGCTTTATCGGTCGCTGTCTGCACATCTTTTAAATTTATCTCGCCAAAATTGCGGCAGAGTATATCGTGTAATTTTTTTGGAAGGTCTTTTCTTCTGTGCAAGCCCACGTAATCGCTGATGTATTTTATGGAGTCGAGAGCGCCGACGTTAGAGCCTATTACCTCCGGGTAGTATGCAACAACAGGGCAGTTATAGTTGTTGTCGCCTAATTTTTCGTCCATATTGTAGCTCATACATGGGTAAAATACTGCGTCAACTCCGCTCTCTACAAGCTGCTCAATGTGGCCGTGCATTATTTTTGCGGGGTAACAAACGGTGTCGGACGGGATTGTGTGCTGCCCCTTTATGTATAGCTCCCTAGTGGAGTGGTCGCTAACCGTGAAACCGAAGCCGAGATGTTTAAAGAAGGTGTGCCAAAACGGCAGCAACTCAAAGTTGTTAAGCCCCATAGGCAGGCCTATTGTTTGCCTTTTGCCCGTGTAATTGCCGTAAGATGCCAGCAGTGCATTTTTAAACTCAAACATGTTGTAAACTTCGCTGCTTGTTTTTAGGTTAAGCGGTTTTTCGCACCTGTTACCGCCTATAAATTTATTGCCTGTGTCAAAAATATTAAGCGTAAGCTTGCACTTGTTTTGGCACCCGTTGCAAGTAATTGCCTTTACCTCGTGTTTAAAAACCTTTAGTTTTTCGTGGTTTAAAATGGTGCTGTTTTCAACATTGCCGCTGTTTTTAACAAATAGCGCCGCGCCAAATGCCCCCATAAGCCCGGATATAACAGGCCTTATTACATTTTTGCCTATCTCTTTTTCAAACGTCCTCAACACGGCGTCGTTTAAAAATGTGCCGCCCTGTACCGCAATATGCTCGC
>CAYJBO010000098.1:0-7235 GCA_964368295.1 uncultured Bacteroides sp.
TTGGGGCCGGTGTTTCATCGCTTAATAGGCTATCGGCGGTTGAGGCGGACATACTAAAACTTGATAAGGCGTTTTTCGACCTCAAAGATCAAGGGGCGAAGAGCACTATTGTTGTAGCCGACGTGATTAATATGGCAAAACACCTCGACATGAAAGTTGTCGCCGAGGGTGTTGAAACTGCAGCTCAAGCACTATGGCTACAAAGCATAGGGTGTGACTATGCGCAGGGCTACTACTTTGCAAGACCAATGTCTGAACAAGATTTTAAATCGCTGCTTGTCGCAAAAAAAGAGTACACCATTACTTTAACTTAGCCTATTTTACACATATATTTTGCACCCGTTACTATTAACAAAAAAACACATCTCTTAGGGCTGTTGTGCCAAGAGATGTGTTTTTTAATGCATATTACAAATTATTTCGCTTAATAATCGCTGTAAATTATTGCTTCTGTCTCATAAATATTATTATATATATCTGTTAAAACAAAGTACACTACTGCGTCCATATCGCCCACATCGTCATAACTTACGGTTATGTCGTTGCCCGTAACGGTGTATGTATCGCCAAATAAATAATAGTCCTCATACTCCCAATCATATGTATAATAATCTATTACCCATTTAATTTCATCGCCGGCCTCAAGTTGGAAAAGGCCTTTGCCAACAGGGGTTCCTACCTCATTATATTTGCGGTACCCCGACACGTATCCCTCTGGTGTTTTGTCGTCCCACGACACTACTATTTCAATGTATTCATCGTTTAAAAACGCAGGCACATAGCCGTATGTATGCCAGCTATCATCATTGTCGTACACCATTTCTTCTGCGTAAAAAGCTACTGTGTGCCCGTCTAAAGTTACCCATGTGTAGTCAAACTCAATTTTTAAATCTCCGTCGTTATCAAACTCGTACACATTGTCGCTACCAAGGTCTATATAGCCCTCGCCGTCGTCTAAAAGCACTTGCAGCTCAATCTCGCTTATCTCTTCCCACTCTTCGTCTGTAAGGCTTAAAACATATCCGCCGTCCTTTTCGTCTATTACAAGCTCGCCTAAAAATTCGCCCTCTGTGCTCTGCTCATAAGATGCCGCGGTCTCTTCGTCGTACCACTCTTGTGTGGAGTAGTCGTCTTCTGCCTGAGTACCCATCGTCTTGTTAAACTGTGCTTGTCCACCCGACATGGCACTTATAAAGACATCAAAAAATCTTGTGTACTCGGCCGAGTATCCTACATTGTGTAAAATGTATTGCATGCTTGAATACTGCCTTATATACTCGTGCGGGAAGTACATTGCAAGGCCGTAAGCGTCGTAAACATCGGAGCTATTATTATAGTACTTTACAGCGCTGTTTACGGCTTCAATCACAGCATCTCCGCCGTCTACATCTGCCTTTTCAACGTAGTCTATCAAGTCTATTTGGTCGCTGCCGCCTTCGCCAAAGTCTTTTGCGTCACTTCTCGCTATCGATATTTTTCTGTACTCGTTGTTCATTATATCGACTGTTGAGTTCTCAAAGTAATCTGTCATTACCGTATAAACATACGGCATCTGCCTTAGCTCAACTATTGACAGTGTAGCATTTGGATTATAAATTTCATCCTCGCAAACCTCAACAAAATCGTCAATAATATTTACGCCGATGTCGAGAGTGCTCATGGATGGGTTTTCGCTTAAATTTGTAAGCCAATTAGTATAGTGCCAACCTGTTCCCGGCTCTAACTCTTGCGATGCTATCAAATAATCAGCGTATGGCTCTAACATAAGTGCTGTCTCGGCTGTTGCCATAAGGCATGCATCAAAGCCCACAAAATCAAATTTAACACTGCTCTGCTCAAACGCATCGCTAAGCGACGACAGCGTCAACGTTGAATTTGGATAATGCTCATCATAGCCAAATCCACTAAGCGTGCCGCCGCCGTGGTTCCACAGTATCAAACTATAGCGGTCTGCCGGGTAATTGTAGGCCATGTCATTAATAAAGTTAGTCAGCGTTTCCGGCGCCGCCATGTCAAGCAGCCCCAAATAGTCGTCTATAGATATTAGCTCGCCGTCTTTAACCTGCCAATATTGGCAAGTTTCTCCGCTAATTTCGTACATTTCCCATGAATATGCGCCGCCTGTCATTATTACAAGGTTAATGTTATCGCCAAAATCGGCACGCATCATCTCTTCTATATCACTGCTTGCAAATCCGCCATCGGTCTCTAAGTCCGAGCCCAGCAGATACACCATTATAGTGTGCACATCTGTGCCATCGCCCTTTGGAACAGTGTAAAAATCACGAAGATCTGTAAGGCCTAAGTCCACCCCATAAGTGCCATTGCCGTCGCCACCATCGTCAGCCGAGGAATAGTCATGCTCAACTGTGTTTGTGCCTGTGTCATAATCCGGTTCCATCTCATCCTCAAACCACCACATGCTTAAAACACTAAGTACAATAAATATAACAAAAATTATTGCACAGCCCGACAGACAACCTTTAAGGCAGCCTTTTTTCTTCGGAGGGTTATTTTCAGCATTGCCCATGTTGCTAAAGTTATGGGGCGTGTACTCGTTTGCACGCACTTGTGGGTTGCCGCTTGTGTTTTGTGCGCTGTACATGTTAGCATTATTGTTTACGTTACCCATATTTTGGCCGCCCATGTTTTGGCCGTCATACATTCTCTGGGTACTGTTATCTGCATACTGCCTTGTATAAGAGCCACCGGCACCGCCCATATTTTGATTGCCATACATATTAGGTGCGGCGTTGCCCCCATTAACATTGTTGCCGACATTCGGCTGTGTATTAATATAATTTGCTTGCGCCTGTTGTGGTGCAACGCTGTTACTTACAGGCATAGGTGCACCACAGGAATCGCAAAACTTAGAATTGTTGGCAACATTGTTGCCGCAACTGCTACAAAACATAAATTTCACCTTTCAAAAGAAAAAAAATAAATTGCCATTTTCACAAAATGTATTAGCTCATTATAACACACACAAAAAACACATACAACAGTTGCACACTATTACTGGCAATTTATACAAAATTGTAACCAAATACATAAAAAGCAATGGCAAAGCTTTAGTACTACTAAAGCTTTGCCACCTTATATTGTAATGTTTTACACTTATTTAATTATGCAAAATAACGTTTTAATAGGCCTTCCATGCCTTTGCCGTGGCGAGCCTCGTCCTTTGCCATCTCATGTACTGTGTCATGTATTGCATCAAGGCCAAGTGCTTTTGCTTTTTTAGCAAGCTCGTTTTTGCCGTCACATGCGCCGTTTTCAGCGTCTACACGCATTTGCAGGTTTTTCATTGTGCTATCTGTAAGTACTTCGCCTAGTAGCTCTGCAAATTTTGCAGCATGCTCGGCCTCTTCCAGTGCATAGCGTTTCCAAGCCTCTGCTATTTCAGGGTATCCCTCACGGTCTGCAACACGGCTCATTGCTAAGTACATGCCTACTTCTGCACACTCGCCGTTAAAGTTCATGCGCAAGCCCTCAACTATTTCAGGGTCTACGCCATTAGCTATGCCAACTACGTGCTCTGTTACGTAGCTCATATCGCCTGTTTGCTCTTTAAACTTCTCAGATGTTACTTTGCAGATAGGACATAGCTCAGGTGCTGCGTCTCCCTCGTGAACGTAACCACATACAGTACATACAAATTTTTTCATAATAAACTCCCATTCTTCCGCTTAAGGCGGCACTGGCTTTTAAAAAATCTCTATAAGCGGAAAGCAAAGATTTAACCACATGCCTTTTTTACCGCTAATTAATGGCGTGCGGTACGCCAAATTTTGTTTAGCATTTAATGCCGATTTATCGACATTTGCAAACTTCTTGTTTGCCCTGTCAATAATATACCACACTCTCTTATCAATGTCAAGTACTTATTGATAAAAAATATCAATAAGATGATTTTATATTTATTTTCTCCAGTGCAGGCACTGCCGCCCTCAGCGTTAGCGACGTTAAAAACCCTGCCGCAACGCCGGCAATTAGCAGTATGGGCGCATAGTAATAAACATGTGCAGAGCTAAACACAAAACTTAAAATAATAAGCTGGCCTATATTGTGTGTAATGGCCCCCGTGCAAGAGATAATAAAAAACTGTCTTTTTAATTTAAACACATGTACAAGCATTAATATTACCGCAAGCGAAAGCATACCACCGCCTAAACTTAAGGCACCTGCCAACGCCCCACGGGCAAAAAAGCCAAATAGCGCCTTTAGAACAACAAGCATTGCCGCGTACTTAACGCCAAGGTAATACACAGCGTACATTACAACAACATTTGCAAGCCCAATTTTAACGCCGGGCGCAAGGCCAAGCGGGGCGCTTAGCATATTTTCTAAAAAAGACAGCGCTATTGCAAGCGCAAAAAGCACGCCTGTAAACGCCACAAACCTAGATTTTTTCATTGTGCGGTACTCTCCTTTATAAAGTTACTTGCTAGCAAAGGCTTTATTTTGCTTTAATAAATATAGGTGTGTATTCACCGTCTGTAAGCTCAAAAGATTGCTCTAAATCAGCAGAGACATAAAAATTATTGTCAATATCAATGGCCATGCCTGTGCCACCCTGCTCAAAATACGCAATTACTTCTTGCATTCCCTTTACAAAAAGTGCTGTTGAATAATAATCCGCCTTAACGCCGTCCTCGTGTATGATGCCGACTGTCAACACATCGCTATTAGATGGCCTGCCTGTTTTGGGGTCAATAATATGGTGATACTGTACGCCGTCCTCTTCAAAATAACGCTCGTATCCGCCGGAAACAGAAAAAACCGCATCTTTTATTTCAACAGACGCCACAGAGGCCACCTCGGTTGACGAGGGGTCTCTAAAGCCTATTTTGTAATGCTCTCCGTTAGGTTTAGTGCCTTTTACGTAAATATTGCCCCCTATAGAAAGCCAAGCGCTCTCAACGCCATATTGTTCGTAAATATCACGTGCAATATTGCATGCGTAACCCTTTGCAATGCCGCCCAAATCTAACGCTTGTCCCTCTTGCTTAAGCATAACGGTGCTATTCTCTTCATCTATAATAACGGCGCTGTCGTCCACCAGCAAAAGCAGCTGTTCTATCTTTTCGTTTGACGGCACACTTGGCGACTGAGTTGTAATGCCCCACTCTAGCGTTAAAGGCGCTATTGTTATGGCAAACGCGCCCTCACTACTTAAAGTCAGCCCCTTTGCCTGTGCCAAAAGACTTGCGGTAATAGCGTCTACTTTTACAGCACTTATGCCTGCTTGCTCGTTTATCATGGCTATGTCACTTGAAGCGACATACAATGAAGTGAGTTGCTCGAATTCCACGAGCTCTGTTTGCAGTAACAGCGCCGCCTCTTGCGCATTGTTTGAGTACAACGATTGTTGCACCATAGTGCTCATAGAATAAAATGTAGACGAATAGGGCTCGCTTTGTTTTGCACTGTCGCCCATGCTATAGTATGCCACAGCAAAAACGGCAACGGCACAGCACGTTACAAATATTAAATTAACTGCTATTTTTTTATATTTCATGCATTCTCCCGTATCAAATATAATAGTTGTACTACTTAAATTTTATTTTTTTTTATTTAACATGTCAAGTATAATTGTCCGCATATAATAAAGTATGCATAATATGACAAAACTATTTTAAAAAGCTTGCATACTAAATGTATTTAGTGTAAAATATATGAGGTATGAAACACTATTTTAAAATATTGATTTTATTGTGCATACTATATTTATAAATGATTTTTGTTTTAGAAAGGATACCATTTACACCATGAAAAAATTAACTGTTATTTTATCTGTTATCTTGCTTTTTGCTATTTGCCTAACAGCTTGTGGAGAGACTGTTGAAAATAGCGTGTCTGACATTGCAGCACAAGTGTCTGACGTTTGCGGCATAGAGGAGCCGATTGAACTTAACGAGGATTCTCTGCTTTACGATTTTGGCCTGACACTTGACTCCGTAGGAGAATTTGCCGGCTATGCAACTAATGTCACAGGGTCATCGGGTACTGTACTTGCCATTAGGGCCTCTGCAGATGACATCGATAGCATTGTACAAACTCTTGAGGAGTACCGTGCAACAAATGCAGACTTTTTGTCAAATTACCCTGAGTTTGCCACTGCACAATCGCAGGCTGAAAACGGCAGAGTTGTTACAAAAGGCGACGTTGTAGTGCTTGCCATTGCCGGCGCAGACGTTGACTATGCAGACGTTGACACAGCTATAGATAGCGCCCTGCAATAATATTTAAAAGTAATTTGCAAAAGCTATATACACGCTTTGTATTATTTACGGGGGCGATGTATTGGCTTTTGCAAAATTTTTTTACACAAAATTAATGCACTGTTTTAAAAATTGCATTTATATTTTTTACTGAGGTGACACAATGGTTTTTAGCACCGTTTTGTTTTTGTTTCGCTTTTTGCCTATATCGCTGGCATTATATTATATTGCGCCTGCCAAGTTAAAAAACACTGTACTTTTTTTATGTAGCCTTGTTTTTTATTCCTGGGGCGAAATAGCACTATTCCCCGTTATGGTAGTGCTAATTTTGACAAACTATATATCCGGCATATGCATGCAAAAATTTGACAACAACGAAAAAATGCGCCTATTCTTTTTGATATTGAGCATAGTTGTAAGCCTTGGTATGTTATTTTACTTTAAGTATACCGACTTTTTTATCGAGAACATCAATGCACTCATTGGCACTTCTATTAGGCCGCTGCGCCTTACATTGCCACTTGGAATTAGCTTTTACACTTTTCAAACCATGAGCTACTCCATAGACGTTTACCGCCGAGGTGTTAGCGTTGAAAAGAACATAATTAACTTTGGCGCTTACGTTGTAATGTTTCCCCAGCTTATTGCAGGCCCTATTGTTAAATACCGTGACGTTGCACAAAGGCTGCACGTAAACAAAGGCAGGGTTACAATTGCACGTATAGACGAGGGCATTTCGCTGTTTATATTCGGCCTTGCAAAAAAAGTGCTTTTGGCCGACGGTATTAGCGCACTGTGGTACGACGTAACGGGCAAGTATGTAGGCGACATTTGGCATGCCGGTGTGGGCCTTGAAAATGCATCTACCCCGCTTGTTTGGTTGGGTGTTATAGCGTATGCATTCCAAATTTATTTTGATTTTTCGGGATATTCTATGATGGGTATAGGCATGGGTAGAATGCTAGGGTTTGATTTCCCTGACAACTTTAACCTGCCGTATATAGCACGCAG
>CAYJBO010000099.1:0-5242 GCA_964368295.1 uncultured Bacteroides sp.
TATTTTTATAAAAATATGCCAAAGAGTGCATAAAATTAACAAAATGCATAAAAGTGTTAGTGCTTAGATAAACCTCGGTTTAGGTTTTTTGCCTTTACCAATTGGTTTTTTTAGGGCTGACACTTTTTGTTGTTATTTTACACATTGCCATTGAAATAGCAGGTCTATAAAGTGAGGTTGTTTTTAGAGATTATTATTAAAATTGATTGATGTACGATAAAATATCGCAAAGTTTATGAAAACCGGATACGAGCTCGTGAAGCCGGCCTACCCTAGTTTAGAAAAAGAACATCAGCACTCATAAACTATTCTACTTGCAAAGCTAAAATGGTAAGTCTTGATGAAATTAGTTGTACTTGTATATAATAAATAAATTTGAGCATATAACTTTATTAATCTAAAGTATTGTGTTATGCCTGTTTTTTTGATAAAATTATAGAAGATAGTATATATTTATTTAAGTATTTATAGTATAATGATAGTAATAGTTATTAGCTGTAAAAAATTATTGTATAAAGATAATGAATATTAATAATAATTTGCTTGAAAAGGCATGGCGCTATATAACTAAAAGGTAATATTTGTATTGGGTATTTAGTAGCTTTTGTGCCGGAGGCGAGCCCAATGCTGCATTTTATGAAAATTATATTTGCAGAGCTAATATAAATATTATTTATTACAAAGTTGGATGTTAAACAGTTTTGCAATAATGATTTATACAATTTAACGGTTAGCTATTTGTAATATGGTTGCTTACAGCTAAAAATATAAGCAGTACTGCCGAAATTTAAACCACAAAAATTATTAAAGAAGGTGTATTCTGTCATGACAATTGAATTAAGTGATTTGCTGTTTGGCGCTTCTTTGATAGCTATGCTTGTGTATCAATTTTCTACTTTTTCTTATGCGTCTGGTATTTTGATAGGCGGTATAAGAAATAAGTGGATATTTAGCGCATTGGCGCTTATTAATACTTTTATATTCGGCTTTGTTCAATATATCCAGATGCCGCTTTATTTAATTATAATATCCTTTTTTGTAGTATTATTAATAGAGTTTAGGCTTATATCTAAAACTGACTTTGTACAGGTTTTTTGCGGTGCATCAATTTTTGTGTTGCACATATCCGCATTTGCAACGGCTTTAATTATTATTTTTAGCAATATTTTAAAAATTGCGCCGGTAATAGTTGCCGAAGATGCAATTTATGACCATATTATTGTTATTATACTTTGTGTAACCTTGTCTTTAGCGCATGAAGTTGTAAAAAAATATATCGATAATGCGTCTATACAAAGGGTGACGGTAAAAAGTAGTCGCTCGGTTATTTTGCTTATTGCAATTGTACTTATAGTGGCGTTGCAAGTTACTCATTCCTATGTAATAGTTGGCGATGTATATTACTTTGAGCAACTAATGCTGTCTTTGACAGTTTCTATGGCCTCGCTTTTAACATTCTACCTGTTCTTTTTATACGCTATTAACTTAATTGATGCAAGCTTGTATAAGCGGTACTCTGATAAAGTTATTGGTGAGCAACAAAAAATATCGCAAAAGAAAGACACGCTGCTATCTAAAATTGAGAGAGACGAGCTGACAGGAGTATTTAACCGCGGATATATAATGAGCTTGCTTGAAAAAATGTGCACAGAAGATGAAACAGAAACCTTTAGCGTGCTTTTTTTAGACATTAACGCATTAAAATATACAAATGATACATATGGACATAAAGCAGGGGATAGGCTGATAAACAAGATTACTCAAGCTATTTTAAGCACCGTGCGTGAAAATGACATTGTGGCACGTATTGGCGGCGATGAGTTTTTGGTTGTTATGCCTAATACACAGTGCGAAAACTGCGATAATGTCATAGAGAGAATAATGATGTACATTGAATATCAAAACAAGACAGAGGAGTTTTTGGTTTCTGCCAGCATTGGCGCTATTTATGTTGACGAACAAGTGAAAAAATTAGGTGTAAGCTATATTTTATCTACAGCCGATGAAAACATGAGGAAGAACAAAACTCTGTTTTACAAAGACAGAAAGGGTGATTCTGTATGATAACATTATTTTCTGTGCTGTTTGTAATATCATTTATGGCGTATCATCACACCTTTTTTTCGTACTGTGCATATATATTTAATATAAATAAGTTCCCTAAAGTGCCCGGCTTAATATGCGGTATTATTAATTTTTTGTTTTGGGTTGTTTATATATTTTATTTGCCCATTAAGTACGAGCCGATTGCAATTGTATTTTACGCAATTTTGTTACTGATAGAAACAAGAATAGCGTTTAAGGCTAGCTCTGTGCAAATGTTATTTATATCAATAACATTTACAATTAACCTGTTTGCTAAAAGGCTTGCGGCGCTGGCCATAATGGCGCTAATTAACAGCGGCACTATTGTAGAAGTTATGGCGGATGTTGAACTTTCTATATTAGTTAGCTTATTATGCTTTGCCGCTTCAGTTTCAACAATCAGCTTTGCAAGAAAATCCATACCGAGAACGTCGCTCGACACAATACTATCAGACAGCAAGAACCTAATGTTTTTAATAATGGCGTACTCTATACTTTTTGTAACGTTGTTCGTGTTCTTGCTCACTATATCTGTGGACGGTGGCAGCGGGCTGCTAATACATTATGCAGTGCTAGGCTTAGTTGTTATCAGTGCATTTGCGGTTTTTATTGTATTTGCATACAACCTAGCCGAGCTTAGAATTCAGACGGAGACTTATAAAAGGCTGAGCCGTAAAAACACAGAAGACCTAGAAGCGATTAAAGATTTAGAGCAAGTTGCCATTAAGGATCCGCTTACTAGCCTTTATACAAGGGATTATGCCGACGAGCTGATTCAAAAAATGATAGATGAGGACGATTTATTTTTTGTATCTTTTATTGACCTTGACGGGCTTAAAGTAGTAAATGATGATTATGGCCACGAGGAAGGCGATTTTTATATTAAAACAGTTGCCGATATATTAAGAGATTACTTTAAAGAGCACTATGTTTGTAGGTATGGCGGAGATGAAATTGTTATTGTTGGCAATTATAGTGTCGAAGAGGATATAACAAAAAGGTTGTTGCAATGCTATAAAGCCGTTATTAATATACCTAAGATGTACCGTAAACCTTATGAGACATCAATAAGCTATGGCATAGCAGCTAAGCACCCTCACGAAATAATTACAGCGTCTGAACTGATTGCCATTGCCGACGCCAGGATGTATGAAATTAAAAAGAGCAATAAAAAACATCGCAAGATTATTTCGGTAATAAAAATATAGCAGAAATTATTGATTTTTAAAGATGTTTTTCTTGCGCTATGAGTATAACTTGTTTGGTTGCTATTTTTAAATTTACAGCGCAAAGTTAAAAATGTACCGACATTTTAAAACATAACCGGCAAAACATACAACAAAAAATAGACCTCCTGTGGTAGAACTAAAAAAACTACTGCAGGAGGTATTTTTATGCAAAAAAAGCCACGAGGCTATAATTACATATGCAGCTAAAAAAGCGGTACACGTGCACTTGTTATAAAACACAAAACTAATAATAAAGGTAAAAGACAATAAAAGCTATAAAAACTGCAGGCAAAGTGTAGATAATTTTCGATATGATATTTGCAAAATGTGTGAAAATTGACATATTTCAAATGTAACCTCGAAATTTACGCAAATGTAACCTAGATGTAACAATAGAGCCGTATACTTAATATATACTAAATATTAAAAGCGCTGAGTTAGAGAATTCAGCAATAGGAGAAGTTCAAAAGATGAAATCGAAAAACACTATCAAGCGATTATTAAGTATCTTTTTAGCAATGGTGCTAATGGTAAGCGTATTTAGCGTTACTGTTCTAGCAGCACCAAACGATACTTACACAGTAAATTTTTATTCGTTAAATGCAGATGCAACTGGTTATGAAAAGGCAAACACATCTGTGGTGAATGCAAATTATACAAGTGCAGGCTATTGCACAGTAAATATGTCAATTGCAGACCCGTTTAACGTTAGGCCAACAAATATGCCGGAAGATCAATTTCGTTATTTTGGCTGGAGCACAAACTCAAACGTAGAACAAGTTAAAACAAGCGATGAAATTGTGCAAATGGGCTCGGCAGGAACGGTTGAAAAACTACAAGTTTCTTATAATGGCGATTACCGCATACCTGAAAGTGCATTTGTACTAACAGGCACAAATGCTTCGGGTGGCAATACTTATGAGGTTGATTTATACGCAAAATATCAAGCTATAGCATATATGCCACTTTCCGCAAGGCAAGAGATGTCTACACGCGGTGGATGGTATGCAGGTTTTTCTTATGCCACAGCACCTTACGCAATTAAAATTGGCGACACAAGCGTTAGCCCGCTACAAGTTGTTAATAATGACCCTTATTATATTGAGCCGGCAGGGACACCTGCGGCACTTTCGAACCAAACAGGCATTACAGTTAACGGACAAACCGTTAACCCGGGAGAAGTTTACGGCAATAAAACAGCGCAGTGGGAAGATTACGACAACCGCATAGGCAGCATTGAGTTTGACTTTGTAATGGCGCCAAAAACTCAAGATACAGACGTTATTATTGTGCTTGACAAATCTACAAGTATGAACAGCCAAAATATCACAAACAACAAAGATCGCTGGTCAGACGCGGTAGATGCAGTTGACGATTTAACATCGATATTGCTAGGTAATGGCAACTTGCAAAATAACCGTGTTGCACTTGTACAGTTTTCGGGCAACTCATTAAATAGCTTTAACTTCCAAAGCGACATAACTTCTTTTAACAATAATTTTGTTAAAGCATCGCCGTCTACACCACAATTTTTTAGAAACTCTGCGGGCCAAGTGGTTCACGAGTATGCGGCGGACACGCTTAACCCCTCGGGAGACGGCACAAACTTTACAGTTGCCTTTGAGCAAGCAAAACTTTTTGCTGATTCAAGAAGTGCAGCCGAGAGCACAAGAGATTTAGTTGTAGTATTTGTTTCTGATGGCGAGCCGGAGCCACTAATTGGCTACCGTGACCTATACTTCTTTAACAATTTTTACCCAACTAACATCAAAGAGTACGACGACGGATATAATGCGCCTGTTTATACTAAAATGATGAGCTTTGACATGAATCAAGACGGCTCTGCCGAGACTGATTTTTACCATGAGGTTAAGTTTGGCTCAATTGCAAACTACCTGGTTAACTTAGGTGGATATCAGGCGGACACA
>CAYJBO010000099.1:5252-7148 GCA_964368295.1 uncultured Bacteroides sp.
CTGCAAATCAGGCAATTCACCTGGCGAGAATTGACACGCATAACGGCCAAACATCTGCGCAGTCGCTTATAAATGCAGGCGCAACAATCCACACTATTTCTGTAGATAGATATAGATATACAGGCGAGATTGACTACATGACACCGCTTGCGTCACAAGGCGCTAAAGTTGTTGACACGAACTCTGTTGATTTGACAAATGAGTTTAGCAATATTTTAACAAACACAGCCACAAGCAAAGTGACTAATTCTATTATTTCAGATATAATAACAGAAGATTTTGCAATTCTTGTGGATAGTGGACACCCTGTTACATTGACAAGCGGCAACACGGTAACAACACTTACACAGGTGCCATCGGGCACAACTCCTGCGTTAAACGAATTTGTAATTGATACAATTCAATATAATGGTGAGCCACGTCAGCAAATTACAGTAAACATGGGCGATATTACAGACACAATGCTGTCACTAAAATTTTATATTGAGGCGACAGACAAAAGTATGGCAACAGGCAACTACCCAACTAACGAAGAGCATGAGCTTACATATGAAGACAACGGCACAACCGAGAGCAGAAATGATTTAGGCGAGCCAGAGTTGCCGGTGCAAATTGTTACACCTACACCAACTCCGACACCTACACCAACTCCGGAGCCGACACCTGAACCAACGCCCGAACCAGAGCCAGAACCTCTACCTGTTCCTTTACCTGAGCCCATATTGCCAGAGCCGGAACCGGAGCCAATTGAACCTGAGCCACAACCTACAATAGACATACCTCAGACAGATACACCGGAATCTGCAAATATTGGTGATGCAGATGTGCCGCTGGCGACTGGTGGCCCTGCATGGGCACTGCTCAACTTAATTTTAACTATTACAACTGCGTTTATGTCGGTTGTAATGCTAATAAATTATTTTGGTAAAAAGAAAAACCAAGACGACAGCGATGAGGAAGAAAATGAAGAGGAGTACAGGCGCAATGGCCTTACAAGAATTATTAGCATTGTGCCGGCAATAGTAGCCATAGTAGTGTTTATTTTAACCGAGGACATGACACTGCCGATGATTATTGTTGATGATTGGACATGGCTAATGGCGGCAATTGCATTTGTACAAGTAGGCGTGGCTTTAATTTCTAAAAAGCGCGTACAAGATAACGAAGGCGATATTGACGCAGTTATATAAAATGTGATATAGCGTAGATTTATTTAAACTATAATTTGCTTATAGTGGCAAATTAATTAAAAACCAAGTTAATAAAAGCAGTAGTATTACTTCCTGACATTTCTTTTGTCTAGCGAAGAATACTACTGCTTTTTATATGTGTATATAGTAAGCGCACTGCAAAAAGCAGATTACTCATAGCTGCATATTTCTACTAAATTTCCATCAGGGTCACGTAAATATATCGACTTCATTTTTCCAAACACGCCATTTCTTTCGACAATTCCAAGCTCGATTTCTAGCTCGGATTTTTGCAGCTGCTGATAGTAATCGAATATGCTGCTATTAATTTCAAAACAAAAATCATTACAGCCTGTGTTAACGTTATGTGCATGTGGAGACAACTCTTTGCCTAAAGTGTGGACGTTAATTTTAAAATCTCCTGCATGTAATTCGTGTCTGTTGTCTTTGGTTTTGGCGGTAAAGCCCAATTTTTTATAAAAGTTTACTGTAGCTGTAACATCTTTTGCGGTGATAACCAGATGGTCTAGTTTTTTTATAATCATAGAACCCTCCATTTTCAATTTATTGGTGTATTTTATGTTGTTAATTGGTCGCCGTGCTAGCGGTGAGCCAAGTGCCGCATTGGATAAAAATTATATAATGCAACGCATTATATAAATAATATACTATTTACCACAAATAACAAGAGGTTTTCAAAATTTTA
>CAYJBO010000100.1:0-7041 GCA_964368295.1 uncultured Bacteroides sp.
GACAACTTTTTTGCCTTACTCTCGCTAAGGTGGCTGAGGTTTTCTGTTAATTAAGTTTTTGCGTCCTGTTTTTCCGTATTGCATTATTGCGCTAATTAAAGCTAACTTTGGTCAGTAGGTACCACATATTATTTATATTAGTTTGTATGTATCATAAAATGGGTGCGGTTTGTTTTTCTTCTCTCTTGCCCCTTCTTTTGTGCGGCAAAAGCGGCAAAAGCGCTCTTGCGGCCTGTCCTTTTAGCGCTCGCAAAATAGCTCTCCCCTACCCATCACAACGCTTTATTCCACACGCAAAAAAAGGCCGCCGCTTTATAAGCGACAGCCCTTATTTATATTTATAAATTATGCGTTAAAGCAAAAGCAACTACACTGCTAAAATACAGCGCTTAATGCCAAAAAGCCCTTATAATATAACAGTAAAAAATAGCACACCAAGCACTAAAACTACTGCAAAGTACGACACCAACTGCGGCACTTTAAAGTCTTTAATTAAGCCAAAGAAGATCGCCGCAAAATAAGCCAAAAACAAAATTGGGTGCCAAAACGCAAATGTATATGCGCCTGTTGTAAGTGCAAAGTTTAATACAAAAAACAGTATAAACGGCAAAATTACAGTAACTATTATAGATACTATATTGTTAGCCTCAAACCATTTTGTCTTGTCTTTAACGCGCACAACTGTTTGCGCACTGGCCGCCGCCTGTGGTTGAGCCTGTGCCGCTTGTGGTTGTGCCTCGGCCGCCTGTGGTTGCGCCCCGGCCGCCTGTGGTTGCGCCCCGGCCGCCTGTGGCTGCGCCGCATTTGCATCTGCTTTTACCTTTACATCTGTCTTGCCACTTTGAAAAGACTTAATAATGTGGTAAATAATGCTACCTATTAAACCGCCTATAAAATTAAGCAGTAAATCGTCAACATTAAGTGTGCCTGTGCCAAGAAGGTACTGTAATAGCTCTATGCCAAAACTGCAAAGCATGCTTAAACCAAGCGCCGCAATAACCGACGGCCTGCTTTTAGCCGTTGCAGACAAAAGACCGATTGGAATAAACATAAGCACGCCCACAAGCACGTCTATGTAAAAAATACCGTATTGAGCAAACCCCTCGCTTATTGTTTTAAGTGGTACAATGTTGTGGTTGTGCATGTCATAAACGGCAAACTCCGACCAGTTTGCAAATTGGAAATAAGTTACGAGATATAAAATTACAAATATGGGGTAGGCAATTCTCATAACCGCCAAAAATTTACTGCGGTATATTTTGTACTTGGACATGTTTTTCATACTAATCAATCCTTTAACGTGTTTTTTTTATAAATATAGGCACAGCCATAACAAAAAATTACAACCATGCCTATATTAAATAATAATATTGCGCCAGTAGCTAAAATTATAATTTAAAACCGCAATAAGCTTTATTTTGCGTACTCTATTGCACGGCTCTCTCTTATAACGTTTACTTTTATTTGGCCCGGGTAGTCTAGCTCTTCCTCTATCTTGCGCGATATGTTATGTGCAAGTATTACAAGGTTATCGTCGTTAATAATGTCGGGCTTAACCATAATGCGCACTTCGCGGCCTGCCTGTATTGCAAAGCTGCTCTCAACGCCCTCAAAGCTTTTTGCCATCTCCTCAAGGCTCTCAAGACGTTTTATATAGTTTTCAACATTTTCTCTTCTTGCGCCCGGCCTTGCAGCCGAAATAGCGTCAGCCGCCATTACTATAAATGCAAGCGGTGTCTGTGCAGGCACGTCGCCATGATGAGCCTCGATTGCGTGGATTACAGCGGGATTCTCCCTGTATTTTTTGGCAATGTCAACGCCTATGCTTATGTGGCTGCCCTCAATCTCGTGGTCAAGCGCCTTGCCTATGTCGTGCAGTAGGCCGGCCCTGCGAGCCTGTGTTACGTTTAGCCCAAGCTCTGCCGCAAGAATGCCCGAAATATAAGCAACCTCCAGCGAGTGATTAAGCACGTTTTGCCCGTAGCTTGTGCGGTATTTAAGCCTACCTATAAGCTTAATAACGTCCGGGTGTAAACCGTGTAGGCCAACGTCCATAACGGCCCTGTCGCCCTCACGCTTCATTGTAAGCTCTAGCTCTCTGCGGCAGCGCTCTACCGTCTCCTCTATCCTAGCCGGGTGAATACGCCCGTCTGTGATAAGTTTTTCAAGCGTCATGCCGGCAACTTCACGCCTAACAGGGTCAAAGCTCGAAAGAGTAATTGCCTCAGGAGTGTCGTCGATAATAAGGTCAACGCCCGTTGCCGTTTCAAGCGCGCGTATGTTGCGCCCCTCGCGGCCAATAATTCTTCCCTTCATCTCGTCGCTTGGAAGAGTTACAACGCTGACAGTGGCCTCGCTTGAGTGGGCTGCCGCACAGCGTGCTATCGCCTGACTTATAAGGTCTCTGGCCATTGTGTCGGCCTCGTCTTTTAAGTTGGTCTCGTAGCTTGTGATGTGCATTGCCTTCTCGTGTGCAAGCTGCTCGTCAAGCTTTGCAAGCAGTAGTTTTTTAGCCTCTTCTTGGCCAAGCCCTGCTATCGTCTCAAGCTTTTCCGTCTCGCGCAGTTTTAACTGTTCAATCTCTGCCATTTTGGCGTCAATTAGCTCGTTTTTGCGCTGGATGTCGGCCTCTTTTTCCTCAATAATAGTGGACTTTTTGTAAATGTTTTCCTCTTTTTGGTCAAGGCGGCGCTCCTGGCGTGTAAGTTCGTTTCTGCGCTCTTTAATCTCTTGGTCTGCCGCAGTTTTCATGCGCAGTGCTTCGTCTTTTGCCTCAACTAGTGTCTCTTTGCGCTTAGCTTGCGCGGTTTTCATAGCTTCGTTAACAAGGCGCGTAGCCTCTTGTTCTGCACTGGTAATTTTAGCTTCTGCCGTTTTTCGCCTATATGCTATGCCTATAAAAAAGCACGCGGCACACAGCGCGGCAGCCAGTGGTATTATCAACCAAAGTTCCATTAGGTCTGCTCCTATTCACGCTGCCTAAATGTGGATAGATTAATACTCTATCGCCCAAAAAGACATCATAATTTTATATGAATAAAAATAACCAAGCGTGACAAGATGCAAAACGCCCTTTTTTTAATGTTGAATTATAAAAAAACTTACGTGCAAATTTATATATCTATGGGGCGTCGGCTTATTTTGCCGCACACTGCCACTTGTATTATATTATATCATTATTTATATATAATAAATCAGTATGATAGTTTTGTCAAGAATTTGTTAAAAATTTTGCGTACTTAGGACAAAATTATAACAATTTTGACAAGTGATAACCGAGCTTATTGTGTGCAAAAAAAACGGCATTTATGCCGCCATGTACCATAAAATGGTCGATATTTCTCAAATTTGGCAAAAAACATTGCTGTATTCGGGGCTAAATTTGCGCAAAAAAAGTGGTGCAAAAAAGCCTTGAGTTAAGTTTTGCGGCGGGTCCAAATTGCATCGCCTCGGGTAGTGTAAACTAACTCAAAACGGCTAAAAATTACCTTTTTCTTCAATTACAAACTATACCAAATTTGTCGATTTAAGACAAAATTTGGTTTTTTGTGTTTATGCACAATTTTTGTGTTAATTTTTCTACAATGTTTTAAATAGAGTTAATAATATATTGTCGTTTTTTTAACAAATATCTGTTATAATTATAAACGTTCCGCAGGTTTTTAACCCGGGATAAAGATTGTTGCGCATTATTGGCACTCAAACTGCCCTGTTTTGCGTTTACTATCACACATAATTTACAGGAGGCAGTATTACTATGAGGCGTTTTTCCACTGTGCCATTTAACGGCACAAAAGAGCAAAAAGCGCAGTTGATGACATGGCTTGACGAGAACAAAGATATGTCGGGCATCACTATGTCTGCACTGCAAAAAGCTCAAGAAATTTACGGATATTTGCCAATTGAAGTACAGCGTATGGTGGCTGACAAAATTGACAAACCGCTTGCAGAAATCTATGGTGTTGCTACATTCTACTCGCAATTTAGCCTAACACCAAAGGGCAAGTACAAAATCAACGTATGTCTTGGTACAGCATGTTATGTAAAAGGCAGCGGCAAAATTTTCGAAAGACTTGAGACAAAGCTAAAAATCAAAGGTGGCGAATGTACACCGGACGGCAAGTTTAGCCTTGAGGCATGTAGATGTATAGGCGCATGTGGCCTTGCACCGGTTTTGACTATAAACGAGGACGTTTATGGCAGACTTACAGGCGACGAGCTTGACGCAATGCTTGCAAAATACTAAGCGGTAATAGCTATGCAGGAATTGTCTATGAACGTGCTTGACATAGCGCAAAACTCTGTTGTTGCAAACGCAACACGAGTTGACATAGCGCTTTTGTTTAACACACAAAAAGGCACGCTTACGCTTACAGTTGCCGACGACGGCAAGGGCATACCTCAAGACGTACTTGTAAATATTACCGATCCATTTGTCACCTCGCGCACAACAAGAAAGGTTGGGCTTGGCCTGCCCTTTTTAAAAATGGCGGCAGAGATGACGGGCGGCAGTATGGATATAACAAGTGAGGTTGGGGTAGGCACAACGGTGTGTGCAGTTTTTACACTGGGCCACATTGACCTTGCGCCATTGGGCGACATGGCAAGCACAATTACGGCACTTATACAGTGCAACCCGCACATGGATTTTGTGTACACGGTTAGCTGTGGCGACGAGAGTTTTTGTGCCGACACAAGGGAAATTAAGCTTGTATTAGACGGCGTTAGCGTGGCAGAGCCCGGCGTAGCCGTTTGGCTTAAAGAATACCTGCAAGAAAATACAGACCCTATTTTAAAAAGGAGTAACGCAATATGAAGAGTTTAGCAGAGCTTGCCGCAATACGCGACAAGATGAAACAAACTGTTAACACGCGCGAGGCAGCAGACAGCACTGTGCGCGTTGTTGTTGGCATGGCAACATGCGGCATAGCAGCGGGCGCACGTCCGGTGCTTAATGAGTTTACAAAGGAAGTTGCACAGCAAGGGCTTCCGGTAATAGTTGCACAGACAGGTTGTATTGGCATTTGCCAGTACGAGCCGGTTGTTGAAGTGCACGAGACAGGCAAAGAAAAAGTGACATATGTAAAAATGTCGGCAGATAAAGTAAAGCGCGTTGTAGACGAGCACCTTAAAAAAGGCCAGCCCGTTATTGAGTTTACAATTGGCGCAATTAAAACGAAATAAGGAGGAAGATTACTATGTTTAGAAGTCATGTTATGATTTGCGGCGGCACAGGCTGCACTTCCTCCGGCAGCGAAAAAATTATCGAAGCTTTTGAAAAAGAGCTTGCGGCTGCCCACCTAGAGGAAGAAGTTAAAGTTGTGCGCACAGGTTGTTTTGGCCTATGTGCACTTGGCCCAATCGTTGTTATTTATCCGGATGCAAGCTTTTACAGCAATGTTGAAGCGTCCGACGTACAGGAGATTGTTTCAGAGCACCTGCTAAAAGGCCGCCCTGTAAAACGCCTTTTATACGATGAGACAGTTAGCGACGACGGCAACACAATTAAAAGTCTTGATGAGACAGCGTTCTACAAAAAGCAAGTGCGTGTAGCGCTTCGCAACTGCGGTATTATAAACCCCGAGAATATAGACGAGTACATAGCTTTTGACGGCTACCAAGCACTGGGTAAGGTTGTTACAGAGATGCAGCCAAAAGAAGTTATACAAACAATGCTTGACAGCGGCCTTAGAGGACGCGGCGGTGCAGGTTTCCCAACGGGCTTAAAATGGAAGTTTGCCGCCGACAACGAGAGCGACCAAAAATATGTATGCTGTAACGCCGACGAAGGTGACCCAGGCGCGTTTATGGACCGCAGCGTACTAGAGGGCGACCCTCACGTTTTAATAGAGGCTATGGCTATTGCCGGCTATGCAATTGGCGCAACTAAGGGCTACGTTTACGTAAGGGCAGAGTACCCAATTGCCGTTAACCGCCTACAAATTGCTATAGACCAAGCAAGAGAGTACGGCCTACTTGGCGACAATATTTTCGAGTCTAGCTTCTGCTTTGACTTAGAGATTAAACTTGGCGCAGGCGCTTTCGTTTGCGGCGAGGAAACAGCTCTGATGACATCTATAGAGGGCAACCGTGGCGAGCCACGCCCACGTCCCCCGTTCCCTGCTGTTAAAGGCCTATTTGGCAAACCTACTATACTTAACAACGTTGAGACATACGCAAACGTGCCACGCATTATATTAAACGGCGCCGAGTGGTTTGCAAGCATGGGCACAGAAAAAAGCAAAGGCACAAAAGTTTTTGCTCTTGGCGGCAAAATTAACAACACAGGCCTTGTAGAAATACCTATGGGTACTACACTGCGCACTATTGTTGACGAAATTGGCGGCGGCATACCCGGCGGCAAAAAGTTTAAAGCTGCACAGACAGGCGGCCCTTCAGGCGGCTGTATCCCCGCATCGCTTTTCGACACTGAGATCGACTACGACAACCTACTGTCTATCGGCAGCATGATGGGTTCCGGCGGTCTTATCGTTATGGACGAAGAGACATGTATGGTTGACATTGCTAAGTTCTTCTTAGACTTTACGGTTGAAGAGAGCTGTGGTAAATGTACACCTTGCCGTGTTGGCACAAAACGTCTACTTGAACTGCTCGACAAAATTACATCCGGCAGGGGTAGCATGGACGACCTTGTTAAAATTGAAGAACTGTCTAAGTTTATCAAAGAAAACAGCCTTTGCGGCCTAGGTCAAACTGCACCTAACCCTGTTCTTTCAACAATGCACTACTTCCGCGACGAGTATGAGGCGCACATCAAGGACAAACGCTGTCCGGCAGGTGTATGTAAAGCCCTACTTAACTACGTAATAGACGCCGACAAATGTAAAGGTTGCACACTTTGTGCAAGGGTTTGCCCTGTTGGCGCTATCAGCGGCGAGGTTAGGGCACCACACGTTATAGATACAGACAAATGTATTAAGTGCGGCGCATGTATTGAAAAATGTAAATTTGACGCGATAAGCAAAGTTTAAGGAGGATAGCCACACAATGAGTAAAGTAAACATTAAAATAAACGGCGTG
>CAYJBO010000101.1:0-7041 GCA_964368295.1 uncultured Bacteroides sp.
AAAACGCCCTCTAGCAGAAACTAGAGGGCGAATTGGGTGCAGCGTCACGCTGCTGGTGCGGTCGAAGTGACTTGAACACTCACGAATCTCTTCACTAGAGCCTAAATCTAGCGCGTCTGCCAATTCCGCCACGACCGCACAATATTATGTAGCTTAAACGCATTGCCTTAGGCAAAAAAAATAAGCGGCATCACATTCAATCAGCTACTTAATGTATTATACTACAAGATAATAAATAATGCAAGTGTTTTTTGCAATTTTTTATATTTTTTTATATTACATGTAAATTACCCGGTTTATCTTAAATAAGTTGCGCCTAAAATTGACAATTGCACTGCAAAAAATTATTAATAGTTTTGCAAAAACACGCCTATCGGTTGCAAAATTAGCAAAAATATGTAATAATAAACTATGCACAGCAGTCAAAAATTGTAAATGGGGTGATAACTTGCACATAGGCATTTCTACAGCTTGTTTCTACCCCGAAGAAACCTCTGGTGCACTGCTAAACTTATGCAAAAACAGTGTTGATACATGTGAAATTTTCTTAAACACTTTTTCGGAAATTGAGCCCTCATACATAGATAGCTTGCAAAACATTATAAGCGATGCCCAAAATTTGAATATTGAGGCACTGCACCCGTTCACTTGTGCGATGGAACCATTTTTCTTTGCGACATTTTATGACGGCAGGCTTAAAGACGGCATTAATCTTTACAAAAAATACTTTGAAATTTGCAATAGGCTCAACATTCCTCGCTTTATCTTTCACGGCGATTTTTTAGGCACCCCCTTCCCCTTTGAGCAGCACTGCAAAAATTACGCAATATTAAGGGATGTGGCAAAGGATTACGGCGTTAAACTCTGTCAGGAAAACGTGTCAAGATGCAAGGCGGGAAAATCTGAAAACATCGCTATTATGCGCGATATTTTACACGACGATGTTTATTTTGCACTTGATATTAAGCAGGTGCGCCGTGCAAACGAAAGCCAAAAAGACATTTTAAAAGCCATGCAAAACCGCATAGATTACCTGCATTTAAGCGATGCCTCGGCCGAGAGCATAAGCGCACTGCCAGGCGCCGGCACATATGATTTTAAAGAGCTTTTCTGTGCGCTTTTAGACATGAATTTTAACGGCAGTGCTGTGGTTGAGCTATACCGCGACGACTTTAATGACATAGACGAGCTAAAAAGATCTTGTGCTTATATGCAGCATATATTTGATAATTGCACATTAGAAAAGTATGAAAAATAGCTTTATTCCGTTAAAGTTTATCCGCCCAATGCATGTTATTATTAAAAATCCCTTTTTGCCGCTAAAGGGATTTATATATAAACTAAACTTTAAGCGGCAGAACGGAGCTTTAAGTATGAAATGCCCATATTGCGGAGAAATTGAGTCAAAAGTTATAGATTCACGCCCGGCCGATGACGGCGAGAGAATACGCCGCCGCAGAGAGTGCTTTACGTGCAGCAAACGTTTTACAACGTACGAAATCGTCGAAACTGTGCCACTTATGGTAATAAAAAAAGACAAATCACGCGAGACATTTGACAGGCAAAAATTGCTTAACGGCTTGTTGCGCGCGTGTGAAAAGCGCCCGGTTACTTATAAGCAGCTTGAAACCGCAGTGGATAACGTAGAGCAAACTTTGCTAAACTCTTACGAGCGCGAGATTACCTCTATGCGCATTGGCGAGCTTGTTATGGACGAACTAAAGGCCATTGACGAGGTAGCATATGTGCGTTTTGCCTCGGTTTACCGCCAATTTGGCGACATTAGCACCTTTATGGACGAGCTAAAAGAGCTTATAGAAAAAAGGGCCAGCTTAAAATAAACTTATAAACATATCATCAAGCCGCAGAGCCTGCTCTGCGGCTTTGTCTATTTCGCAGTTTAAATCCGGCACATGCTCCGGCGACAAATACGCCTCTATCCCATGCAAAGTTATGGCTATGTTTACAATGCTATCATGCTTTAAAAAAAGCTCAAGCAATATTTCTTTCTCTTCAAAATATTGCATTAAATCGTTGTATTTTTGCACTACTGCCTCAAAATCTCCGTCTTCTGCATACTCCTCCATCTGCAAAAGGTCCTTGTACAAGCTTATAGAAATTTCGTTTATTGTAACACTGCTAAAAATGGCCAATATAAACACAACTATAAAAATAACGGCCGACACTTTAATTTTTTGCACGTATTATCACTACTTTCTTTGTTTCATCTCAACTTGCAACCGTGGGTAAAATAGCCAAGATACGTTTTTTGCTTCATCCGTTTGCGGCTCCTGCTGCAAAATCAACCCTCGCGCTTAATCAGGGTGGTTTGTTTTATGTCATTGCACAGCAGCAACAGCACATCTTTTACTGTGCACCCGTAGTTTTCGCAAGTATTTTCAACAAACTCTTTGTCTATCTTACAGTGGCTAATATTTTCATCGCATAAATTACCATCTATTATAACAGGCAGCGACGGCAGTGTCGCCGCCTTTTTTTGTCTGTCGTCTTCATCGACATTATTAGCATTGTTGCGCTGTGCAAACTGCTCACTGTCTTGTGTATTGCTCTGTCCATTGTCCTTAATGCCTACGTCGCATTTTTTAATTGCGCTTATGGTTCCGCTAGTCTCAACTATGGCAAAATCAACCTCACTCAGCTCAAAAATATCTTTAGAGCGCAGCGATGCCAGCAGGTCATCCACACTAAAGCGCAAACTTTTTAACGTCTGCTGTTGTATTACACCGTCTTTTATTACGATGCGCGGATTTCCCGATATGAGTTTTGACGCCCTGTGTGATTTTACACTCAGTGCTGACAACAAAATTTCAAGCGCCACTATGATGAAGACAGGTATCACGCTCGTCCAGACAGGAAGCTCTGGGTTTTCTATGGCAACAGAGGCCAGGTTTGAAACTAATATTGTTGTAACAAGCTCTGAGGGTTGCAATTCTCCCAGCTGTTTTTTGCCCATTATTCTAAGCGCAAAAACAATTGCGGCAAACATAAACATTGTGCGCAAAATTACAAGTATCATTTTTTCGCCTTTCGGTTTATTTACTTTATGTTATTTTACCCGTATTTATTGCAATTAAAACGGCATACTAGTAAAGAATTTTATTTTTTTCAGCTTATAGGTAATTTACCAATGTGTTACTTGTAAAAAGGATGTGATTATTTATGCATGATAAACTTTACAGCAACATAGACGATGCTAAGGGCCAACTTAAAGATTACTTTGGCGACAGTGTTGATTTTTATACAAAAGACGTGCTAATCTGTGGCGTTAGGTGTTGCATTTGCATTTTTGAGGGGCTTTCCAGCCTTGAAAAACTATCTATTATGATGCTTGACAGCCTCAGCCAAGAGCGCAGCTATAGCAGCCAATATAAAAATTTACACGAGTATTTAATGCAAAGCACCGTTATACCCTTTGAAATGACCAGCGTAGACAGCGTGCATGCCGCATGTGTGCGCCTTACAAGCGGCGCCTCACTAGTGCTTATAGACGGCAGTACAAAAGGTGTCGCAATGGCCACGCAGAGTATGCAGTTTAGGTCTGTGCAAGAGTCCGGCACAGAGAGCAACCTACACGGCAGCCGTGAGGGGTTTACCGAGATTATGCGCATAAACATAAGCCTTGTGCGCAGGCTTATACGCACGGGGGATCTGCGTGTGGAGACGTTTCAAATAGGCAGCGAAACGCAGACGGAAGTTGGCATTTTTTACAACAAAAATCTAGTGCCGAAACACGTAAAAGAGCAGTTTGTCGACAAAATAAAACAGGCAAATTTGCCCATAGTTTTTGACACAGGGTACATTGCTGCATTTTTGCGCAAGGGCACTTTTTCCTTTTTTCAATCTGTTGGATATACCGAGCGACCCGACACAGTAGCCGCAAAAATATGCGAGGGCAAAATAGTTGTAATGGTAAACGGCAGCCCTTTTGCTATGGTGGCGCCTTACTTTTTTAACGAGAACTTCCAAAGCATGGACGACTACACCGAAAAAGCTTACTTTGCCTCTTTTGTACGGCTTTTAAAATACTCTGCCTTTTTTATTGCCGTAATGCTGCCGGGTGTTTTCATCAGCATTGCAAATTACACGCCTCAGCTCTTGCCGGCTCAACTGCTCTACAGAATAAGCGCAACAGAGCAATCAACGCCCCTACCGCTTTTTTTAGAGGTGTTGTTTATGATATTTTTGCTTGAAATTGTAAGGGAGGCCGGCCTGCGCATGCCTAAGCCCATAGGGCAATCTGTAAGCCTTGTAGCGGCATTAATTGTGGGCGACGCCGCAATAAGCGTGGGCCTTGTAAGTGCGCCAGTTGTTATAATTACGGCGCTAACGGCAATTTGCGGCTACGTAGTGCCCGCACTGTACGAGCCCATCACAGGCCTTAGATTTGTGTTTATCCTCGCGGGCGGCCTGCTCGGACCTGTCGGCATAGTCATCATGTCGTTTTTAATGCTATTAAGCGCGTGCAACATGGAGATTTTTGGCCTAGCGTATATGTCACCGTTTGCGCCTATTGACAAGGTGGCACTAAAGGACGGTGTTGTGCGCACTGCATGGAAAAAGCTTGCAGGCAAAAATGATAACCTGTGGAAAAAAGGCAATGATTGGAGAGGTGACAAATGACAAGAGAGTCTCTCGGCATAAATCAAACAAAAACATTGTTTTTTACTGCGCTAATTGCAGATGCGCTAATAGTTGCTTACGAGATGGATATCTCGTTTACAGCGCACGAAAAAATATGGGCGCTATTTATAAATACCTGCCTGCTTTTATTGCTTAGCGTTTTGCTTTTTAGCGGCACATCCAAAAAAAAGGGCGGAAAAGCTTATTTTGCAACTGCATTTATTGCGCTTTGCTGGGGTGCTTCTACCGCTTTTTTAGACGCTGAAAAATTTTACCGATTTGCACTAAACACACAGTATGTTGGAGCGCTGCTTATAGCTTTGTTTTTAGGCGTTGCCCTATACGCTTGCCTTTGCGGAGGTGCGGCCATCGCCCGCCTATGCTCGCTGTTATTATTTTTGTTTTTTACGGCCGGCATTTTGCTTTTTGCAATAAATTTTAATAATATGGACGTTACAAACTTACAGCTCGCCAAAGATTCACAGTACGGCATTTTTACAACAAGCGTGCTGATGTTCAGGTTTCCGCCATCGCTTTTAATTATATGCCTACTTGGCAAAAGCGATGAAAAGACACAGGTAAAAAAGACCATTTTCCCCGGCTTATTGTTGTTTTTTGCGGTGCAAGCAGTGCTAATTTTAATGGCCGAACTCATTTATGGGCGCGAGCTAAAAGGATATTCTCAGCCTATTTACTCACTCACTCAGACGGGCGGCCTGTCTGTTTTTGAATATTTAGAGCCGTTTTTTATGTGCATTTGGCTGATGGCAATCCTTATAAAAGGCTTTGTGCTTTTTTACTCTTCATGCGCCGCACTGCAAAGTTTTGCCGAGGGTAAAAGAGAAAATTTTTACAAGTTTACTATGCTAATTGCAAGCGCAATATTAATTGTTGCCGCCTCGCTTTTAAACGGTAAAATAAATATTGCCATAACAATTTGTCTAAGTGCCTTGTCGGCTTGTATACTAAGTGTAAGGGGGCGTTTTAATTGCAAAAAACAGTAATATCTTTGTGCTTTTTGGTGCTACTATCTATTTTTCTAACGTCTTGTTCTGCCGGTGTACAGCTTAGCGACAGGGCCATTGTAAAAGCGATTTATATAAACACTACAAACGAGGGCAAAATTAGCGCAAGCTTAGTTATTTACACGTGCAAACCAAGCGCAAACACGGCCGATGTTCAGGGCGAGCCCGTTATATATACCGGCGAGGGGGACAGCATATCTGCCGCGCTAAAAAGCGCCGAGGAAAAACAGAACAAGTCCGCCTTTTATGAGCACAACAGGATTTTGCTGTTTGGCACCGGTGCTTTCGACGCCATGACAGAGCACCTGAAGTATTTTTCATCGGAGCAGGTTTCGGGCGGTGATTTGTCGGTGTTTTTGACAAGGGCCACCGTAAAGGAGTTTGAAGACTTAAAGACCAGCGCAACTAACCTTGTGTCTTTTGCAGAGGGTGCAGACAGTAAAACATCGCCACGAGGCGACATTACTATAAAGCTGCACGAGCTTAATTTTACAGACGATGATGATTTTTACGGGTATTTGCCCGTTGTTAAAATAAGTGGAGGCGAGGTATTAAATGCCGACGAAATTATACTGTACAACAACGGGGTGCCGCTGTACAGCCTGCATGAATTCTCGGTTACTGTTATGATGCTTATATCAAAAAAACTGGACTTTTTAGACATAGATATAGAATTAAACGGAGTTTTATCGAGCGTGACAACGCAAAAAATAAATATTGCCTACGAGGTAACACAAAGTGGTGCTATAAACATAATACTAACGGGCAATGTAAAAAGCATAATGCAAGACGGGCAAATTTTGCAAGATATAAGCGAGGAAAACGCCATTTTTGAGCTAAACAAAGCCATAGAAGAGATGGGCAATATTTTAATGAACCTTACAACTAACAACGAAAATGATATTTTAAATTTGAGCTTTTACAGCAACAATAAACTTGGTGTCAATTGTAACAAGGCAGTTGTCATTAGCAATTTAAGGGCGAGTGCACAGTGGTAAATTAACGCTTAAGCAATTGCATATAATTTTAGTGTTATAAAAAAAAGAAGCCGTCATCATGTGACTGCTTCTTTCTTTATTAGCTTTGTAAACATAGTTCTCATCCAATGTGGCATTTGGCCTGTTGCTTGTGTGTATTATAAAATGTGTGCGGTTTATTTTTCTTCTCTCTCGCCCCTTCTTTTATACAGCAAGCGCAAATTTGCGTGTAATAGGCTTATACAATTTTTTGCACCCTAAAAAGCTCTAACCGGAGAGCGCACGGCAAAGTACGCCTTCGCTCTACGGGGTGCACTGCCGCAATTTTTTGGCTTTTAGCTAATAAAAAACGTGTTTAAACTAGTTCCTATCTACCATGCCTAGCCAAGCCGATGTAA
>CAYJBO010000102.1:0-1965 GCA_964368295.1 uncultured Bacteroides sp.
AGGACACACAGTTTAAAAGTTTTGCGGCAGGCACGGCACAGCAAACATTAACCATGCTTGCGCTAACACGGCTTTTACTGCCAAAGGCTATGCTGCCCTCCACAACAGCGCTTGAGACCATTGAAAAAAGCGGCAGAGTACACGGCTATTTGGCCGGCGCTAATGTAATTATGGTAAATATTTCGCCCGGAGATGTAAAAGAAAACTACATGCTTTACGACAACAAGGCCTTTGTAAAAACAGACGCCCAAAAGAGCTTGGGCACTGTAAAAAAAGAGATAGAGGGTATCGGCATGGAGCTTTTGGTGTCGATAGGAAACCCTGCGCAGTAGAGGCAAGAAAGAAGAAAAACAAACCGCACCCATTTTATTATATACACAAACTAATATAAATAATATGTAGTACCTACTGACCAAAGTTAGCTTTAATTAGTGCAATAATGCAATACGGAAAAACAGGATGCAAAAACTTAATTAGCAGAAAACCTCAGCCACCTTAGCGAGAGTAAGGCAAAAAAGTTGTCATTAAGAATTGTTCTTTTTTGAATGTACTCTCGCTTGGGTGGCGGCTAAAGACAAAAGCGTTGGGGGTCCGGGGACATCGCAAGACCCCGGCGGTTTTGCTTCTTTTGCCGTACAAAAGAAGGGGCAAGAGAGAAGAAAAACAAACCGCACCATTTTATGACATACACAAGCTAATATAAATAATCTCTATAATAACACAAAAACCAAACTATAAAGATTATTTTAAATTTTAATAATATCATTATATCAAAAATCTATATTAGTTTTAAGATATAAAGATTTATTTTCGCCACCCTAATGCAAGTATCTTTTGCTTATTAAAAGGCTCGGTTTATATTTTTGCCGCTTTATATTTGGATGCGAGCTTAATTTGTTATTGTCTTGGAAGCGAAACCGCAAAGCGCCTATAAGTTTTATAATAATAAAAAATGCTATTCTACAATGTCGACACTATAGAATAGCAAAGTAAAATTTGATTATAAATAGCCCGAGAGCAACGGCTCTTTTATGCTAGATTAAAAGAGCATGCCTATTAATGATTCAACATTACCAAATCCGTCTGAAAGCTCTTTCATGCCCTCTCTTAGGTACTCCGGCAAAAATGCAGGATACGAGATGTTTAAAATAAAAGCGATAAAAAGCACTGCAACATATGTAACAGCAATAGAAACTATAAGCTGCTTGTTTGCACCCTCACCCAAAATGTTGGGCAGTAAAGCAAAAGTAGTTGCAAAAACACAAATAAAGGAAAACAGCATAACAGGTATTGCTAAACTGTAAAGGCCTACAAGCACAAGTAAAAATAGAACAATCTCCACCGCCAAGTTTGGTATTGCGTGCATTGCCGTAAGGCGCAAGCAGTGAGAAAATGTGGCCGTGCCTTTTGCGATTTTAACAGCCGCATACAGTAGCGCCGCATATAAAAAGTTAATGCCTACATACAGCAGTATAGTTAAAAAAATTGCAGGGACTACGCTGAATTTATAATCATCAAAAAAGCTTCCGAGGAAAGAATCCATCGACGCATTAATTTGTAAAACAATTGTTAGCCCTATTATAGCAGCCAAAAGTGCCTGTGCACCTATCATAAAGTATGCGGTAGCATTTTTGCCGGAGCCCACAAACGTTTTGGCGGTATCAACAGGGGCTTTAAGTACACCTTTTAATAGGCTTAAAAAATCAGAAAAAACAGTTTTTGACTCTTTGATCAATTTATCTACTTTAGGATTTGGCTGGCGTGGTGCAGCTGCACCATAAGCGCCGTATGGCGGCTGTTGAGGTTGCTGCTGTTGTGGTACGCCGTAAGCGCCCTGTTGTTGAGGTTGTTGCTGTTGTGGTACGCCGTAAGCGCCCTGTTGTGGCTGTTGCTGTTGCGGTGCGGCTACACTGTAAGCGCCCTGTTGAGGCTGTTGCTGTTGCGGTGCGGCTACACTGTAAGCGC
>CAYJBO010000102.1:2065-6919 GCA_964368295.1 uncultured Bacteroides sp.
CTTGTTGTGGCTGTTGCTGTTGCGGTGCGGCTACACTGTAAGCGCCTTGTTGTGGCTGTTGCTGTTGCGGTGCGGCTACACTGTAAGCGCCTTGTTGTGGTTGTTGCTGTTGTGGTGCATCTGCGCCATAAGCACCTTGTGGTTGCGGTGCTTTTCTTGCATACAGGGGGGTTGTTGGCTGTGGTGCAGCGTCGTTTGCCCTTGACGCTACTGCTTTGCTACAATTACACTGCTGATTGTCCATAAGACCTGTTCCACAAAATTTGCAAAAACTACTCATCATCATTCTCCTTTATAAACCCATATATATTTTAATTTTATTACTGACATAGTACGGCTGTAATTATTTTTATTTAGTTTTATTGCATTGCCTTGCTTATAAAAGAGCAAAAACTGTATAAATGCAGCAAAAATTTTTAGCAGGTGCTCGGGCTGTTATATAAATTAAGTTTAAATGCAACTTTATTATAAAATTTATACGAATAATTATACAACACATAACGTAACAATGCAACGTTATTTGTCGATAATTGCCGAATGATATAAGGGTGTAGCCTATGCGGTGGCTGAATTTTTATAGCGGTGTGCACATGCCGCAAATACTGCTTTAAAAGCCTGCAAATATAATAGCAGATGCAAACGGATTTTGCGGACACGTTTTGGCACGGGGTTATAAAAAACCGGCGGGTTGGCTTTTAAAAGTATTGCAGGGCATCAAAAAGCGGCAGTATGATATTAAATCGTACTGCCGACTTGTGTTGCTATATTTTTTTATGCCGCCGCCAATATAAATGTTTGTTGCAGTGCCGTTGCAGGTGCACGTTTTAACACGGCACTGCTATTTTGCTCGGCTAGGCGTATTTATATCTATTTATAAGTTTAATTAGGGTAAAAACTGCTCAAAGAAAGGATTTTGCCCTTCGCCGCCTTCTGCTGTGCCGCCCTCAGGCGTGTTTCCACCATTGCCGTACATGTCGCCAAACACTTCGGGCAGCTCTGTGGGAAGGTCCCCGCTAGGGGTGCTCTCTTGCAGTGTAACAGGCACTGTTAAAACTTCGTCACCACGAATAATTTGCAGTTCTACTACGTCGCCAACCTCAAGCGTCTCAAGCACCGATAAAAGGTCGTTTGTCTCGTCGATTGCAACGTTGTTTGCGCTTACAATGTAATCCATAATTTGTAGGCCTGCCTTGTCGGCGCCGCTGCCTGCCGTAACGTCTGCTATATAAACACCAAGGCGTGTAACGCCGCTAGAGTAAGCCGTAGAGGCATCTGCTATTGTCACGACACTAACGCCAAGTATAGGCCTGCCGGTAACGTAGCCGTTAGTCATTAGCTCGTTTGCAATTTCTAGCGCGTGGTTTATAGGTATTGCAAAGCCTAGGCCCTCTGTGTCCTCGCTGCCAAGTTTTGCAGTTACTATGCCAATAAGCTCGCCGTTGCTGTTAAATAGGCCGCCGCCGGAGTTGCCGGGGCTAACTGCAGCGTTTGTCTGCAACATAGTCATCGGGTTGCCCTCTACAACTATCTCCCTGTTTAGCGCCGAGATAATGCCGTCTGTAACAGTGCCGCCCAAAGAGCCAAGTGGGTTGCCAACCGCCAGGGCAAAGTCGCCAACTACTAGTGCGTCAGAGTCGCCTATAGTTGCAAAAGCAAGGCCTGTTGCATCAATTTTTAACACGGCAACGTCGGTTTTTTCGTCAGAGCCAACTACGGTAGCAATGTATTCGGTTTTGTCTGTTGTTGTAACTTTTATTTGCTGTGCGCCCTCAATAACGTGCGCATTTGTTAAAATATAGCCGTCTTGCGATATTATTACGCCGCTGCCTGCGCCGGATGTTACGTACTGGCCAAATATGCTGTCCGTAGTCATCTGCTCTGTCATAATCTCTACAACAGTGGGCGATACCTTAGCCGCTACATCGGATAAAAGCACGTTGCCGTCATCGGACGAGAGTGTCATGCTGTGGCTGGTGTCGCCAACCGATTGATTAATTACAACACCGTTTGACACACTGCCGTCGTTTGCCAGCGAAACACCGAGGTAGCCGCCGCTAAAACCTGCAACCGCAAAAAATATTGCCGCTAAGATAAATGCAAAAACACGTTTTGCCTTGCTAGGCTTTTTTTGCACCGCTACCGGGGCGGCGTTTGGCATTGCTGTGTACTGTGCTCCGGCGGAGTAAGTGTTCTTGTCGTTTTGTACGCTGTTATAAAGTGTGGAGTAATCATAGTCCCACTGCTGTTGGTTATTGTTATTGTCGTTCATAATTTTTCTCCCATCTGATACTTGTGTTATAGTTGTCGGCGTTTTGTTTGCCGTTTATTTTGTCTATGTTTAAAGTATACACCAGAATTGTGAAAAAACTTAATTGTAATTGTGAAAGATGAGTGAAAAAACAATGCGCTATAAAAGCGCTTTATTTTATAGTATCAGGCGCTATTTTTTCGTAATTTTCGTGGTACTCTACCAAAAATTGCTGTGCTATTGCAGACATATCGGCCGATATCCGCTCAGACGTATCGGTTTGCAGTGCTAGCGAGCTTAAATTTGCGGTTATGTAATCGTCATCCATGGGCATGCGGCGCACTATGTGGTAGCCGTAAGCAGTTTGCACAATGTCGCTTGTCTCGCCCTCTTCAAGGGCAAAGGCCGCCTGTTCAAATTCAACCATCATATCGCCAAATGTAAAGTAGTATCCGTCGGGAGTCTGGGCCATGTCCTCGCTGTACTCTTTCATAAGCGCCTCAAAGTCCTCGCCATCTTTTACTTTTTGCAGTACATCCTCGGCGCGTGCAAGCTCCTCGTCATGCGTTTGGGCGCCGGGGTCTGCAAACAGTATTAATATGTGCTGTGCACGCACATGGGTGCTTTGTATTTCAGCCATCAGGTCGTTTGCGTATATGTCCGACAGCAGCTTTTCCGCAATTAAATTGTCCGACAGCAATTTTGTGTATACACTCTTTGTCATGTTTTGATCTGTCAGCCACTGCTCAAACATTTCCTCGCCGCCAAGCTGTGCCTGTGCGCTGTTTAGCACATCGTCTATTGTGTCTAAATCTTCCTGCACAAGCTCAAGGCCGTGCTCTTGCGCAAGCTGATTAATTGCGTATGTTGTTAAAATATCAAGCCGCACGTATTCTTTTAAAGTGTCGGCATGGTTTTGGGCAATAACATCACCCTGTTGCCAAAAGCTAATATCGCCGCCATCAAGCGCCTGCCTGTTTGTTATATAGTAGTATCTATATGTGTCAAACGGCACTTTATTACCATCTACAGAAAAAACCCAAGGCATGTCTAACAGCTCGCCGTTTTCGTATAGGCCTGCCGCATTTGTCTGTATATTAAGCTCGGGTGTTTGCGTGTTGCTCGCAACTTCGCCTTTGCTATCTGCAAATGTAACCTCGTCTTCGCTCGTGCCCGTCGGCACAAAATCTCCCTGCACACAGCCGCCCATATAAACAATAAAAAGTGTGCATAAAAGTAAAGCACTAATGTTTTTAACTTTTGGGTACATATAAGCTCCGTTCTGCCATATAAATATGTATATGCATTTTATGTGGCATGGCTAACAGTATTTATATTGTGGCGAACTAAATAACCACAACACTACTATAATACTACATTTTGGTTACAAAATACAGCTTTTTATAGAAAAAACTTTGTAAAAAACTAAAAATTTTGTGTAAAACTGCAAATGCTAAGCATTTTTACAGCCAAAATTTAGTAATTTTTTATGCTTAGATGAATTTAGAGTGCATATTTAAGAGCGCTAACTAGTTATAGGTGCTTGTCGCTTAGCCGATAGGAAAAAGTAGCTGCGCTTTTAAAAAGTGCACCCCGGTATAAATAAAAAACAGGCCCGGCGGTAAAACCGCTGAGCCTGTTTAAAAAGTTATATGCTATAAAAACTGCGCTAAATTAATTATTTGCCAAATTTAAGCGCTGCTTGTGCTGCTGCAAGGCGTGCAATAGGCACACGGAAAGGTGAGCAGCTTACATAGTCTAGGCCTAGTTTGTGGCAGAACTCGATAGAAGTTGGGTCTCCACCGTGCTCGCCGCAGATGCCGATATGCAATGCTTTGTTTGCTTTTTTGCCAAGCTCAACAGACATCTCCATCAATTTGCCAACGCCTGTTTGGTCAAGACGAGCAAACGGATCATTCTCATAAACTTTGTTCTCGTAGTAAGAGTCTAAGAATTTGCCTGCATCGTCACGGCTAAAGCCGAATGTCATCTGTGTCAAGTCGTTTGTGCCAAAGCAGAAGAAGTCTGCCTCGTTAGCAATGTCGTCTGAAGTTAGGCAAGCGCGTGGGATTTCAATCATTGTGCCAACTTCATATTTTAGGCTGCTGTTAGCCGCTGCAATCTCTTCGTCTGCAACTGCAACAACAAAATCTTTAACGTATTTAAGCTCTTTAACCTCGCCAACAAGCGGTATCATTATTTCAGGTACCATGTTCCAGTCTGGATGAGCTTTTTGTACGTTGATAGCTGCCCTTATAACTGCACGTGTTTGCATTTTAGCAATTTCAGGATATGTTACAGACAGACGGCAACCACGGTGACCCATCATTGGGTTAAACTCGTGCAAGCCCTCGATAATTGCTTTGATGTCCTCAACAGATTTGCCTTGAGCTTTTGCAAGGTTAGCAATGTCAGCCTCGTCTGTAGGTACAAACTCGTGTAGAGGTGGGTCTAAGAAGCGGATGCAAACAGGGTTGCCCTCAAGTGCCTCGTATAGAGCCTCAAAGTCGCCTTGTTGCATCGGTAAAATTTTATCAAGAGCTGTCTCACGCTCTGCAACAGTGTCTGCACAAATCATCTCACGGAAAGCAGCAATGCGGTCTGCC
>CAYJBO010000103.1:0-6852 GCA_964368295.1 uncultured Bacteroides sp.
GAGGTGAAATACATGGCTGTTAAAATAAGATTACGTCATATGGGCGCTAAAAAAGCTCCATTCTATCGTGTAGTTGTTGCTGACTCTCGCTCACCGCGTGACGGTCGTTTTATAGAGGAGATTGGTTATTACGACCCAACTAAAGAGCCTGCAGTAGTAAGCGTTGATGCTGAAAAAGCAAAAAAATGGATTGAGAACGGTGCACAACCTACAGACACAGTTCGCAATTTGTTTAAAAAGAACAACATCGTTTGATGCAAGGAGGAATGGACATGCAGGAACTTTTACTTGTAGTCGCAAAAAACCTTGTCGAGGATAAAGACGCTGTGCAAGTTACAGTTGACCCACCAAACGAAGAAAACATAGTTGTCTATCACTTACATGTATCACAGCCCGACATGGGCAGGGTTATTGGTAAGCAAGGGCGCATAGCAAGGGCCATTAGGGTTGTAATGCGTGCGGCCGCTGTTAGAGAAAACACAAAAATTATGGTAGAAATTGATTAATTTTTTAATAATTTATGTGAAATTCCGATGGTGACATATCCCTTAAAGAGTATAATATTTGCAATTATTACGTTTAAATACGTATTATTGCAATTTGTATTTGACAATGAAAAAGCTAAATAATAGCTTAAAAGTGATGCTTGCGCATATTGCAAGCATCACTTTTTTTATCATATAGTTAATTTATCATTGAGTAAAATGTGTTTTCATCAATCACCTCAACGCCCAGTTGAGTTGCCTTAGTAAGTTTAGAGCCTGCTGCCTCGCCCGCAAGCACGTAAGATGTTTTTTTAGACACTGACGAAGCGGCCTTGCCGCCATTTTTTGTAATAAGTGCCTGTGCTTCGTCTCTTGAAAGAGTAGGCAATGTGCCTGTTACTACTATAGTCATACCTGCAAGCCTATCTGTCTTTTCTTCGCCTATATACGTCATATTTACATTGGAGCTCTTTAACCTAGACACTAAATCTATCGTGCCATGGTTCGCAAAAAAATCTATTACACTCATGGTCATTACTCCACCAAAGCCATCAATAGAATTTATCTCCTCCTCCGTCGCAGCAATTATGGCGTCTACGCTGCCAAAATGCTCTGCCAGTAACGAGGCACCCTTTGCGCCAACATGGCGTATACCAAGTGCAAAGATTAATTTGTCTATATTATTTTGCTTAGATTGCTCAATTGCCGCAAGAAGATTATCCGCAAATAAACCTACATCTTTACCCAATGTCAAAAGCTGTTCTCTTGACAGTGTATAAATGTCAGCCACATTTTTTACAAAACCCAAATCTACAAGCTGAGTAGTGACAGACGGGCCAAGTCCCTCTATATCCATTGCACCTCTGCTTGCAAAATGTATGATATTGCGTAAAGTCTGTGCCGGACATTCAGGGTTTGTGCATCTGATGGCCGCCTCGTCTTCAAACCTAGTAACTGTGCTGTTACACGATGGACAAGCGCTGGGCATTTTAAAAGTAACATGGTTATCACTGCGTTTTGTCACTGCCACAACCTCAGGTATTATATCGCCTGCTTTTCTTATGCGTATAGTGTCGCCTACGGCAATATCAAGTGTATTAATAAAGTCTTCATTATGCAAAATAGCCCTTGCAACTGTAGTGCCGGCAAGTAAAATCGGCTCAAACGTTGCTGTTGGGGTAAGCACACCTGTTCTTCCTACCGACACTTCAACATCAAGCAGTATGCTCTCTTTTTCTTCGGGCGGATATTTATAAGCTATTGCCCACCGTGGAAATTTTGCCGTGCTACCGAGTAAATCTCTGTGTGCAAAATCATTTACTTTAACAACTGCACCGTCAATATCAAACGACAGCTCTCCCCTTTTCTCGCCTATGTCTTTTATCTCTTCTATAACGGCCTCAATACTCTCAAAAACGCTATAGCGTGGAGATACATCAAATGTTAGCTCATCAAGGTATTTTAAGCTTTGCGCATGAGTTGTAAGGCTCTCGCCCTCTACCTGTTGCACATTAAATATAAATGACGAGAGACCCCGTTGCCTTGTAATATCAGAATCCTTCTGCCTTAATGAGCCTGCGGCCGCATTTCTGGGGTTTTTAAAAGGTTGCTTTTCACTTTCCTCTTGCTCCCTTACAACGCGCAAAAACTCCTCCCTTGGCATATATACCTCTCCGCGCACTTCTAAAAATGGCGGGGCATTATCTAACTGCATTGGTATATTTTTTATTGTGGCTATATTTTCTGTTACATCCTCGCCAACTGTGCCGTCACCACGTGTTAATCCTCGTGTAAACTTCCCATCGACATATTGTAGGCTTACAGAGAGACCATCAATTTTTATTTCAACTACATACTGCGGATTTTCGGCAACTTCTCTAACCCTTCTGTCAAAGTCGAATAATTCCTCAAAAGAAAACGCATCTTGCAGGCTATCCATTTTAACAGCATGAGCAACCTTAGCAAACTTGCCCGAGGCCTTGCCGCCCACTTTACTTGTAGGCGAGCCCTTTTTTGCCAGTGTAGGGTAATTTTTTTCAAGTTCCCGCAATTTTACGCTGAGTTCATCGTATTCAAAATCACTTATTTCCGACGTGTCTTCGTTATAATATAAATTATTGTGATATTTGATTAACGACGTCAATTTTTCCCACTCACTGCGTACATCCTTTGTAACTCTCAACTAAGTTCACCTCTTTAACAATTATTAGCAGTTTTGCTAAATGTATTCAAACTAATTTTATAAATATATTTGCCGTTATAGTGCAAACAGCGGGCCAAATGCCGCATGGGGTAAAAAACTATATTATCAAGGCTAATATAATTTTCACGAGACAGAGTAGAACATCGGAACCTCGCCGACGATAAGAGTCTCTGACACAGTGACATCATTTTGTACAACTATGCTTGTAGAATAACCCGGTAAAAGAGCACTCATCTCAACCGTAAATTGCACAACAATGCTGTGCTGTGTTTGGTTTATGCCCGCAGTTGTTACCATATTTTTTGTAGTAGACTGCACAAAAGAGGTTGGCACAATTTTTAAATTTATATTAGGCCCACGTCCTGATACAAGCTGCCATCCTATAAGTGTTCCAAGCGGTACGCTAACATTTTGGTCATCAAGCGCCTCTAAGCGATGAGAAACTGCACTAGTTAACCTTGCTTTTAGCTCATTTAAAGTGTCTGTGTTTACTGTAATACTTGTAACTGTTCCATCAATATTACGCTGTAGCGTCAAAAGATTGCTGGTTAACTCCGGGCTTTTCTCAAGTTCGTCAATAACCGCATCATTTATTGCAAGTATAGATATACTTTGACATTGATATTGCGCAATAGTAGTTATTACAGAGCCAAGCCGTGCATCAAAAAAAACAAGCAATGCTATTACTGCAACTACAAATAACAAAAGCTTAAATAAAAAACGATGTTTTTTTCTTTTTTTACCTGTTTTCTTTGTCTGCGTTACTGTGTTACGCCTTTTAAATTTTTTCCTCATAACGCACACTACCTTTCAAAATACAATTAATTATATTAAATAGTATTCCGTATAAGGGGTAAATGTGCAATTATTTTAATATTAATTCACTTTATATTTTTCAAAATATAAAATTGCATAATACTCTAGCCTTGCTAATTCGTATAAAGACGTATCATTAATAAAAAACCTCTTTAAAAAGGCGGTATTAAAGCCTATTAAAAGAGGTTTTTAACTTTAAATATAATTTTAATAAAAGTTATATGCTTTACAAATAAAGACTAACCAAGCATGTTAAGCAAAACGCCTGCCGCAACAGCACTACCTATAACACCCGCAACGTTCGGGCCCATAGCATGCATAAGCAAAAAGTTATGTGGATCCTCTTGCTGGCCTACTTTTTGTGCAACACGTGCAGCCATAGGAACGGCTGAAACACCTGCAGCACCTATAAGCGGATTAACCTTACCCTTAGTTGCCCAACACATAATTTTGCCAAGTATAACACCGCCGGCTGTACCAAAGCAAAATGCTACAAGGCCTAAAACAACTATAAGCAATGTTTGTACATTCAAGAATGTCTCTGCATTAGTTGTTGCGCCAACAGAAACACCTAAGAAAATTGTAACAATATTCATAAGCTCGTTGCCTGCTGTTTTTGTAATCCTCTCAACAATGCCAGACTCTTTCATCAAGTTACCAAGCATAAGCATACCAACTAGTGGTGTTGCACTTGGTAGTATTAACGAAATTAATATAGTACACATTATTGGGAAAAGTATACGCTCTTTTTTAGAAACAGTCCTAAGCTGTGTCATAACTATTGTGCGCTCTTTTTTAGTTGTAAGAGCCTTCATGATAGGCGGTTGAATAACCGGCACAAGTGCCATGTAGCTGTAAGCTGCAACCGCAATCGCACCTAATAGTTCAGGTGCAAGTTGCGATGTTAAATAAATAGCGGTAGGACCGTCTGCGCCACCGATAATAGCAATAGAGCCAGCTTCTTGAGCTGTAAAAGCTTCGGTAATGCCAAGAGCCTCAACAAGAGGACCTACAGCTTTTGCGCCCCAATACGTAATAAATATACCAAATTGAGCAGCCGCACCTAGCAATAGGCTCTTTGGATTTGAAATAAGCGGGCCAAAGTCTGTCATTGTACCAATGCCAAGGAAAATAAGTGGCGGATATATGCCAAGCTTAACGCCGAGATAAAGCATATCTGCGAGGCCACCCTCATTTAATATCCTCATAAAATCAGGATGACCTGACTCTGTATTGATAAAGAACTCCATGTTTATAATATCGCCAAAAGGTAGGTTAGCTAGTAGCATACCAAAAGCAATAGGTAATAACAACAATGGCTCAAACTGTTTAACAATGGCAAGATAAAGAAGGAAACACGCCACTATTATCATAATTAAGTATCCCGGATTTTCTACAAGACCTGTAAATCCGGAGGTAGATGCTATGCCTGAAATCGCACTAAAAAAACCCTGCATTTAAAACTCCATTCTGCCGTACAGCCTTAAAAGTAAGCACAACAATAACATTGCGCATACCAATAGGCTGATAAAGCAAATATAAAATATACTAATAATTAAAACGGCTCTGTATATGACAATGCAGCAGCAGTGCCCCAAGCATTGCGATTTTGTCCGCCTTTTGCCATGGAAATACTTTTTATAGTATAACCACCGGATGTACCTTGCATACAAGCAATAGCCGCGGTAATAGCCGCAACAACCTCGCCTGAAATGCCACTTTCAACTACCGGCTGTACAGTGTCGGTAAGTGTTTCAACATTTAAACTTGCATTTGCAACTTCTTCTTTTTGTTCAGCTACTTCTCTTTTTTTATCTGCCATTTTAAAAATAGCACCTTGCAGCGTAATTACACCAAACAGTAAAACAAGCACAAAAAACACAATAGATATACCTGTAAAAACTACAACACCTATTGCCGGTTCATCTGCAACGCCTGCTGTCAATGCAACATTAAATAAGCGGGTAATGCTCATAAATTATCCTCCAAAAAAAATAACAATATCTTAATATATTATAAATTAATTTGTCACAATTTGCAACAGTAATTATTGTTATAATAAAATATTTTTTTATACTAAAAGTGCCTAAACTACATTTACCAAAATATAACAGCGTCCTTTGATAATTAAAACAACAACGCAATTATTTAAACAATGTATCGTTTTTTAATTACTCGCCTGAAGCCAATGATTTTTTACATGAGGTTTCACACTGAGTGTATTCCAGTAAAGGTTTTCCGCCCTCTATAGTTTCCTTTGTAACAATTACTTTTGAAATACCGGGGTCACTGGGGATGTCGTACATGATTGCAATTAAAGCCTGCTCAATAACGCTGCGCAATCCCCTAGCACCACTTTTAAGCGCTATTGTTTTTGCTGCTATTGCTGTTAGAGCTTCTTTTGTAATCTCAAGTTCTACATCGTCCATGTTTAAAAGTGCTGTATACTGTTTTACAAGGCTATTTTTAGGCTCGCACATAACACGCACAAGTGCCTCTTCGTCTAGCGCTTTTAAAACTGTAACAACGGGAATTCTGCCAATAAGTTCCGGTATAAGGCCAAATTTAACAAGGTCATGGGGTTCAACAAGACGCAAGAGATTTTCTTTTTTCTCGTCCTCGTTCATTTTTAATGTGCCGCCAAAACCTATAGAAGAACTGTTTGTGCGCTTTTCAATATGCTTTTCAAGGCCATCAAACGCACCACCGCAAATAAACAAAATATTTTTTGTGTTAATTTGTATAAATTCTTGTTGTGGATGTTTGCGCCCACCTTGAGGTGGGACATTGCTCAGTGTGCCCTCAATTATTTTTAATAGCGCCTGCTGGACACCCTCGCCGCCTACATCACGAGTAATCGAAGGATTTTCGCTTTTTCTTGTAATCTTATCTATTTCGTCAATATAAATTATGCCTTTTTCTGCTTGCTCTACGTTAAAATCTGCCGCCTGTATAAGCTTGAGCAAAATATTTTCAACGTCTTCGCCAACATAGCCTGCTTCTGTTAAAGTAGTAGCGTCTGCAATGGCAAATGGCACATTTAACATGCGTGCGAGTGTTTGTGCTAACAGCGTTTTACCAACACCCGATGGGCCTAAAAGCAAAACGTTTGTCTTTTGCAGTTCAACCTCGTTGTCGGGCGATTGTAAAATACGCTTGTAGTGGTTATAAACCGCAACAGAAAGCACTATTTTGGCCTCTTCTTGTCCTATAACGTACTGGTCAAGTCCCTCTTTTATCTCATGCGGTGTTAAAATTTTAAACTCATCTTTTTTGCTCTTTTTATCTTTTTCGCTCGTTGTAGCGTCATCGTCAAAAACGTCAGAATCCCATTTTATATTTTCTTCG
>CAYJBO010000104.1:0-6530 GCA_964368295.1 uncultured Bacteroides sp.
ATAACTCTTCTTTAAGCTCTGCCAGCTTTTTTGTAAGCTCAGCGGCTGTCATCTCACGTACTTCTATTGCTCTCATGCCTGCTGTGCCTCCTCACGCTTAACAAATTTGCACTTTACTGGCAATTTATGCATTGCCAAACGCAGTGCCTCGCGCGCTATTTCCTCGTCAACGTCTGCTAATTCAAAAAGAACGCGGCCCGGTTTTACAACCGCTACCCAGTACTCGGGAGAACCTTTACCGGAACCCATCCTTGTACCTGCTGGTTTTTCTGTTACAGGTTTGTCGGGGAATATTTTAATCCAAACTTTACCGCCACGACGAATATAACGTGTCATGGCAATACGGGCAGCCTCAATTTGATTTGAGGTTATCCAAGATGGCTCTAAAGCAACAATGCCGTACTGGCCTTGTGTAACTTTGTTGCCACGAGTAGCCTTGCCCGTCATACGTCCGCGGTGAACGCGACGGTATTTAACTCTTTTAGGCAGTAACATTACTTGTTGCCTCCTTCTTTGCGGGGTGCCGGTTTAGAACCCTTGAGCACTTCTCCTTTGTACACCCAAACTTTAACGCCTATTTTGCCGTATGTTGTGTCTGCCTCGGCAAAGCCATAGTCGATGTCAGCGCGCAGTGTTTGTAGAGGTATTGTACCCTCGTGGTATGTCTCGCTTCTAGCGATATCAGCGCCGTTTAAGCGGCCGCCAATTTGGATTTTAATACCTTTTGCTGCTACTGCGTTGCTGCCTCTGCGAGGTTGCATTGCGTTGCGCATTGCCATTTTTGTGGCACGGCGGAATGCAATTCTACGCTCTAGTTGGCTTGCAATGTCCTCTGCAACAAGTTGTGCATTTGTGGACATGTTTGGCACTTCAACAATGTTTACGTTTACAGATTTTCCTGTAAGTTTTTCAAGCTGAGCTTGAAGTTTGCCGATCTCGCTACCGCCCTTGCCAATAACCATACCCGGTTTTGCGCAGTGGATGCTAACCTTTACTTTAGGTTTGCTTGTAGCGTTATCGATAGTGCGCTCAATCTCAATTTTAGGGATGCCCGCACTGTAAAGTTGTTTTTTTAGGACTTTGCGGATTTTGTGGTCTTCAACCACAGCATCTGCAAATTCACGCTTGGATGTAAACCAGCGGCTGTCCCAATCTTTAATAATTCCCACTCTTAAACCGTGAGCATTAACTTTCTGACCCATGCTGTTTTACCTCCTTACACTTTCTCTTTTAAAACTACTGTAATGTGGCTTGTGCGCTTTAGTATTCTAAATGCACGGCCTTGTGCCCTTGGCATAATGCGTTTAAGCGTTGGGCCGGGTGTAACAAAGCACTCTGCTACATATAGTGTATTTTTATCCATGTTGTGGTTGTTTTCCGCATTTGCGGCAGCAGACTTCACCAATTTATAAAGGAGCTCGGAGGCGGCCTTAGGTGTGTACTGCAGTATCGCCAGCGCTTTTTCCAGTTCTTGCCCTCTGATAAGGTCAAGCACTACGGAAACCTTACGTGGTGAAATGCGGGCGTATCTTAGATATGCCTTAGCTTCCATTTGTATTCCTCTCCTTCTTCCTTATCGTCCTGTCGTTTTGCCGCCCACGTGGCTTTTAAAAGTACGTGTGGGAGCAAACTCGCCAAGTTTGTGGCCAACCATGTCCTCTGTTACATAAACAGGCACATGTTTGCGGCCGTCGTGTACTGCGAAAGTATGGCCTACGAAATCAGGAAAAATTGTCGATGCACGGCTCCATGTTTTAAGAACGCGTTTCTCGCCTGACTCGTTCAACTCTCTTACACGTTTCAGTAGGACCGGCTGTACAAAAGGTCCTTTTTTAATACTTCTACCCATAACAGCAATCCTCCTTACTTAGTTGCACGTTTTACGATAAATTTATCGCTACGTGCATGTTTTTTGCGTGTTTTATAGCCAAGAGCCGGTTTACCCCAAGGAGTAACAGGGCCCGAACGGCCGATTGGGCTTTTGCCCTCACCACCACCGTGGGGGTGATCACAAGGGTTCATAACGCTACCGCGAACAGTAGGTCTCCAGCCCATGTGGCGTTTGCGGCCGGCTTTACCGATGTTGACATTCTCGTGGTCTGTGTTGCCAACTTGGCCTACCGTTGCAATGCAGTTTACCGGGATGTTTCTCATCTCTCCCGATGGTAGACGTACAAGAGCATATTTGCCCTCTTTAGCCATAAGTTGAGCTTGGTTACCTGCGCTGCGCACAAGCTGTGCACCTTTGCCCGGGTAAAGCTCAATGTTGTGTATCATTGTACCAACCGGTATGTTTACAAAAGGTAAGCAGTTGCCCGGTTTGATATCCGCATTAGGACCGCTTAAAACTGTGTCTCCTACTTTTAAGCCTTCCGGTGCGATGATGTAACGTTTTTCGCCGTCCTCATATTGCACTAGTGCAATGTGGGCTGAGCGGTTTGGATCGTACTCAAGTGTTTTAACCGTTGCAGGCATATCCACTTTGTTGCGTTTAAAATCAATAACGCGGTACTTTGTGCGGTTGCCGCCACCGTGGTGACGTACTGTAATGCGCCCTGTGTTGTTGCGGCCTGCTGCCTTTTTCATAGGCTCAAGCAAGCTGCGCTCCGGTGCTACTTTAGAAAGTCCAGAATAATCTGTAACTGTCATGCCGCGGCGACCGGGGGTAGTGGGCTTATACTTTTTGATAGCCATTATTTCTCTCTCTTTCTTTAAAGCAACCCTTTTAATTTTACCCCTGCCACACTTTTTGCCTTTGCACCACACCTGCTGTGGATAAAAATACATCCGCTGCGGTTTGTGTAACTGTGCAAAAGTTTACGTGGGCTTTTTGTTTTAAAAGTGTTAAATTTGTTTTGGCTGCTTCGCTTATGATGTTATTATCGGGGTCATATCCCCATAACCGCTCCCTCTCGGGGGCTAAAGCTCTCGGTTAAACCATTGATTCGAAGAACTCGATGCCTTTTGAATCTTTAGTAAGTGTTACGATAGCTTTTTTGCTTGACGGTGTATAACCACCAAAGCGTCCCTGGCGGCGAAAACGTCCGCGCACGGAAATTGTATTTACTTTTGACACTTTTGCGCCTTTGAATAGATCTTCAACAGCTCTTGCAATGTCGATTTTAGTAGCAGACTTAGCAACTTTAAAAGTGTACTTTTTATCTGCAATACCCGACATGGAGGCCTCTGTAATAATAGGTGCCAAAATTATATCTTGTGCTGCCTGTTTCATTATGCATAAACCTCCTCGAGCTTTTTAACTGCGTCTACACTGATAACAAATTTGCCGCCGTTAATAACAGCATATGTGTTGATGTTGTCTGCAGTTGTTGTTTTTATACCAGGTATGTTGGCTGCGCTTTTAATAAGCTTTTTGTCAACAGACGGTGTAACTATAAGTGCTTTGCGTGTAACGCCGATAGCGCTTAACATGTTTACAACAGTTTTTGTCTTAAACTCTGCAACGTTTAGCTCGTCGATAACAATGATGTCACCGCTTTGTGCTTTGCTTGATAGAGCTGACAAGATAGCAAGGCGCTTAACTTTTTTGTTTAAGCGATAGCTGTAATCTCTAGGTTTGGGGCCTAGTGCCACACCACCGTGTGTCCACTGTGGGCTACGTGTGCTACCTTGACGTGCACGGCCTGTGCCTTTTTGACGCCATGGTTTGCGTCCGCCACCGGAAACTTCGCTACGTGTTAATGTGCTTTGCGTGCCTTGGCGTTGATTTGCCAAAAAGTTTACAACAGCGGCATGCATAACTTTTTCATTCGGTGTAATTCCGAATACGGCGTCGGAAAGCTCTACTGTGGAAACTTTCTTGCCGTTCATGTCTAAAACGTCAAATTTTGCCATTTTGCTTTCCTCCTTTAGCCTTTCACGCTATCAGAAAGGCATACAAGAGAACCTTTAGGTCCCGGTATTGCGCCTTTAACAGCGATCAGATTGTTTTCTGCGTCAATTTTGACGACTTTTAGGTTTTGTACTGTTACACGCTCTGCGCCTAGGTGTCCTGGCAATTTTTTGCCTTTAAAAACACGTGACGGAGATGAACAAGCACCCATTGAACCTGCGTGACGAGCAACAGGACCTGTACCGGGAGATTCACGAAGGCGGTGGCCGTTCCAGCGCTTGATTGTGCCGGCGTAACCTTTACCTTTGCTTGTGCCCACAACGTCGATGTGGTCGCCAACTTCAAATGTGTCTGCTTTAATGATATCGCCGATTTTTAGCTCGCTGATATCCTCAAAACGGAACTCACGAAGTGTTCTTTTTGGTGCAACCTCAGCCTTGTCAAAGTGACCTTTGTAAGGTTTGCTTACTTTTTTTGCCTTGATGTCGCCAAAGCCCATTTGTACAGCTACGTAACCGTCAGTCTCGACAGATTTTTTTTGCACTACTGTGCAAGGGCCTGCCTCAACAACTGTAACCGGGATGACTTTGCCGTTTTCATCGAAAATTTGTGTCATGCCAATTTTTTTGCCGATAATACCTTTTTTCATTTATTTTGCCTCCTAATAGGTTATTGGTTGACGGCGTAAACCGCCAACATGACCTCGCCTACCGAGTTGTGATGAAATTTTGCCGCCTATATATAATAATGTAGGTTACAGTTTAATCTCAATGTCAACGCCGGCGGGGAGTTGCAGGTTAGTTAAGTCCTGCACCGTCTTGTTAGACGGTTTCAGAATGTCAATAAGACGCTTGTGTGTGCGTGTTTCAAATTGCTCGCGGCTATCTTTGTATTTGTGCACAGCGCGCAAAATTGTCACAACCTCTTTGTCTGTTGGCAAAGGGATAGGACCTGAAACTCTAGCACCTGAACGCTTCGCTGTATCAACAATTTTTTCTGCTGCGTTGTCGATTAGTGTAGCGTCATAGCTCTTTAAGCGAATTCTGATTTTCTCTTTGACTGCCATTTTGTTGCCTCCTTTTATAATGTTTGCGAGGGGCTATTTGATAAATACTGAACACTGCGCCGGGTGTTTCACGTTTTTGCATCAGAAAATCCGGTGAACCGCCATGCAGTTCCTCCGGAAAGACACTCAGCAACTTAAGGTGAACATTGGTTTGTACAAAGAGTGGCTGCACAAACGTATCCATTGCCATCAGTATTCTTTCGCCCGGTTCTAAGAACGGACATACTCGGCGGAAAAACCCGTGAACTCGTCACGGCAACCTCCCGCTTCAACGCATATCTTACCCTGCGTTTTCCCTAAAAAAGCGCAGGGACTCGCAGTCGCCTAATTATTATAACACGCAGTATAACAAAATGCAAGTACTTTATGCATGTTTTTTTAATATTTTAAAGTAAATTTTTAAGCGCTATAAAATATTAAAATATTACACCCCATAAAAGGCAATATTTATTGACACTCGCCTATTTTTTTGCTAGCATATATAATATCTTATGGATGAAATATTACATGCGAGTGCGCAATATAATATAATGTATATAAATATTATCAGCGATGTTTTTTACTCAGCAAATATTTCAACGTAACAAATTGCACGGCAGCTAAAAACTAGCCTCGCAATTAATTTTAATTTTAGCAGGAGGAACATATAATGGAACAGAATAACAACCAAAACCAACAGGGTGCAAATCAACAACAAACTTACCAACAACAAAGCTACCAACAGCAAAGTTACCAACAGCCACAGTACCAACAACAGCAGCAACAACAGTATTATCAACAGTCTCAACAAAATTATTACCAAACACCACAGGCTACGCCCGATGCAATTGAGAACAAAGGCCTTGCCGCTCTTTGCTATGTAAGCTTAATTTTTGTAGTTATCGCACTACTTGCAAACGGCAAATCGCCTTTTGTAAGGCACCACGCTAACCAAGCAGTGGGCGTAAATGTATTAATGCTATTGTGCGTGCTTGTTATGATAATCCCTTTCATCGGCTGGATTGTCGGCGGCATTGGCTACCTTGTAGTGTTTATATTTATGATTGTGGGCTTTGCAAACGCAATGGGCTACAAGACAAGCACTTTGCCAATTTGCGGCAACTGGAAATTTTTTAGCTAATTATTTATTATAAATTGCGGCACAAATATAGCAGCTAACAAAAAAACTATTAAGTGGTGCAGGGTTAAAGCCCTGCGCCACTTTTATATTTGTGCGCACAGTGCACAGCAATTTAAAGGCCAAAACCGCCTGCGCCCTTAAAATATAAAACAAAAAGCGGCAACTTAAAAAGTTGCCGCTAAAAAACACTATAAGTACGCTTTTAAATATTAACTCAAACTGCTAATTAGCCAAGGTCTGAGAAGTATTTAATTGTGCGAACCATTTGGCTTGTGTAGCTGTTCTCGTTGTCATACCATGCAACAACTTGAACTTGGTAAGAGCCATCTGCAATTTTAGTTACCATTGTTTGTGTTGCATCGAAAAGGCTGCCGTATTTAATGCCAATAACGTCTGAAGAAACAATAGCGTCTGTGTTGTAGCCATAGCTCTCAGAAGCAACAGCTTTCATAGCTTCGTTAACGCTGTCAACAGTAACGTCATCGCCTTTA
>CAYJBO010000105.1:0-6324 GCA_964368295.1 uncultured Bacteroides sp.
TGCCGCACAAAACGGCTTTGGCGTAATTATTGCGGCGGCAGGCATGGCGGCACACTTGGCAGGTGCCGTTGCGGCAAATACAGTTTTGCCTGTTATAGGCATACCGTGTAAGGGCGGTGCGGCAGACGGGCTCGATGCACTGCTGTCCACTGTGCAAATGCCACCGGGAATACCCGTTGCCACGGTTGCGGTTGGCGGCGCTAAAAATGCGGCCGTGTTGGCGGCACAAATACTTGCCGTGGGCGACGAGCGCATTACGGGCCTACTGCTAAAAGCCAGGGAGGAAATGGCACAGCTTATAGCGCAAAAAGACGAGGAAATCTCAAGGCAGGCACAAGAGCTTTAATATTAAAAATGGGCAGTGTACAGCAAAATAGATACGATTTTAACACGCTTTGTTACAACCGTGCAAGGCCGGCGTTTGTCCGGCGGGATTACGCCTATATGTTGGCAAATCAAGCGTTTTGAGGCGGGTTTGGCTCACATCGGTTTGGCTAACTGCACTTGGCATAAAAAAATAAAAAATCAAAAGGGGAAATAAAAATGGATAAATTAGAGATGTTATACGAGGGTAAAGCAAAAAAAGTTTACGCGACAAGCGAGGCAGACGTTGTGCTTGTTGATTATAAAGACGATGCAACGGCAGGCAACGGCGCAAAAAAAGGCACAATTAGGGGCAAGGGCGTTGTAAACAACCGCGTTACAAACCGCATGATGCAAATGCTTGAGGAAAAAGGCATACCAACACACCTTGTAAAAGAGCTTAACGACAGGCAGACACTTGTTAAAAAAGTTGAGATAGTGCCGCTAGAGGTAATTGTGCGCAACGTTGCGGCAGGTAGCCTTGCAAAACGCCTTGGTATGGAAGAGGGCACAGTGCTAAAAACAACAGTGCTTGAGTACTGCTATAAAGACGATGCTCTTGGCGACCCGATGATTAACGAGTACCACATTGCGGCGCTAGATTGTGCAACACCAAAAGAGTTAGAGGTAATTGCAGACTACGCACTGCGTGTAAATACATACATGGCCGAGTACTTAAAAGACGCAGGCATAGAGCTAATCGACTTTAAACTTGAGTTTGGTCGCCTTGCAGACGGCACTATTGTTTTGGCCGATGAGATTAGCCCGGACACATGTCGTTTTTGGGACTCTAAAACACATGCACACCTTGATAAAGATTTGTTCCGCCGTGACCTTGGCGGCGCAGAAGAAGCATATGCAGAGGTGCTAAAACGCCTTTTGGGCGAGTAATTTGCACGTTTTAATATAGTTTAAACAGCCGCTTTAATTGCATTTATTAGTATTTTTTTGATAACATAACTTTGCAATAAAAGCGGCACGCTTTTTATATTAAGTACATTCAATATATTTGATCGGAGCCATAAATGACTGACAATTACGATATGTTTTGCGATAAACCGCACGAGGAGTGCGGCGTGTTTGGCGTTTACGACAAAAGCGGCGATGTGGGCGATGTTGTAGCGGCAACTTACTATGGCCTTTATGCCTTGCAACACAGGGGACAAGAGAGCTGTGGCATGGCAATAAACGACTGCGGAGTAATATCAAAACACCGCGACCTTGGCCTTGTTAACGAAGTTTTTACTAAAGACGTGCTCTCTGCGCTGCCAAAGGGGCAAATGAGCGTCGGCCACTGCCGATACTCAACAACGGGCAACCAGTCTCGCAGCAATGCACAGCCGCTGCTAATACAGCACATAAAGGGCAGCATGGCGCTTGTGCACAACGGCAACGTCACAAATGCGGCAGAACTGCGCGAGGAGATTGAGCTTGAAGGCGGTATCTTCCATGCTACGTCGGACTCGGAGGTTATAGCGTACACCATTACTAAAGAGCGCCTTAAAAGCAAAAGCATTGAAGAGGCCGTTGTGCGCGCAATGGGCAGGCTAGATGGAGCATACTGCCTAATAGTAATGTCGCCGCAAAAGCTTATTGCCGCGCGTGACCCAAAAGGTTACAGGCCGCTGTGCATTGGCAAAATGGGCGATAGCTATATTTTTTCTAGCGAGAGCTGTGCGCTTGGCGCAATTGGCGCAGAGTTTGTGCGCGATATTGAGCCGGGCGAGGTTGTTGTTATTAAAAATAACGAGATTACAAGCATTAAAACGCACTGCGGCCAAAAAGGCGGCTTTTGTGTGTTTGAGTATATATATTTTGCACGTCCGGACAGCGTTATAAACGGTGTGAGCGTGCACACTTCTAGGTACAAAGCGGGCCAATGTCTTGCAAGGCGCAACAATGTGCCGGCGGACATAGTGGTAGGCGTGCCGGACTCAGGCCTTGATGCGGCGCTTGGTTACTCTGCCGAGAGCGGCATACCTTACGGCATGGGCTTTTTAAAAAACAGGTACATTGGCCGCACGTTTATAGCGCCAAACCAAAAACAGCGCGAAAACGACGTGCGCATTAAACTAAGCCCTATTGAGAGCGTTGTGCGTGGCAAGCGTGTTGTGCTTGTAGACGACAGCATTGTCAGGGGCACAACAAGCCTAAAAATAGTAAAACTTTTAAGGGAGGCAGGCGCTACCGAGGTGCACATGCGCCTATCAAGCCCGCCTTTTAGGTTCCCTTGCTATTTTGGCACAGACATAGATTCTACCGATAAGCTTATAGCGCACAACAACTCAATAGACGAGATTGCAAAAATAATTGGCGTAGATACGTTAGGTTATTTTGATATTGAGGATGTTCCGCACATTGTTGAGGGCGCAAACTGCGAAATGTGTAGCGGCTGTTTTACGGGCGTATACCCCAGCGAGCCGCCTAAAAAAGTAGAAAAAAATAAATTCGAGCTTAAGCTGGAAAGTGTCGATTAATAAATAATAGGCATAAATTACAGGAGGAACTTTTAGTGGACAAGAGTTATTCAGAGAGCTATAAACAGGCAGGCGTAGACATAACGGCAGGCTACAAAGCGGTAGAGCTTATGAAAAGCCACATTACACGCACGCTTACAAGCGGTGTTTTGGGCGGCGTTGGTGGGTTTGGCGGCATGTTTGAGCTGGACATGACGGGCCTTACAAAGCCCGTGCTTGTAAGCGGCACAGACGGTGTTGGCACAAAGTTAAAGCTTGCTTTTTTAATGGATAAGCACGACACGGTTGGCATAGACTGTGTTGCAATGTGCGTTAACGACGTGCTTGCGTGCGGCGCAAAACCGCTTGTGTTTTTAGACTATATTGCGTGTGGCAAAAACGTGCCCGAGAAAATAGAGCAAATTGTAAAGGGTATAGCAGACGGCTGTGTTTTGGCAGGTGCGGCGCTTGTGGGCGGCGAAACGGCCGAGATGCCGGGCTTTTACGGCGAGGACGAGTACGACCTAGCCGGCTTTACCGTTGGCGTTGTAGACAAGGCTAAAATTATAGATAACAATAAAATATCACATGGGGACGTTGTAATTGCGCTTACTTCAAGCGGCGTGCACTCAAATGGCTTCTCGCTTGTGCGCAAGGTTTTTGACATAGAAAATACCGACCTAAATGCGCCGAGAGAAGAGCTTTTGGGCAAGACGCTTGGCGACACGTTGCTAACGCCCACAAAAATATATGTAAAGCCCGTTACGGCACTGTTTGAGCAAGGCGTTGACGTGCGCGCTGTAAGCCATATTACAGGCGGCGGCTTTTACGAAAACATACCGCGCTCTTTGCCAAACGGATTTAAAGTGCGCATTGAAAAAGCGTGCGTAAAAGTGCCCGAAATATTCAGCTATATAGAAAAAACCGGCGGTATATCGCAAAGAGACATGTACAACACATTTAACATGGGTGTTGGCATGACAGTTGTAGTACCGCAATGTGACGCAGAAAAAACGCTAAAAATACTTGCGCAAAACGGCGAGGCAGACGCCTATATTTTAGGCGAGGTTTGCACCGCAAAAACAGGCGAGGACAGTGTAGAGCTATGGTAAATACGGCAGTTTTTGTAAGCGGCGGCGGCACAAACTTACAGGCGATAATAGACGCAAAGGCGGCGGGCAATTTGCCCTGTGCAAACGTGTGTCTTGTAGTGTCTAGTAAAGACGGTGTTTTTGCGCTAGAGCGTGCAAAAAACGCACCGTTTGACATAAAAACGCAAGTTGTAAACCGCAGAGATTACGACAGTGTACAGCAGTTTGACGATGCGCTTTTAAGCGTGTTAAAACAGCACAAAATACAAATTGTGGTGCTTGCAGGGTTTATGAGCGTCCTTGGCGAAGGCCTTGTAAAAGAATACGATAAACGCATAATTAATGTGCACCCAAGCCTAATACCAAGTTTTTGTGGCAAGGGGTTTTACGGCCTAAAAGTGCACGAGGCTGCGCTTGAAAAAGGCGTAAAAATAACCGGCGCAACGGTGCACTTTGTAAACGAAATACCCGACGACGGCGAGATAATAATGCAAAAAGCAGTGGCGGTGCAAAGCGCAGACACGCCAGAAACACTGCAAAAGCGCGTTATGCAAGAGGCCGAGTGGGACATACTGCCAAAGGCGCTTGACAAAGTGACAAGAGAGTACTTAGAAAATAATGGCTAGCGCATTTTGTGCGCCGGTTGCTGTGCTTTTTGGCGTATTTTTGCGATAAAACAGCTAAAAGCACGGGTTTTAAGTGAATATAAACAACAAAAATATCGCACCGATACCTATAACTAAAACTCGGAAAGGGCGTTATAAAATGAACAGATTAAATATATCAGCAGAGCTTGCTATTAATAAATACCCGGGGCGCGGCATTGCAGTAGGCCGCAGTAATGACGGTAAAAATGCCGTTATAGCGTATTTTATTATGGGTAGAAGCGCTAACAGTCGCAACAGAGTGTTTGAGGAGACAAAAGGCGGCATTGTAACCCAAGCGGCAGACCCGGCAAAGTTAGAGGACCCCTCGCTTATAATTTACGCACCGGTGCGCAAACACAAAAACACGCACATTGTTACAAATGGCGACCAAACAGATACCATTTATGAAGGCATGAAAACGGGCAGAAGTTTTGCAAAAAGCCTGCGCAAACGCACTTTTGAGCCCGATGCGCCAAACTTTACGCCCCGTATATCGGCTATTGTAAAGGTTAAAAACGACAAAATGCATTATAAAATGGCAATTTTAAAATCTGCCGACGGCAATGCGGACAGCGCAAGGCGTGTGTTTTTTGAGTACCCACAGCCCATAGCGGGCGAGGGGCACTTTTTGCACACATACAAGTGCGATGGAGACCCTCTGCCATCTTTTAGCGGCGAGCCAACCGCAATAGATGTGCCAAACGACATTGACACTTTTGCAAATGCAATATGGAACAGCCTAGACAGCGACAATAAAATAAGCCTTTTTGTAAGGTACATAGACATAAAAACAGGCGAGTATAAAGACGTTATTAAAAACAAGTACACTCGCGCAAAATCGGGTAAAAAATAGCGATAAATCATAAAAAGTATAGTGGCGCTGCCTAAATATACTTTTATAAAATATGGCGGCTGGCCTATATTTTAAGAGCCAACCGCCAAACATACCAACTTATAATTTTATCGGAGGTAGTAAATGGACAAGTTTAACACAGGCGAGATGGAGCTAAAATACGGCATTAACCCTAACCAAAAGCCGGCTAAAATATATATGGCACAGGGTGCCTCTCAGCAAAATTTGCCAATAAATGTGCTTAATGGCAAGCCGGGATACATCAACTTTTTAGACGCATTTAACGCATGGCAGCTTGTAAAAGAGCTAAAGGAGGCAACGGGTATTTGTGCCGCTACATCGTTTAAACACGTAAGCCCTGCAGGTGCGGCATTGGGCCTACCGTTAAGCGATACGCTTAAACAAATGTACTTTACACACCACGTAAAAGATATAAATTCCTCGCCGCTTGCTTGCGCATATGCACGTGCACGCGGCGCCGACAGGATGTCGAGCTTTGGCGATTGGATTGCACTTTCTGACGTGTGCGACGAGGCAACAGCCAGCCTAATTGCGCCGGAGGTTTCTGACGGAATTATTGCGCCGGGCTACACAGATGAAGCGCTTGCCATACTAAAGGCAAAGCGCAAAGGCGGCTATAATGTTGTAGAAATAGACCCTAATTATGTACCGGCAAACATAGAGCGCAAAGACGTTTTTGGCATTAGCTTTGAGCAAGGCCGCAGCGATTTTAAAGTTACTGAAGACACGTTTAATAACGTAGTAACGGCAAATAATACCCTAACGCAAGAGCAAAAAAGGGACTTAACAGTTGCGCTTATAACGCTAAAATACACGCAGAGCAACAGCGTGTGCTTTGTGTATGATGGACAGGCGATAGGCGTTGGTGCAGGACAGCAAAGCCGTATACACTG
>CAYJBO010000106.1:0-6152 GCA_964368295.1 uncultured Bacteroides sp.
TAAGTACATCTTTTAAAAACATGGCAGAAATTAACTCTCCTGTATTTAACTTTATCCCCGAAGATTTTTACTTTGAAAGTTACACTGATATTTTAACTTCAGATCGTTGGCATCGATACTTTTTAAACTCTTTTGCCATTACAATAATAAGTACAACAGCAGCTGTTTTTATTAACTCAATGGCGGGTTATGCCTTTGCCAAACTTAATTTTAGCGGAAAAAGCTTTATGTTTTCGCTTGTCTTGTTTGGCCTTATAGTTCCGGCTCAAGTTACAATGCTACCGGCTTACGTTGTTATGAAATATATACCCTTTGCAGGCGGAAATAATATATTTGGTGTTGGGGGCAGCGGCCTATTAAACACAACAGGCGGTTTAGTATTAATTTATTTGGCAGGCTCATTCGGTGTATTTTTGTTTAGGCAATTTATGATAAACTTGCCCGCCTCACTGGATGATGCCGCACAAATAGACGGTCTTTCAAAATTTGGAACTTATTTAAGAATTTATCTGCCACTTTGTACGCCGGCTATTGCAACTATGGTTGTTTTGCGTGCAACAGCTACGTGGAATGATTATATTTGGCCTTTGCTTATGGTACAAAAAGATCATCAATTCACAGTTCAGTTGGCGTTATCACAATTTAGTAGCGAATCCGGTAGAGAATGGAATAATATTATGGCTGCTACAACATTAATTATTTTGCCTATTATAATTTTATTTTTGTTTTTACAAAAATACTTTGTAGAGGGTGTAGCAACAAGCGGCATGAAAGAGTAATGTATTATCGGGAATACCGGTTTACAATATAAAAAAGGAGAAAAGGAAATGAAAAAATTACTATCTGTTTTATTGGCAATTGCAATGATGGCATCAATTTTTGTAGCCTGCACACCAAGCGAAGAAGCTACAACTTCGCAAGAAGCTGAAACAACCTCGGAGCAAACATCACAAACCACCGAGGAAACCACAGACGCAGAACCCGTGCATTTGACTTTCTTTACACAGGAGGCTACTTCAAGCGATGAAGCATTAGCTTACTACGAAAGAGTAGTTGAGTCTTTCACAGAAAAATACCCGCATATCACTGTAGAACTACTTCAAGGTGGCGACTGGCAAGACGTTGATGCAAAACTAAATGCAGCTAGGATGAGCAACACTTACCCCGATGTATTATTGTTGCCGCTAGGCTCTTTTAGCTCACGTGCTTCTCTTGGCGAGTTTATGGATATAACTTCTTATATAGATAGCTGGAGCGAAAAAGACGATATCTATGAGGCAAGCCTTAATGTAGGTAAATTCCAAGGCATTAACTATGGCGTTGGTGTTTTCCCGGTTCCTGAACTTATTATGTACAGAAAAGACTATTTTGTAGAAGTTGGATTAGACCCTGAAACACCACCTACAACATGGGATGAGCTATACTCTTATGCAGAGCAACTTACAATTAAAGACGAATCAGGCAACACGGTTAGGGGCGGCTTTGACGTACCTATTGCAGACCCGAACCTAACACTAATGGAAGCATTTATGCGTCAAGCAGGCAATGAGATTATTAACAGCGATGACGAAATTGTTATTAACGATGCAAGCGGCGTTGCAGCAATGGAATACTTGAAAAGCTTTATCGACAATGGCTTAACATTAACATATAGCCGTGGTAACGACGACCCAATTCTTTCAGGCAAAAGCGCAATGGGCATAGTTTACTTAAACGCAGCTAAATCTATAATGAACGATGACCCTGAGCTAGCAGAAAACATTGGTTTCTTTGCTTATACAGAGGGCGAGCAAGCAGCGGCATTTAACGGATACCGTGTTATGATGATTTCCGAGCAATCTCAAAATCCTGATGAAGCGTTTTTGTTTATAGATCACTTCTATTCAGAAGAGCTAATGTGGGAAAGATATGAATTGCTACAAAATATACCGGTACGCGAATCATTATCAGAAGATTTCTTAGCAAGTGACCCTGTGTTAAATGCAGTTGTGCTTGATTCTATCGCAAACGGTTACGGCCGTCCTGTATCAGGCAAAACAAACTTCTTATCATCACACGAATCACTAGCTTATGAAGAAATTATGAGCGGTGTAAAAACCCCACAACAAGCACTTGACGATGCTGTTGCAGCTGCAAATGCAGATATTGAGGCTGCGGGCAACTAAAGTAAATTTTATTAATACCTTTTTAAAAGAATATGTCTGCAACTTACCGCAGACATATTCTTTTTTAATAGAGTTTAAAACAGTAAGGAGATGTAAAATTGAAAACACCTAATATAATAGTTATTTTAGCAGATGATATGGGATATTCGGACATAGGCTGTTTTGGCTCTGAAATTAACACTCCTAATTTAGATAAACTTGCAAATAACGGTGTAAGATATACACAAATGTATAATAATGCGAGATGTTGCCCGAGCAGGGCATGTTTGCTAACAGGCGTACACCCTCACCAAGCGGGTGTAGGGCATATGGTGGAAAACGTAATACCTTTTGATGAATACCAAGGCTATTTAAACAGTAACTGTCTAACAATTGCCGAGGCATTAAAACTTAAAAATTACAACACTGCTATGACAGGGAAATGGCATGTTGGCGGAAACTATTGGAAAGAAGACAAGACTAAAGTTATTGGAACTAAGGGGTATCCAACACCTTTACAAAGAGGATTTGATAATTTTTACGGCATTTTAGAAGGTGCCGGTGATTATTATAACCCTATAACTCTTATGGAAAACGACAATTGGCTTTACCCGAAAGCCGAAGACGATTTTTATTTAACCGAAAAAATAACGCAAAAATCTTGCGAATATATAAATAGTATGTCACAAAAAAACTCTCCGTTTTTTTTATATGTTTCTTATACCGCTCCACATTGGCCGCTTCACGCCAGAAAAAAGTATATTGACAAATATAAAAACACATATAATTGCGGCTGGGATGAAATTAGAAAATCACGTCACGAAAAGCAGTTAAATATGGGTTTGTTTGAAAACAAGTGGGATATGTCTCCTCGCGATGAAAAAGCAATGGATTGGGAAGATGTCGATAACAAAGAGCTTGAGGCGTTTAAAATGGCTGTATATGCTGCACAAGTTGAGCATATGGACGCAGGCATTGGCGAAATAGTGGCAGAGCTTGAAAGCCAGGGCATAAAAGAAGACACTTTAATTTTATTTATGTCAGACAACGGTGGCTGCGCTGAAGAATTGCCGCAAAGCGGTTGGATTATGGGCTGTGCAAACGAATATACCCTCACAGGCGAAAAAGTGGACATAGGCAATAAAAGTACAAAAATGCCCGGAGGGCAAGATACATACATGAGCTATGGCCTACCTTGGGCAAATGCAAGTAACACACCTTTTAGGCTTTTTAAACATTGGATACACGAGGGTGGTGTATCAACACCACTTATTGCAAACTGGGATACCGGGATAAAAGATAAAGGCAAAATAACGGCAACACCCCTACACTTTACCGATATAATGAGCACAATTTTAGATGTAGCAGGTGTAAAATATCCCAAAATTCATAAAGAACATACAACAATTGCCTTACAGGGTGAAAGTTTTTCACCCTCTTTTAATAGTAATTACAACCGTAAAAACCCAATATTTTGGGAACATGAGGGAAATTGCGGTATGCGCAATTTAAAATATAAATTAGTAAAAAAATACGGCAAGCCATACGAACTTTATGATATGGTTAACGATAGAACCGAGTTAAACGATTTAAGCAAACATTTGCCCGATATATGTAAAAACATGATTAAAGAATATAGCGAATGGGCAACTAAAACAGGTGTACGAGATTGGGACGAGGTCTCAACATATTACAAATAATAAAGCCCGCATAATAGCGATAGGAGTAAATTATGTCATACTGGATGTGGTATCCCGCAGATTATGAAATATATCATTCTAAAATTCAAAATTTATCAAGAACCGAGCGAGATTTTAGCAGGGCGGCATATTGGCCAATAGCAGAGTGCAACCAAAGTGTTGTTTTTTCAAAAAAGTTTTTGCTAGAAAAAGAAGAAACAATTACAATAAAAACAGTAGGCCAGGGTTTTGCACATATTAATGGTACAAAACATGGAATTAACGAAGATTTGCTGTGCCCAAAAGGCGAGGTTGAAATTAAAATTAATGTTTTTCATTACACAAGTGGTTTGCCCTGTGCATATGTTCAAGGCAAAACAATAAAAAGCGATGATACGTGGTTTGTTGATAATTATATGAAAGATCCACAGCCGGTAAACATCAACGAAATGTATACCGAAATTGATGATAACCCGATGGAATTTCCGTATAAATATAAAATGTACACACCTGTAAAAATATACGAGCAAGCAGACGGCATACTGTATGATTTTGAAGCAGAACTCTATGCCCATTTGCACATTACAAAAAGGCAAAACTTAAACAAAAACCTCTTTATATGTTATGGCGAATCATTAGAAGAGGCTTTGGATAAAAATAATTGCTATCATTATGATGAGAGCAAAGAAGACGAAAATTATTTTAAAAGCATTTTAAGGGCCTTTAGGTATATTTATATTGAAAATATAAATAAAAACGACATAACAATTAGTGCAGAGCATCAGTATGTAAAATTTGATTTTGTATCTAAATTCACATCAGATGATATGCTTTTAAATAAAATTTGGGATATTTCAAGAGAAACCTTTGCCCTTAATAGTCGTGTTTTCTTTATAGACGGCATAAAGCGCGACGGCTGGATTTGGTCGGGCGATGCATATCAAAGCTATTTTATTAACCAGTATTTATTCTTTGACATGGAAATTAACAAGCGGACAATTCTTTCTCTATTTGGCAAATTACCTGTTTGTGGGCATATAAATACTATTGTAGATTACTCTTTGCTATGGGTGATAAGCGTGCTTTATCAATATAATATCAGCGGAGATGTAGATTTTGTTCGCAGTGTTTATTCTAAAATGGTTGCACTAGTGGAATTTACAATGAAAACACAAGACGAAAACGGCTTTATTGTAGGAAGAGACGTAGATTGGACATTTATAGATTGGGCAGATATAGATAAAACAGGCGCCGTTTGTGCAGAACAAATTTTGCTTTACGAAGCACTTTTAACTATAGAAAAATGCTCAGAGATATTGGGTTTAACCTGCGCAAAATATGCTGAAAAAGCAAACGAATTAAAAGAAAAAATATTCGAATTTTACTGGCACAAAGATAAAGGCGCTTTTATAGATAGCTATGTTTCGGGTAAAAATAATGTCACTCGCCATGCAAATATATTTGCGATACTATTTGATTTTGTAGACGAGGATAAAAAAGACAGTATTGTAAATAATGTGTTGCTAAATAACGCTATACCACAAATTACTACGCCATATTTTAAGTTTTATGAATTGGATGCGCTTGGCAAATGTGGGCTGCACAACATAATATGGGACGAGATGGTTTCGTATTGGGGCGGTATGATAAAAAACAATTGCACTACATTTTGGGAGGAATACGACCCCGAAAAAAGTGGGGTTGAACATTTTGCCATGTATGGCAATAAATTTGAAAAGAGCCTTTGCCATGCGTGGGGCGCAAGCCCAATTTATTTAATAGGCCGTTATTTTATAGGCTTACAAGCTACATCAACAAATTACAAGACATATTTGGTATCGCCAAACATTGAAATTATGCCAAACTTTAGCTGTACCTTACCCATAGGAAAAGGTGAGATTTTTATTGAAAGACAAAACGAAACACTAAAAATTAAAGCGAGCAAAGCAGGCGGCAAACTAATTTTAAAAGAAAAAACAATAGAAATCCCTAAAGAAAAGACAATAGAAATTAACTTAAATTAACGGAGGTTTATTTGCAATATGCTAAAACCATTAAAATTTACACCTTTTACTGTAAACGAAATAAAGGCAAAAGGCTGGGTTAAGCGTCAACTTGAAATTCAAGCTAAAGGGTTAAGCGGAAACTTAGATAAAGTTTGGCCCGATGTGCGAGACAGCAAATGGATAGGAGGGGACCAAGAGGGCTGGGAGCGAGTTCCCTATTGGCTTGATGGGTTTATCCCGCTCGCCTATTTGCTTGACGATGAGGACATGAAGGCTCGTGCGAAAAAATACATTGATGCAATTTTAGAAAGGCAAAAAGAAGA
>CAYJBO010000107.1:0-6018 GCA_964368295.1 uncultured Bacteroides sp.
ACGGCCGTAGACAGCCATTTGGGCTTGCCGATAGTGGAGAAGAGTAGGCAAGAGCTCTTTGACTGTGAGCTTGCGCCGTTTTCACATGCAATTAAAAACGGCACGCCGTGCATAATGGTGTCGCACATGCTGTTTCCTGCATTTGACGACAGCGGAGTGCCGGCAAGTATGTCGGCGCCGATAATGCAAGGCCTTTTAAGGGATGAGATGGGCTTTGACGGGCTTATTGTTTCCGACTGCCTGGAGATGGGCGCAATAGTTGACAACTACGGCACAAGCGAAGCCTTTGCAAAAGGTGTTGCAGCCGGCCTTGACATAGGCTGTATATCCCACACAGCAGAGCTTGCGGTAAAAGCTATTGAGCTGACAAAAAAAGCACTTGAATCGGGCGAGATGACAATGGAGAGGCTTGACGATGCAGTGAACAGGGTAATTGCGGCAAAAGAGCGCTTTGGCAATGCGTCGGCGCCGTTTGACTGCATAAATTGTGATGAGCATAAAAAAGCGGCACAGCGCATAATGCTAAGTGCGGTTACAAGGTTTGACGAGCTTGCAGAGCTTCCTCAAATTGACGAAAACACACTTTTTATCAGCACGCAAAAATCAAGAGGAAATATGGCGTCAACCGCAACAAGCGCAGACTATACTTTTGCACAAACCATGGCAGAGCGATTTGGCTGTGGGTACGAGATGGCGCAATTAAACCCAAGCGAAGACGAGATAAAGCTGCTTGCAGAAAAGGCAAGCGGGCATAAAACTGTAGTTGTGGGCACATTTAACGCGCATTTAAACGTTGAGCAAATAGCACTTGTAAACAAAATTGCGCAGCAGTGCCCAAACGTAGTAGCCGTGGCACTGCGCAACCCATACGATTTACTGCACATGTCCGATAACGTGTACAAATTGGCAGTATATGAGTACTCGCCACGCTCTTTTGACGCAGTAGAAGCAGTGTTAAAAGGGGCAAAAGCGACAGGCACAAAAAGCCATATTTGCTATTAAATAAAGCACCCGTCAAAAAGTGACGTTGCAAAACAGCCGCAATAAAATTTTATCCACGGCAGTGGGTAATATTCTTGCGGTGTTTTGCTTTATAAAGACAAATACAGGGCATTTTGCACGGATCTATCAAAGCGATAAAACTCAGTGCAGGCACGGTGCATAGCCGATGTGAGATTTCTTTTGAATAACTATAATTTGCTTAAAATTGATTGTGAAAAAACAGGAAGAAATTTTAAAAATATTGCGTTATAATAAACAATAGGGGCGAGCGTATGTATTTTAATTATGGCGAAAAAGAAATAAATTATCTGAGGAAGAAAGATAAAAAACTAGGTGCGGCTATTGACGAAATAGGAATGATTAAACGGCAAATAGACGAGGATATATTTACTGCTATTATTAGGGCAATTATAGGCCAGCAAGTGTCGAGCCAAGCAAGAGAAACCGTGTTTAATAGGCTGCAAAGCGCTGCAGGTAGGATTGCGGCAGGCACTATTATGGAAATGACAATTGACGAAATACAAGCTTTTGGCACGACGTTTAAAAAGGCCGAATACATAAAAGACTTTGCACAAAAAGTTTATAAAGGCGAGTTATTACTAGAGGAGTTGCGATTATGTACCGACGAAGAAGTAATTTGCAAGCTGTGCGAAATAAAAGGCATTGGCGTATGGACGGCGGAAATGCTGCTCGCTAGCGCACTGCATCGTGCGGATGTATTTAGCCATGGCGATATTGCGATACATCGTGCTCTGCGCATGCTGTACCGCCACAAAGAAATTACAAGGGATAGATTTGAAAAATACCGCAAGAGATACTCGCCCTGTGGAACCGTAGCGAGCATTTATTTATGGGCTATTGCGGCGGGCGCCATAGAAGGACTTGATGACCCCGGAAATAATAACAAAACGGCCTTGACAAAGAGAAAGAGGGTGCATAGATGAGCAAAAATAATTTAGATATATTATTTGATGAGATGCATGAAGCTGTAATCAATAACGACGAAAGCTATGACACCGTGTTTTTTTATGCAGTAAAGTCCACCGGCATATATTGTAGGCCGTCTTGTAAATCGAAAGCGCCAAAGGCAAAAAACTTAGAGTTTTTTAAAACGGCAGACGAGGCGCGGGCGATAGGGTATAGACCGTGCAAAAGGTGCAGGAGCGACCTTTTAGACTATAAACCCATGAGAGAAATTGCACAAAAGCTTAAAAAGCTTATTGATGATATGTACAATGAATCGAAGAATTTAAATACCGAAATGGATAAGCTTGGGATGTCACGCAAGCGCATGGCCGAGGTGTTTAAAGAGGAATACGGTGTAACACCGAGTAAGTATGTAAATGATTTGCGCTATGAAGAGTGTAAAAGATTGTTAAAGCAAACGGAGATGGAAGTAATAGACATAGCGTATTCGGTTGGGTTTAGCAGTTTATCTGCATTTTATAATTTTTTTAAAACAAGGGCTAACATGTCGCCTGCGGCATATAGAAAAGGTGTGAGAACATGACGAATTTTGCAATATACGAAACAAAAGTTGGCTACTTTAAGATGGAATATACAAACGGATATATTACATTTTTTAAAAAAATATTTGATGAAAACATAACCGATTTTGGCACAAAAAACGAGCTGAGCCAAAGGGCGTACGAGCAACTGACAGAGTATTTTGATGGCAAGCGCAAAAATTTTGATTTGCCGTACAAGTTAAATGGCACTGAATTTCAAAAAAAGGTTTGGAGTGCGCTGTGTGATATTCCTTATGGGCAGACGAGAAGCTATAAAGATATTGCTATAGCAGTAGGCAATGAAAAAGCAAGCCGAGCCGTTGGCATGGCTAACAATAAAAACCCTATCACCGTTATTGTCCCCTGCCACAGGGTTATAGGAGCGTCCGGAAAACTAGTAGGGTATGCCGGTGGGCTTTCAATGAAAGAGTTTTTACTGGAAATGGAGGAGCTTAACAAATGAGCAAGTATATTGTGCTGTTTGAAGTGACGCCTACCGACGAGGGCAAAGCGAGATACTTAGAGCTGGCGGCAAAATTAAGGCCGATGCTAAACGGTTTCGAGGGGTTTATAAGCGCTGAGCGGTTTCAAAGTTTAGCAGATGAGCGTAAGATATTATCTATGAATGTTTGGGAAAGCGAAGAGGCAATGACAAAGTGGCGCACTATGACAGAACATAGGATGAGCCAGCTTGAGGGAAGAACAAAACTGTTTGAAAGCTACAAAATATCGGTTGTGGAGCTTATACGAGAATATACAGACAAAGACCGAACAGGGGCTCCGGATGATTCAAGCGAGTACTTTGGGTAGTAAATAATGTGCAGCAAGTATTAGCCAAAGCCGGCTTTAATTAATGCTATAATGTAATACAGAAAAAGAGAACGCAAAATTTTAATTAATTGAAAACATCAGCTAATAAAATAATTCTTATAAAATAAAGCAGCCTCACTACGAAAAACTTTCGTAGCGAGGCTGCTTTTTGTTTGCCTTTGTGTACCAGCGCTTATTAGCTTTTTAAAAACTTATTTAGGCTTTGTATACATGTGTTAGCCTTTTCTTTTATGCTGATATACGGCTTTTTTTAGTGTGTGATTAAATGTAATGTGATAAAATTATGCATTTTGTGCTTTTTCATCATCTTCTACATTTTTTTTGCGTGATGCAAATGCTACAACAACTTGTATTAGAGCCATCAAAACCATTAGTATTGTCCATTGGTCAACTATTTCCATTGGTAAGCTCATGTCTTGTGTTAGTATAAATACTATTGCTGAAACAAGTGCAACGATAATGCTAAATATTCTCATAGCGCCTTTGCGTTTTGTTGTCTCTTCGCTCTCTTGGTTTGCTTCATTTTCTTCTTCGTCTTTTTTCTTGCGTACAAAGTAGCCAATTAACAAAGTTACGCTGATAAGTGCTGTTGCTATTGTGAGAATTAAGTTTAACAGTGCCCATGAACCCGCTGCCGCTAGAGGAAGCTGTGCATCTTCAATATCCAATGTGTCATCACCTTCCGGTGCGTCTGCAAGTGGGAGCTCTGTCTCAGGTATGTCTGTTACTTCCTCAGGAGTATCAGTTGTAGGCGGTGTTTCCTCTTCTATTATAACCGGAGGCTCATCGTCTATAACCGGTGGGTCTACTACTACAACTACTGGGGGAACAACAATGGCTGTTGTAAGCTCATATGTGCCGTTTATTACTGTTAAGTCGTAGTTAGGGTTAGGTGTATAAGTTGCTGTAATTGGGTATACGCCAACTGCTGTGCCCGGCACACGTGATACTGTGTAAGGAATTGTGTCGCCAGGAAGTACGCCGCTTAAGAGAGAACCGAATACTGCCGGATCAGGAGTACCCACAGGGAATGTGTAGCTTGTAAGTACTAGTGATGCAGGCCTTTGAGAAATAGAAACTGTAAACTCTTTAGTTACCGATGTGTAGTTTGCTGCAGAAGCGCGTACAAAAACTGTGTATGTGTTTGCGTTAATAAATGTAGGAATTGCCGCGTCAAATATGATGCCGTCTACACTATATTCAATAGTAGCGCCGGCCACATTTGCTGCTGCGCCCGAAACACCATCGTGAGCAATTGCGTCGTATTCGCCTATATAAGGTGTTGCTGTAACATCTAGTGTGTTGTTTAGTGTAACTGTGAGTGTGCCTGTGTTAAATGTTACGTAGTAGTTGCTTAGTTGCGTTGTAACGTTTGCCAATGCAGTGTCGGTAATGTCGTGTGTTGTGCCTGCGTTTAGCACTGCATTCGGGTCAATTCCAAGGTTTACATCAAGGCCAATGCTATTGTTTTCCACTACATCACTGTATTTTAATCCGTTTGGTGTGAAAGTGAATGGAGGGATAGGATCATTGTATTGCATTATTTTGTTTTCGGCTGTTATTGTAAGTGCTGCTCTGTCAACTTGGAATGTGCCTGTTGATGATTGCGGATTTGCAAAGACGTAGTTGCTTGCAGTTGGTTTTGCTGTCTCTTCGATTGTGCCGATGTTGTCGAAGTTAATATCATAACTGCCAACTCCACGTGTGCCTGCGTTTGCAATATCATAATTTGTTAGATAAGTGGATCCCACAAGTGTAACCGGTGTAGGTGTTGCCTGGTTAATTGTATAACCGAATGTAGGTGCCACGTCACCGTAAGTTATATTTGCTCCTGTAGGCGTTGCTGATATTGCGAATGGCTCTACTTTAAATGTAAATGTGCCTAGTACCGGCTGTGCATAGCCCGGTATTGTTGCCGATACGTTAACTGTAATCGATCCTACATCTGTAAGCGATTTGCTTGCACCATTTGCAGGTGTGTAAGTGTATTGGATTTTGCTTTGGTCAACTGTTGCAGGAAGATTGCCGCTTACTGAAGCATTCTCAGTAAATGTTTGTGCAGCGCCGTTATATGTTACACTCTGGTCTTGTGCGCTAATGCTCAAGCCTGTTGTGGCTCTGTCTGTTATTGCCAAAGCGCCGTTTGTCAAAGTGCCAAGTTTGTAGTTTGTGCCTATGTCCATGCCAGCTACAAGCGTGCTGTTAAACTCTACAGTGTATGTGCCTGCTGCTGTGTTGTCAACGGCTCTGTCGTAGTTTGTTGCCGCCGCATTGTTTAATAGTGTGTCTATCATGCTGTTTACGTCGTCTGTGCCTTTTGCGCCTGCTACTGTGTAGCCAACTGGTGGCACTGTGTCGTATGTGAAGATAGATGCATTTTCAGGAGTTGCCTGTAGGTCAACTTCTGCACGGTTGATAGTAAATGTAAATGTGCCTAGTACAGGTTGTGCATAGCCGGGTACTGTTGCCGATACGTTAACTGTGTACACGCCTGCGTCTGTGTATGTTGCATTGGTGTAGCTGTAGCTAATTGTGCGGTTGTAGCCTTGCGGTAAGCCTTGTACTGTAGCATTTTCAAGTGCTGTTTGTGCAGCGCCGTTATATGTTACAGATTGATTTGCCGCGCTAATGCTCAAGCCTGTTGTGGCTCTGTCTGTTATTGCCAAAGCGCCGTTTG
>CAYJBO010000108.1:0-3375 GCA_964368295.1 uncultured Bacteroides sp.
AACCTCATACTCGGAAAGTTCGTTTAACACCCTCGGAGCCAATTTTCTTATGCGTGTGTATTTATGTACCACACTGATGAACATAATGCCGCTGTTTTGAAACATCTCACAAAATAACGACTAATTTTGCATCATTATGTCAAATATAATAACAATTTTATTTTTTATATTGACGGAACAAATTATTTATTATAAAATATATATTATACTAATTATCAGCTATTCTTGTGTTCCTGTTTTAAACTTGAATGGCTAATTACAAAAATTAACAACAATTTATGTTGCCGATGTAGGCACATTTACTTTTTAAGCGATGCAGCTTTAGAGTTTACTTTTGTATGCTCTAAGGCTTTTTTTGTTTTTTTGCACATTTTTCATATTTTAAAAATAAAAAAAGTTACGCTTTTTTATTGAAAATAAACAGTAAAGAAAGGTGATATTATGAATGTCAGCGAACAACTTATTAGAGAAATTGTAGAAAAAGTTGTTGAAAAAGCAACATGCACACAGCCAAAGGCAGATTTTGAAAAACACATTGACAAGAGCGGTATAATTTCTATAAAAACTTCCACCGTCAATTGCGAAAGGTTTGAGCAAGACGGCGTAGCGCTTAAAGATGTAGTTACACTTGAGGAGGCCCCGAGAATGGGTGCAGGCGTTATGGAGGTTGACAACACCGCATTTGAGTGGACACTTACATACGACGAATTTGACTATATAATTGAGGGAACACTCGAAATTGTTATAGACGGCCGTGTAATAGTAGGCAATGTAGGCGATATAATTTATATACCTAAAAACAGCCACATACAGTTTAAAAGCACAAACGGCAAGGCTAGGTATTGCTATTTTGTTTATCCTGCAAACTGGGCAGATCTCGCCTAGTAAAATTATATTATTAAAACAAAGCACAGCCCTATTTTTAGGGCTGTGCTTTTACTATACAATAATCCCACCCCAATAATTGGGGTGGGATTTTATATAAACTACTTTATAATTTACATAATATTACTCAGCCGCTTTTTCCTCTTTGCCTTTTTTTGTGTCTGTTTCTTTGCTTTGGATTTTTGCAAGTAGTATTGGCGACAGCAAGTTTGCAAGTATAAGCGCTGTGATACCTGCGACAAGCTTACCTACAACAACGCTAAACACCATCTCGCTGTTATTTGCAGCTGTAAATCCAAGGTGATCGCCGAAAACGAAAGCTGCTGAAACTGCAAATGCAACGTTCAAAAGTTTGCTTTTCGGGTTCATTTTATCAAGGATATTAAATGTTGCTATGTTGTTTGCAAGCGTTGCAACAAGGCCTGTCGAGCCATTCTCATCCATGCCGAACAGCTTACCGACTTTTGACAAACCTTTGCCGAAAACGTCGGTGATAAACTTTACAAGTGGGAATGCGCCTATAAGTGTAATACCTATAATTCCGCAAGTTGTAAGGCCTGAAATCAACGGGATAACGCCGTCTGCGTCAGGTGTGCTCATAACGTCAAATACAGGGAACAGTATGCCTGTCTGGAATTGGAATACAGCAATCGCAGTAAATATTGTTATCAATATTGTAACAGCTTTGCCAAACACGTTAAAGCCCGATATCATCTTTGTGGGTATAAACCAAAGGCCTATTATGATTAAGCCTGCGATGATTATAACAGGGATTAAGTTTACAAGAATTTCGCCTATGGAAATTTTGTATTGTGTTGTGTTCATAACAAGTCCGCCTGCTATACAGCCAAGGGGAATTGTTATTAAACCTGCAAGTATACCAGCGCCAAGGTATGGGCGGTCTTCTTTTTTAAGTATGGAAAGTGCCACGGGAATTGTAAATACAATTGTCGGGCCCATCATAGCGCCAAGAATTAAGCCGGCAAAGTTACCTATGCTCTCGTTCTCGGCAAGTTCCATTGCAAGTTGGTATCCGCCCATGTCGTTTGCAAGTAGTGTTGTTGCAAACATAGCTGGGTCTGCGCCTACAAGTGTGTATAGCGGAGTGATGATTGGGCCAAGCACCGCTGCAAGCACAGGAGCCGCCGCAATAACACCGGCCATAGCAATAGCAAGTGGGCCTATTGCATTAAAACCCTCTTCAAATTTTTCGCCATAGCCCAGTTTGTTGCCAAAAATTCTGTCCACTGCACCAACCAACATAAACACCATCATTATCATGATTATTATTGAGTTGATTGAAATGTTGCTTATCCAAGCTTGTAAACTTTCTGTAAAAACTGCCATAATTAACCTCCTTATAATTGCACCTTATTAAAATTTTGCCAGCCGTATAAAACCATAATTTAAAGCTATATATATTGTATTAATTTACAGCAATTATATCTAACCTTTACTTTTACAGCTTTTTACGGCTAACTTTTATAAAATTGTGTCGAAGAGCATTTGCGACGGCCTTGGTATTACACTTGTGCCGACTAAAAGCTCTGCTCCACTTGATGCCGCTTCCACGGCAGCTCGAACTGCACCCACATCTCCTGTTAGGGTTACAAATCCTTTGCCGCCAATTGCATAACCGGTTCGCACTTCAATTAATGTAATGTTCGCAGCCTTTGCCGCTGCATCTGCCGCTTTAATTGCAGATGCAACAGAGTAGAACTCCAAAATCCCCAGTGCGCCCCTTGTTTCTACTGTGCTTGTCATAGATATTGCAGGAAATAACCCGGCGTGTACGTTTGGCAATATTAAAGTGTCTACAACACATTCTGCACCGTGCTTTTCACCTGTTTCCATAGATGCATTTACATCGCCTGTGTCGCCGCCAATTATAACCATGTATTTTCCCGGGCAAATAGTTGATGAGCGAAGAAGCTCAACATGCGCCGCCTTTACCATAAAGTCGCATGTTTCAATGCCCTTTGCTATGCTTGTAAATTCAATCATGCCTATTGCATTTGGCATTGTCTACGCCTCCTTTTTGCGCATTATCGTTGCGCCCGCTTCGTCAATTTGTAAAACTGTACCAACTATTGATGCGTGAATATTAGCACTTAAGCCGTCGGTTGCAGCCTTGCCTATTAAGTCACCTATTTGTACAGCACTACCCTCAGTAACATTTGGGGTAGCCGCCTTTCCTATGTGCTGCCTAAATGGGATATAAACACTGTCGGGCTCTAACGTTAATAGGTCTTGAGCATGCTCACCGTAATATTTTGAAAGCCCAAGCCTTGCAACAAGGCGCCCTGTCGGTATTTGCCTCATGCTCAACTCGCTTCTTATGCTAGGCTCGTTGTTTTTAGGCACTTGCACGCCACGCTCTCTTATAACGCCTTTTGCATAGTCGTTAACACGCCTTGGCGAAAGCCCCATAGGACATGAGAACAACTCGCAAGCGCCGCAACTGCAACAGTTTGCCGCATCTCCAAACGA
>CAYJBO010000108.1:3475-5831 GCA_964368295.1 uncultured Bacteroides sp.
AGCTTTTCGCTCACTGCATCAACTGCGGCAATAAGCTCAGATGGGAAATTGCGCATGATATATTTATCAGTTTCAATCAGCGGCTCACATTCTGCGGCATTTACTATAAAGTAATCTGCCTTAGCATTTAATTTTACATGTGTTGGAAAACCAGCACCGCCTGCGCCGACTATTCCGGCATTTTTTACTACTTCTACTATATCCATTGCAACCTCACCTCCTTTACAGTACGCTTATTAATAATACGCTTGCTCTCAATGTAATATTGATTAAACAATAAAACCGCTCAATATTACAGTATGCTCAAGTCTAGTTCCTTATCATCGACAATTCCCACCACACTTGCATCAACAGGTACGCTCATGTCGCCTGCCGCACTGCGTGCGGAACTGCCGCCTACAATTATTACGGTCTCTCCCACGCCTGCTCCTATAGTATCTGCCGCAATCATGGGGACTTTATAATTGCTGTCATCGCGTAAATTGAGCGGCTGGACAATTAGCAATTTAAACCCGTTTAACTTTTCCTCTTTGCGCGTTGCCCAAATTGTCCCTATTACTTTTGCCACTAACATAGCCATACCTCCGCTTTAATTTAATCTACAATATCAACAATCTTCACGTGTGATGTCAAGTGCGTATTTTTTTGCATATTCTTTCGCTAAATCTGTCAAAATTGCTTTTTTAGCAATGCACACCACGCCTGCCTTATTTGCCTTTGCCGCCGACATGTCTTTTTCGGTAATAACTTTTTTAGTAAGCTTTACCGTTTGCAAATTTTGGCTAACCTGCGCAGTAATTAGCGCAGCCCCACTATTCCCCTTTGGGCAACAAGCCAATATTTTACTCTCAATTTCCTCGCATGGGCAAATTGTTATATTACACCCCTTTAAAGCTTTAAGCTTGTTGTCTAAAGCGGTATAATAAGCGTTTGGCATTGTAGTACAGTACTCAAACAGTTCTACATCCTCTTTTGGCACATAAATTTTCTTATCCAAAAGGATTGCCTTTTGCGCAAGTGATGAAAAAGGAGTTTCACAAACGCCACTGTACAATCTGCACAGCAACTCAACACTAAAGCCAAACAAAACAACAGCATCATACTTGTCTAGCTCCACATTATAATTTTCCCTCAAAGCACAATCGATATCACACTGTGCTTCGAGGCAGCTGCTATCGAAAGAATTTGCGCATTTACTGCCATTCTCCGGTGACAAAAAAAGTATTTTCGCCCTCTTATTAGGTGTGTTTTGCTCAATTTCTTTTTCATTTAGCTTTTCTGCTACTCTTCTAACTATTTCATTGACAAGGGTATTATAGTCCATTATTTACCCCCTTTCGATTTTCATAAATTACATAAGTATATCCGGTGCACCCGGCTTGCACAGCGTTGCAATGCCTGCCGGCGTTACTAAAAAAGGATTGTTGGGCTTAATTGTCTTTATGCCCGTCTCGGACTCAAAAATATCCTCAATACCTGTTAAGCAACACGTGCCGCCACATAGGTAAAGTGTTTGGCTGTCACTCTTATCAACATAACGCCTCACAATGCTCGCCATTTTTTCAATTACAGGCTTTACAATCGGCAAAATCTCTTTGTGATTTTTATAATCCTGCTTAATTTTTTCAGCCTCTTCGAACGAGACATGGCGGTTGCCTGCTATTACAAGCGATAAATGTGTGCCACCTGTGGGCTCATCCTCTACCTGTGTAACCTTTCCATTTTCTAAAATGGCCAGCCCCGTTGTCCCTCCGCCTATATCAACCACAACTCCGTCGTCAATCTCATAAATTGCATTTGCCGCAGACGGCTCATCGAGTATATTAGTGACCTCAAAGCCTGCACCCTCTGCCACATATTGATGCGTCTTCATGCTTGACTCTGTGCCTGCGGGCATTGCTATTGCACAGTTTACAAGAGCGACATTAAGGCGCTTTTCCACTTTTTCCTTAAGCTCACGCACTATCCTAAGTGCGCCCGAATAATCTACTACAACGCCGTCTCTTAGCACCTGTGCGCTCTGTTTTTCGCATGCAATAGGATTATTCTGCTCGTCTAGCACAACAATAACAATAAATGCTGTACCAAGGTCAAGCCCCACTTTATAAAGCTTGCTAACGGGCTTATATGTCTGCGTTTCGCTGTCTTCAACTCTCTTCATGTATTCGTTAACTTTGTCTATATTCATATTAAGCCCCGTTCTTAAAACAATGTTATAACGTTATTTTGCCTAGAGTAAATCCATTTATCATGGCCGCATTTGCCTCGTCAAAATCAACATGCATCCTAAAATTAAACGAGTCGTCTACCCTTACTAAAACATCGTCAAAAGTTATTGGCCTTTGTGTAATTACTT
>CAYJBO010000109.1:0-2187 GCA_964368295.1 uncultured Bacteroides sp.
GATGAAAATACGTCCCTTTGTTGAATTTGGTTTTATGCCGTCGGCACTTGCTAGCGGCACACAAACACAGTTTTGGTGGAAAGCAAACATTACTCCTCCTAAAAAAATAGATGAGTGGGGCAAGCTTATACATGCATTAATCACCCACTGGCAAGAGCGCTACGGCAAACAAGAGACACAAAAATGGTACTATGAGGTGTGGAATGAGCCCAATTTAAGCGGTTTTTGGACGGGAACAAAAAGCGAGTATTTTGAGCTTTATAAAGTGACGGCAAACACCATTAAAGCTGTTGACAATAACTTAAGGGTGGGCGGCCCGGCAACAAGTAACTTTGTGCCGGACGCGCGCTTTGAAACAGAGCGAGAGGACACCGAAAAACAAAAGACTAACTTTGTAGAGGACATAGATACTTTGAGCTGGCGAGGCGTTTGGATAAGCGATTTTTTAAATTATTGCAAAGAGCAAAATTTGCCGGTTGATTTTGTATCTACACATCCATACCCAACAGATTTTGCACTTGACACACAAAAAAACATGCAGGGAAAGAGCAGAAAAAAAGAGGCAGTGCAAGAAGATTTAACATGGCTCCAAGACGTTGTTCGCAATTCTGCGTATCCAAATGCGCAAATACACTTGACAGAGTGGAGCTCTAGCCCTACAAGTAGAGACTGCGCACATGATTTTTTGCCGGCTGCTTGCTATGTGGTTAAAAGCAACTTAGATTGTGCGGCGCTTACAGATAGCTTGTCTTATTGGGTGTTTACAGATATTTTTGAGGAAGCGGGACCGGCACCGTCGGTATTCCATGGCGGCTTTGGTATGCAAACTATAAACGGTATACAAAAACCCACATACCAGGCATACCGCATGCTGCATAAACTTGGCGATAAAATACTACATAAAGCCGACAATTTTATAGCGACTGTGACAAAACAAAATAAACTAAATGCGCTTGTTTATAACTACCCACAAGACGTAAAAACAACGGTGCCGATGAGTGTTTACCCAAATAGAAATATAGCGATTGAAACGCAAAATACACAAAGCCCTTTAACGGCGCACATTAATATTACGGGCCTTGCGCCAAATGCACAAATAACGGCCACTTATTTGAGCAAAAATAGCGGAAGTGCCGCATTGCAGTGGGTTGATATGGGCGCGCCGGACAGCCTTACATCAGAGCAGTATGAACAGCTAAATAAAATGGCACAAGTGCTAAAAACAAGGGTGTTTAGCGCAGATTCACATGGCAATTTAAGCGAAGTGATTGAATTAGAAGCGTGGGAAATTATTATGTTTAGCGAGATTTAACAATTGCAATTAAAATATATTTTACAATATACGGAGCTTTTATGAAAAAACTTATATATGACAATGCACTTGCAAAAAAAGAAGATATAAAAGATTTTATCTTGGAGGGCAGCGCTAATACATCGTTTGAAAACGGCTGCATGAAACTTAGCAGTGCGCTAGACCCAAGCATTGGGCAGGCGGCAAACTATGTGTTTTGGTGCCCAGTGACATTCCCTAAAAATATTGAAATAACGTGGGATTTTACACCGCTTAACGAAAGAGGACTCTGCATAATGTTTTTTTCTGCGGCAGGCCGTGGCGGTGAGGATTTATTTGACGATACGCTTGCTGAGCGCAAGGGCATGTATGGCAGCTATCACAGCGGAGACATAAATGCATATCATCTTTCGTATTTTAGGCGCTCGTACCCTGAGGAGAGGGCTTTTCGCACTTGTAATTTGCGCAAAAGCTATGGGTTTGAGCTTGTTGCAATAGCCGGAGACCCATTGCCTAATGTCGTGGATGCACAATCGCCGTACCATATGTGTATACGCAAATTAAACGGTAAAATAGATTTTTTTATTAACGAGATGCCGGTGCTATCATTTACAGACGGCGGAACTGTTTGGGGCAGTGGTAAAATTGGCTTTAGGCAAATGAGCCCTATGGTGGCAGAATATGCGAATTTTAAAGTGTATGAGATAGACGAATAGGCTTTTATAATTTGTCAACAAGAGAGGATTTACATTAAATGAAAAGCATATACGAAAAAAAGTTTGACGTTGTTGTTATAGGTGGCGGCGTAAGCGGTTGTGCTGCGGCAATTTCTGCGGCAGGCCCGGTTGCAAGTGGGCTTATGGTGGAAAAAAACGCATCCCTCGGCGGCCCGTTAA
>CAYJBO010000109.1:2197-2480 GCA_964368295.1 uncultured Bacteroides sp.
AGAGATTAGCTTCCCCCGGCCACATAGAAGACTCAAAATTATACTGCGATACCATCACCCCGTTTAATAGCGAGGCGTTAAAATGCGTGCTTGATGAAATGTTGACACAGGCAGGCTGTACACTTTTGTTCCACACTTTTGTGGGCAAAGTAAGCGCAAAAAACGGCGGCATTAAAACTGTAACACTTTGCAATAAAGACGGACTAAACGACATAACAGCGCGTGTTTTTGTGGACGCTACAGGCGATTGTGACATAGCGGAGTTTGCGGGTGCAAAAACCAC
>CAYJBO010000109.1:2515-5810 GCA_964368295.1 uncultured Bacteroides sp.
GGCGATGGAACCGCACAGCCTATGACAATGAACATGAAATATTGCAATGTTGACACAGCAGAGCTTGAAAAACATGTGCTGGAAAACTTGCAGGATTTTGCAATATCAAAGAAAAATTACAACCCTTTTGCGCCGAATTTACCGCTAGATATAGCCAATTTTAAAAAAGAGTTTGAAGCAGCAAAAGAGCGTGGCGAGCTTAGTTTTAAGCGCAAGGCAGTGTTGATGTTTGAAACAGATTGCAAAGGCGAGTTTATTTTAAATACAACACGTGTTTTAAACCACAATGCCACAGATGCATTATCTCTGTCACAGGCTGAGGTTATAGGCCGCAAACAGTGTGCAGAATTGGACGCATTTATGCGTAAATATGCACCGGGTTTTAAAGATGCACGGCTAGAGATAACAGGCCCATCGATAGGGGTGAGAGGGAGCAGGCAACTTGTGGGCTGTTACACGCTTACGCAGCAAGATTTAATAAGCAAAAAGCCATTCGACGATACCGTTGCTCACAGCGGTTACCCCATAGACATACACGATCCATCGGGCGATGGTGGCACGAGTGTGTTTATAAGTGGCGATGAGCCGTATTATTCTTTGCCGTACCGCATTATGGTGTGCGAAGAGCTTGATAACTTGATAGTTACGGGCAGATGCGTTTCTGCAAGCTTTGAGGCACAGGCTGCCATTCGCACAACGCCCACGGTAGGGGCGCTTGGACATGCCGCAGGCATTGCGGCCGCCATGTGCGCAAAGGAAAGTTGCGACGTTAAAAATGTAGACATATTTAAATTGCGAAATGAACTTAAAAACACAGGCGCGTTTTTAAAATAGGGCAGAAAATTTATAGTGTGCACAGTGCACTATAAATTGGCGTTTAGATAGTAAGTTATAATATTAGTGATAATTAGTGGAAAGATTTAACTGCTTTTCAATTTACAATGTTACTATATACAGGCATAGCTAAATGATAAATTAAGCGGTAAATCGATTGAATTTTAATAATTTGGACGTATGTTTTGTATTGATATAATTGAGGTGCTAAAATGTTTCATGATGGTATTGAATTTTACAATGTTGACTATTTAGAGCAAAACGACGAGATACACGGTTTGCAACTACACAGATTTAAGCGAAAATTAATAGATAAGTTTGATTTTCCACGCCCTGCATCGTTTTCTCGTGGGTGTGAGATGCGTTTTGATTATACTCATGAAAAAATAGTTGTTTATCTTTGTGCAATAGATGAAGATGCGCGTGTTAGCATTTTTTTTGGTGAGCATTTTAGCGGCGAAGTTGTACTGGAAAAAGGTGTTATTACGCCTGTGACTGTTGAGATGCATGAGCGACTGGTAAATTTTTTTAATAAGGACTTACTTGAGAAAAATGCGCGGTATAGTGTAGATTTGTGTCGGATATTTTTCGAGAGTACTGCAAAAGTATCGTACTGTGGCAAAAAACTCATCAATAAAAGACGGCAAAAATTGCGCACAAAGCCAAGGCCAAAACAATTTTTGGCTTATGGCTCGTCTATAACGCATGGCTCAACTGCAATATCTAATTACAACAGCTACATACAAATTTTAGCACGTAAACTTGGCATGGACGCACTGAGTTTTGGCATGAGCGGCGCTTGTATGTGCGAGCGAGAAATTGCCGACCACATTGCCGAAGTTGAGGGAATTAGTTTTTATTATTTAGAGATAGGCATAAATATGCGTGAGAACTATACTATTCCGCAGTTTGAAGAGCGCATTGAGTATATGTTTGAAAAATTGCAAGGCAAAAAGGTTTTTGCAACAACAATTTACAGTAACTGGTTTACACATTTTAACGATGGCCACGTTTACGAAATTGAAAAAAAGATGAACGAAATATTGACTATAAAAGCAGAAAAAAACGGCATTACGCTGTTTGACGGCACGGAAATTTTAGAAAATCTTGAGTTGCTGTGCGCAGATTTAGTACATCCGTCAACACATGGGCAAATAGAAATGGCGAATGTACTTTATAAAAAACTGCGTGATAGCGGAATTTAATAAGAGGCGAGCTGAGCAGTGATGTAACATAGTCAGAATGGAGCATTTAAATGGAAAACCCTTTTATAAAACGCATACAGGCAGTGCCTGTTTTAGGCGGATTTAAAATGCAAGATTACTACGTGTGGTGTGCAAGTGCTATTTTGGGCGAAGATGGTAAATATCACATGTTTGCCTCTTGCTGGGAAAAAGAGCTTGGCTTTGGCGCAAATTGGCTTTTTAACTGTAAAATAGCGCATGCTATAAGCACAGAGCCACAGGGCCCATATAAGTTTAGCTCGTTTGTGTTTGAGCGCAGGCATAAAAGCTATTTTGACGCGATGAATCAACATAACCCGTGCATAAAATATCATGATGGTACGTATTATCTTTATTATTTTGGCACTACTTACGGCGGTGATGTGCCAACTGCAGCAACAGAGATAACCGCAGAGCGCTTTGTAGAAGTGTGGAACAAAAAGCGCATTGGTGTGGCAACATCAAAATCCGTTTATGGGCCATGGGTTCGTCCTGAAAAGCCCCTTTTAGAGCCGAGAGATTGCAGCTTTTGGGATTGCACATGCACAACAAATCCTTGTGTTGCAATTTTACCAGGCGGCAAAACTTATATGATTTATAAATCTCGCTCAGGCTGTGAGCGACCCTTACAGCTTGGAGTAGCCGTTGCAGACAGTCCAAATGGCAAGTTTGAGCGCCTTACAAACGAGCCTATTTTTAAATTTGAAAACCCAAAACAATTTGTGGAAGATCCTTTTATCTGGTACAAAGACGGCAAATTTAGTCTGCTTATGAAAGATGACTTTAGAGATGAGAGCGGAGGCATAACAGGCGAGTGGGGGGCAGGCATTTACGCAGAGAGCGACGACTGCATTAACTGGAAAATAGCTCAAAACCCAAAGGCATACTCACGCAAGCTGCTTTGGGACGATGGAACTGTTACGGTGCAAAACCACCTAGAAAGGCCTAACTTATTGTTTAGTAACGGGGAGCCAACACACCTTTTTGCCGCAACAGGCAGCGGTGATAAACCATGGCATTTTAACGATGTAACGTGGAATGTGTGCATTCCTTTGGGGCCAGACAGTGTGTGAGCGGCTCGAATATTATTTAAATCGACAAAATAATCGGCACGGTGACCCATGCTTTAGTAAATGACCCTACCCGTAGGTATGAGATTTTTATTGAAAATATATTAGAGAGCGTTAAAAAATAACATAATAGAAAGTAAGAGAGGAGCGCAACTCCTCCCTTACTTT
>CAYJBO010000110.1:0-5598 GCA_964368295.1 uncultured Bacteroides sp.
CGTATGTGTCGGGCCAAAGTGCGTGTAGGTTTGTGGTGCTTGTGGCACGGCTTAAGTACATGCCGTCGCTTATGCCCATGGGCTTTGCGTTTTCTATAAGCACTTGTTTGTTTTGCTTTAATATGCGTATAAGCGAGTTTGCAAGCTCTGTGTGGTTAGACGTAAATACAGGAGAATACGACAGCTGTACGTTTAAATTCCAAACAGTTGTTGGCCATGTAGTCGTTGTCATAAATGGGCCTTGGCTGTCTAGCACAACACCGTTTTCCCTAATGCTGCAAGCCAGTTTATACATTTGCAGTGTGTAAAATTTGTTCCACTTCTCGTCGTCTGTGCACAAAAAACTCTTTGAGTAGTAATTGTGCCACCACTCTTTGTGGCTGTTTATAATTTCGTCTTTGCCACTTAAAAAGCTGCGTGTGTCGCTTATTGCTTTTTCGGTGGCAATTTGCTTGTCGTTTTCGTTTTGCACACTTATGTAAAAATCTTTTCCGTTTGAGGTGGCTTTGCACTGCCATGCTAGTACACATGCGCCCTCAGGGGTTATATCCTCGCCGTCTTGGGCAATAAACTCCTGTGTGCTGTAAATTATGTCGCCGTCGCTCTGTATGTAAGGCATCGGAGGAAGTAGCGATAAATCAACCTTTTTGCCTGAAAAATAAATCCTGTCGCTAATGCCGTGCCGTGGCTGAACACTGAGAGAGTACTCAAAATTGCCCGAGGTCTCGATGCTTATATATATGCCATCGCTGCCATGTGGCACAAAACTTGTATAGGTCAATGCGCCGTTTGTAGTCTCTATTTTGCCGCTTAGGTGTGCATCGTACACGTGTAGGCGCATAGTCTCTTTTGTAATTTTATCTTTTGGCTCCAGTATAATATTGCCTATTGGCACACGTGGCAGCGCCCAGTCTACGCCTTGTAAAAAGTTGTGCGCGGTGACGTCGTTGCGCCCAAGCTCCCACATGGTCTTTTGTGGCGACAGCTTATAAACGGTAGTGCCAACCATGCCATTGCCTGTAAAAACGCTGTCATCCCACTCTCGCCTGTAACATTTTGTAAGCATATGTATTACTTCTTTATCGGTGTAAAAGCCGCCTTTGTATTTTACATCGCTGTATATTAGGTCTTGCTTTTCGTAAAAAAATATTTTTTCCTGTGTCGATTTTAAGTAATTGGAAGCGTTCATATAATCACCTTTTAGTAAGTTACAAATTTATTTTTTGTCAAACGTCTTGCGCAGTTCTAAAAGTTCTGGGTACCTCTCGTCCGTGTCGCCAAGGCGTGCTTTTTCATTGTCAAGCAATGCGGTAAGCTCATTTACAACGCCGGCATACTCGGGGTCGTCGTACACATTTTTTGTCTCAAAGGGGTCGTTTTTTAAATCGAAAAGTTCCCAGCCGGGCGTGGAGGGCGGCGTGTCGCTTCCGGCATCAAGGCTTAAACCATAAAAGAAAATCAGTTTGTATTTATCGGTGCGTATGCCGTAGTGCGCAGGGTTGTCGTGGTGTGTAAGGTGTACCCAGTACCTATAATAAATGCAGCCGTTTATGTCTTTGGTACTTGTGCCGCTTAGCAGTGGGTAAAAGGAGTTGCCCTGCATTTCGGGCGCTTTTTCAAGCCCGGCAAGCTCTAGCATAGTTGGCGCATAGTCGCAGTTTGAGATTAAATTATCCACACATGTGCCCTTTGGGATGTTGTTGGCATAGCGTATTAAAAAAGGCATTTGCATGCTCTCTTCATAAATCCAGCGCTTGTCTATAAAGTCGTGCTCGCCCAAAAACATGCCTTGGTCCGACGTGTAAATTACTATGGTGTCCTCGAGTATGTCCTCTTGTTCCAAGCATTCGAGCAGTTGTCCAACGCTGTCGTCTATGCCTTTTACAGTGCGCAAATAATCTTTTAAATATTTTTGATACGCCATTTTTGTGCGCTCATCCGCATTTTTGTCGCCGTAGTCCAGGCCGCCTGTAGGCCAGTTAGTTGGGTTTCTAAAGCGGTCAACGTAGTTTCTAACGCTGTTGCGCTCCGACACGGACGTGCCCCTGTCGCGCGTTGCGACACTGCGCAAAGAGTGATCCTCCCACAGAGTGTTTGGCTCTGGGATTTCAACGCCGTCAAATAAGTGCTCGTACCTTGGGTGGTACTCAAAATCGTCGTGGGGCGCCTTGTGGTGGCAAAACAGCATAAATGGGTTTTCTTTGTCTCTGTTTTTTATGTAATCGACACTTTTTTTAGTCACAATATCTGTGACATAACCGTACTCGCGCTCTCCTAGCTCGGACTGTTTGTGCGTGCAAACATCGCTCCAGTCGAAGCCTGTGTTTATAAACCATGGGTCAAAATAAGTGCCCTGAGAGGGGAAGACGCTGTACTCATCAAAGCCCATAGGCTCCGAGTGTAAATGCCACTTGCCCATGATTGCAGTTTTGTATCCGCTATTTTGCAACATTTTTGGAAAGGTGTTTAAGTCGGTTGAGAGTGTGTCTGAAAGAACCCTTACGCCAGTTTTATGCGCATGCAGCCCTGTTAAAATTGTTGCCCTGCTTGGGGTGCAAAGGGCATTTGTGCAAAAGCAGTTGTTTAACATGGCGCCCTCATGTGCAAGCCTGTCGATATTAGGCGTTTTAAATACGCTTTTAAGCCTCGAATTATACGCGCTTATTGCGTTTGCCGCATGGTCGTCGCTCATTATAAATAAAATATTAGGACGTTTTTTCATTTTGTCACCCCGTTAGATATAATAGTTATGTTTTGTCTTTGCTCTCTTTTGTAAGTTTTCGCATGGTAATAATGTAGCACGGTATTATGGGTATAAGTGTAAAAATCCAAGACACAGGGTTACTAAAGCGTATTGCGTCAAAGCCGATGTACGAGCCAACAACAAATACCATAATAGACTTGCCTAAAACCTCAAAAACAGAGCTGAGCATATTTACAACGCTTTTGCCAAGGCCCCTTATGGCGCTGCGGTATACCTCTAAAACGCCAAGCACAGGGAAAAGCATTACAATGGCGTAAAAAAACTGGCCGCTTAAGTAAAAAACTTCCTCTGTTAAGTTGTCGCCTAAAAATAGGGTTATCATAGGGCGCAGCACAAGCGGCATAAAAATAATTATTAGTACAGAGTAGCAGCTTGCTAAAATGTTGCCCGTTTTAATGCCTTTTTTTATGCGGTCGTACTGTTTTGCGCCGTAGTTTTGCGCAACAAATACAGAAATTGTAGCCCCGAGCGAAATGTATGCGCCCATCATTATGCTGCTTATGCGCCCAACTGCCGACGACGCTGCAATGTGTGCCGGCGAGTAGGAGTTCATTGCCGTTTGTATAAAAAGCCCGCCTATGACAATAATGCAAGGCTGTAAAGACATAGGTATGCCCATTTTTAAAAGCTTTTTAATATATCCAAGGTCAAATTTCTTTTGGTCGGCATCGGCATTAAAGCTCAAAATGCCGTAATGCGCCTTTAAGTATAAAATACAGCCGGCCGCCGACACTACTTGCGATATGATAGTTGCGTATGCAACGCCTGCGACACCTTTGTCCCACACCATAACAAATACAATGCTAAGCACAATGTTTGTTATAGAGGATATAGTCATAAACACCATAGGCGTTTTGCTGTTGCCCATAGATTGACAAATAGTGCTTGAGAGCCTGAATAAAAAAAGTGCCGGCAAGCCTGCAAAGTTAATCATTTGGTAGGTTTTTATGTCCGCATAGAGCTCTGGGATAGTGTTCATGCCCATGAGCATTTGATGGTTAAAAATAATAAAAACGGCCATTATAATGCCGGTTATAACAAAGCAAAGATAAAACGAATTTGCCACGTATTTGCGTATTTTTTTTGCGTTGCGCTCGCCGCAAGCCTGCGCAATAAGTATGCCAAAACCCTGCATCATACCGCCGCCAAGCCCGCCTGCCATAACTATTAATGTGCCGGCGCCGCCAACTGCGGCAAGCGCATTTTCGCCAAGGTGTCGGCCAACAATAATTGTATCCACAACGTTGTACAACTGCTGTATAAGCCCGCCTGCAAACACAGGCAAGAAAAAAGAAGCATAATATCGCAATATGTTGTCTTTCGTGGCGTCGCCTGAAATATTAGAAATACGCATAAATGCCCCCGCTGGCTAATATAAAGTATGTTAATCTGGACAAAGCATATCACTTTATTTAACAGTTGTACATAAGAGTTTTAAAACACATAACAATAATACAAACATATCACAAAATTACACTATTAAAAATAAATAAAACAAGTTATTATGTTTGTAGTGTACAGCTACACTAATCACATGTAAATTTGAAAGTTAAGGTGAGGGATATGTCTTTAAAGCATGGTATGGCGGCAATGAACCTTGAGATGAGTGACAGAGTGCCACGCACAGAGTACTCGGTTGCGGCTCACTGGGAGGTTATAAAAGAATACACGGGCATAAGCATTACAAACGACAGCAGTGCCGAGGATAAGATGATAGCACAGAGGGCTTTTTATAAAGAGTGGAACTTTGATTTAATGTGGCGCACTCTTGTGGGCAACACATTTTTAGGCGATTTTTATACAGACATGGGGCATGCGTCTTACGAGCAAAACGGCGTTGATTTTAGAGATGCCGGCAAGGCGGTGTTTGAAGACGAGGACGATGTGTTTGCATTTGACCCTGTAAAATCTTTGCCGCACCACACAGAGGCAGAGCTGATAAAAATGTTTAATGATGATTACGACGCAAGGTGTGCAATGTCGCCGGATGCGGTTAACATGACGGGCACTTACATAACTGCTGTCTCGGGGCTGATAGAGATGCTTGGTTGGGACATGCTGTTGCTGTCGGCAGGGGTAGACGCCGATGCTTTTGGCAGGCTTATTCAGCGCTATGTGGAGTGGGTTAAGCCATATTATAGGGCGCTTGCGCAGTCAAAAACGCCGGTTGTAATGGCGCACGACGACATTGTGTGGACATCTGGCGCGTTCATATCGCCTGATTGGTACAGGCAGTATTTGTTCCCCTGTTACAAAGAGCTATTTGCGCCTGTGCTTGAATCGGGCAAAAAATTGTTATATACTTCCGACGGTACTTTTACTGAGTTTATTGACGACATAGCAAACGTAGGCGTGCATGGCTTTGTAATGGAGCCCACAACAGACATGCAGTACATAGCGGACAAATACGGCAAAACACATGTGTTTGTGGGCAATGCAGACACACGCATATTACTTATGGGTACAAAAGAGGACATTTATAACGAGGTTAAAAGGTGCATGGATATAGGCAAAAAATGCCCGGGATTTTTTATGGCAGTCGGCAACCATATACCTGCAAATACGCCGCTTGACAGCGTTAAATGGTACGAGGAGTACTATAGGCAGCTGTCAAAAAGATAGGCTTTTTAACGGCTTGTTTTAATTGGGTTTTATAATAATTTAAATAAGGGCTGCGGATAGATTAGCTATCCGCAGCCCTTTGAGTTAAACTAAAATATATAGTAAAAATAAAAAATGACACTGAAACCATATAAGGGGCTTAAAAAAACGCGTGCACAAAAAAGACACCGAGCTTTACTCGATGTCAATTGGGTGCAGCTTCAAGCTGCCTG
>CAYJBO010000111.1:0-5552 GCA_964368295.1 uncultured Bacteroides sp.
ATAAAAATTATATAATGCAAATAATCACAACAAAAGGGGCGGAAAACACCGCCCCTTTTGCTATATCATATCAATTTTTATTTAAAATAATTAACGCCTGCGTCAAATATAGGTTGCATTTTATTTCCGTCTACATTTTTGTAAAGTGCATTGCCGCAGCGCTCGCTGTGGCCCATTTTGCCAAATATTTTGCCGTCTTTGCTTGTAATGCCCTCAATTGCAAGTGCGCTAAAGTTAGGGTTATGGCGCATATCCATTGTCGCATTGCCGTTTAAATCTACGTACTGCGTTGCAACTTGGCCATTTTTTACAAGCTCTACAAGCGTGCTCTCGTCTGCTACAAACCTGCCCTCGCCATGGCTTATAGCCACCGTATGCACGTCGCCAACATTGCAGTTAGCAAGCCAAAAAGAGTTTGTGCTGCTTACACGTGTGCGCACAAGCATGCTTTGATGGCGGCCAATTGTATTAAATGTAAGCGTTGGGCAACTCGGCGTTGTATCCACAATTTTACCGTATGGCAACAGGCCTAATTTTATTAGCGCTTGGAAGCCGTTACATATGCCAAGCATCAGGCCATCCCTTTTAAACAGCATGTCGTGCACCTCTTGCGTTACGGCAGGGTTGCGCAAAAATGCGGCTATTAATTTAGCGCTGCCCTCCGGCTCGTCTCCGCCCGAAAAACCGCCCGGCAAAAATATCATCTCGCTGTTTTTTATGCGCTGTGTTATCTCTTTTGCGCTTTGCGCTACGTCGTATGCCGACATGTTTTTAACAACAAATATGTCCGCAATCGCCCCTGCTTTTTCCATTACACGGGCGCTGTCGTACTCGCAGTTAGTGCCGGGGAATACCGGTATAAGCACGCGCGGTTTGCATGCGCTGTCCGTGCGCACATGCGGCGCTTTGTTTATTGTGCTCATATTATTTTCGGCCTTAAAGGTAATTGTTTCGCAATTAATTTCTTGCGCTTCATCGTCATAATACGGCAAAACCGGCGCCAATCTGCCCTCAAAACTCGCCTGCACTGTTTTTAAGCTTGCAGTATTGCCATTAAATTTAAACTCATAGCTTTCAAGCGTTTTGCCAAGGCGTTTTACCGTAAAATCTGTGCCGTTTTGCGGCTTTACTTGCGCTGCTTTACAGCCGGCCGAAAGCTCTATTATAAATGCCCCGTAATGTGCAAAAAATAGCTGTTTTTCATCAATTTCGCTGTCGCACTCAAAGCCTATTGCGTTGCCAAAGCACATGTTTGTAAGCCACTGTGCCGCGCCGCCCATGCCAACTGTCGCCGCAGAAACAGCCTTGCCGCTTTTAATAAGCTGCGATACATAGTCTAGCACTGCAATTTGGCTGTCTTTTTCGGGCAGGTTATCTTTGCCCATCTGTGGTAACACAAGCATAATCTCGCTGTTTGCCGCTTTAAATTCCGGCGATATTACGTTATTTATATTGCCATGCGCCACCGCAAAGCTTACTAGGGTTGGCGGCACATCAAGCTCTTCAAAGCTGCCGCTCATGCTGTCCTTGCCTCCAATGGCCGCAACGCCAAAGTCCACTTGCGCCTGTAACGCACCGAGCAGCGACGCCACGGGCTTGCCCCAACGTGTGTCTTTATTGCCAAGGCGCTCAAAATATTCTTGGAAAGTAAGGTAAGCATTCTCACGCTCAAAGCCTGTTGCAACAAGTTTGCAAAGGCTCTCTAAAACGGCAAGGTAAGCGCCTGCGTACGTATTTTTTTGTGCGATAAACGGGTTGTATCCCCACGCCATTGCACTGCACGTTGTTGTCTCGGCATTTAATACAGGTATTTTTGCTACCATTGCCTGTGTTTGTGTAAGCTGGTGCTTGCCGCCAAAAGGCATAAGCACACTACCTGCACCTATGGTGGAGTCAAAGCGCTCTGCAAGGCCTTTTTTGCCGCATATGTTAAGGTTGCCCATAAGTTTAACAAGGCGTTTTTCAAACGTTAAATCGGCATTTTTATCGCACTGCTCCTCGCCATATGTGCCACAAGCCTCATCGTAAATATCCTCGTTTGCCATGTCTAACACATGCACATCTATTGATTTTTGAGCCCCATTTGAATTTAAAAAGTTTCTGTCTATGTCACAAATAACATCGCCACGCCACTTCATAACAAGGCGGTTTTTGTCGGTTACAACCGCAACCACAACTGCCTGTAAATTTTCTTTAGCGGCAAGTTTTATAAAGTCGTCCGCATGGCGTGCCTCAACAACAACCGCCATCCTCTCTTGGCTCTCGCTAATTGCAAGCTCTGTGCCGTCCAGTCCCTCGTATTTTTTTGGCACTTTGTCAAGGTCAATGTCAATTCCGTCGGCAAGCTCGCCTATTGCAACGCTTACGCCGCCTGCGCCAAAATCGTTGCAGCGCTTAATAAGTAGCGTCGCATCTGCATTGCGAAAAAGGCGCTGCAATTTTCTCTCCTCCGGCGCATTGCCCTTTTGCACCTCTGCGCCGCAGGTCTCAAGGCTGTCTGCCTTGTGCGCCTTAGACGATCCTGTCGCACCGCCACAGCCGTCACGGCCTGTGCGGCCGCCCAGCAAAACAACTACATCACCGGCGTCGGGCTCTTCTCTGCGCACCGCCTTTTGTGCCACTGCGCCAAGCACTGCGCCTATCTCCATGCGCTTTGCAATATAGCCAGGATGATAAATCTCGTCTACACAGCCAGTTGCAAGGCCAATTTGGTTGCCGTAGCTGGAGTAGCCCTCGGCCGCAGTTTGCACTATTTTGCGCTGTGGCAACTTGCCCGGCATTGTGTCTTTAACCGCAACAAGCGGATTGCCGGCGCCCGTTACACGCATAGCCTGATACACGTATCCCCTGTTTGCAAGCGGGTCACGTATTGCGCCGCCTATACAGGTTGCCGCACCGCCAAAGGGCTCGATCTCCGTGGGGTGATTGTGCGTCTCATTTTTAAACAAAAGTAGCCATGGCTCGTCTTTTCCGTCTATGTCCACGTCTATCTTTACGCTACATGCGTTTATTTCATCGCTCTCGTCTAAATTTTTTAATATGCCGGCCTTTTTTAGGTATTTTGCGCCTATTGTGCCCATGTCCATAAGGCATACGGGCTTTTGCCCAATGCGCTCTCCATGTACGCTTTCACGCATTTTAATATATTTGTCATATGTATTTTTTACTGCAATATCGTCAATTTTTACATTGTCTAGCACCGTGCCAAACGTTGTATGGCGGCAGTGGTCGCTCCAGTACGTGTCTATCATTCTAATCTCGGTGATAGTTGGATCTTTGCCCTCGCTCTTAAAGTAATCGCGGCAAAATTTGATGTCCGCCTCGTCCATAGCAAGGCCTAAATCTGCAATATAGCCGCACAACTGCTCGTCTGTGGCCGTAATAAAACCCGTCAGAGTAATTACGTTTTGCGGCACATCGTACTGCACTTTAAGTGTAGTTTTTTCTGCCAAATCTGCCTGTCTTGCCTCCACAGGGTTAATGACATATTTTTTTATGCGCGTTAGCTCTTCATCGCTTACATCGCCGTAAAGCGCATAAACTTTTGCACTTGCCACGCTTGGGCGCTCATTACAGCTTATGAGCTGTATGCATTGCGCCGCGCCGTCCGCACGCTGGTCAAACTGGCCGGGCAGGTATTCTGTTGCAAATATTATTGGCGTTTTATCGCTGTTTTGCGCATTAACCGCCTCGTCTAGATCCGTGTAAACATCGTCAAGCTGCGGCTCTGAAAACACAGTTGTCTTGCACTGAAAAAACAGCTCCTCGTCAATACCCTCTACGTCATACCTGTTAATTATGCGCAAATCTTGCACACTTTTTATAAGTAAAAGGTGGCGTATCTCATGCAATACACCCTTTGCCTCCACGGCGTATTCGCGCTTTTTTTCAACATATGCTCTGTATACCATTGTAATTCTCCGTTTCCGCTTTTAATAAAAATTTACTTCAAAAGTGCCTTTTTGCCTATGTCACTGCGCATAAATACGCCGTCAAAATTAATTTTTTGTGCCGCTGTATACGCCTTTGCAACTGCGTTTTGCAACGTGTCTGCCGTGGACGTAACGCCGAGCACCCTGCCGCCGTTTGTGGCGAGCTTTTGGTCTGCACCCTCGCCAATAAAAGACGTACCTGCGTGATAAACACTGGTGTCTTGCACGATATCATCGCAAACTTGTCCGCCTTTTAGGCCTGTTATAACCTTGCCTTTTTCGTATGCTTCTGGGTAGCCGCCGCTCGCCAATACAACACATGCCGCACTGCCGTTTGAAAACTCTACCTTCGTGCTTGCAAGCGTACCATCTGTTGTGGCGCGCATAATGCTTAGCAAATCGCTTTTTAAAAGCGGCAGTACAACCTGCGTCTCGGGGTCGCCAAAACGACAGTTGTACTCAATAACTTTTGGGCCCGCCTGTGTTAGCATCAGCCCAAAGTATAAACAGCCTTTAAAAGGTCTGCCCTCTTTTTTCATCGCCTGTACCGTTGGCACAAATATTGTGTCCATACAAATTTGCGCAATTTCTTTTGTGTAGTAGGGGTTTGGCGCTATTGTGCCCATGCCGCCTGTGTTTAGCCCTGTGTCGCCGTCGTGTGCTCGCTTGTGGTCCATACTGCTAACCATCGGCACAACACACTCGCCGTCTGTAAAGCTGAGCACGCTCACCTCAGGGCCCTGCAAAAATTCTTCTACCACTATTTTTGTGCCGGCACTGCCAAACTTTGAATTTTGCATCATCTCTTTTACGGCTTCAACGGCCTCATCTTTTGTCTCGCAAATTAAAACACCCTTGCCAAGCGCAAGGCCGTCGGCCTTTATTACAAGCGGAAAAGTACCGGCCTGTGACACGAATTGCAGCGCATTTTCTGCATTGTCAAACGTGCTGTAATCTGCCGTAGGTATTGCGTATTTGCGCATTAAATTTTTCGAAAATATTTTGCTTCCCTCAATAATTGCGGCGTCTGCATTTGGTCCAAACGACGGTATACCACGCTTTTGCATCTCATCCACCATGCCAAGCACCAGTGGGTCATCGGGGGCTACAACTGCGTAATCTATCTTGTTTTGCTCTGCCCAGTCTGCCATTTTTGCAACGTCCGTCGCACTTATTGGCACGCACTGTGCATCGTAAGATATACCGGCATTGCCCGGCGCACAGTAAAGTTTAGTTATGTCGCCGCTCTCTTTTAATTTTTTTACAATGGCGTGCTCTCTGCCGCCGCCGCCTATTACAAGTACTCTCACGCTAAGTATCTCCTTTATAAAGCAGCGGCGCTTTACATTTAGCGCACTGCTTTTTTATTGTTAAATTAATGTTGGCGAAACTTACATGCCAAGGCTAATTTGAGCATGCTCAAATTACACCATCGGCTGCTATAATTAATGGTGAAACAGCCTTAACGAGTTAAACGCCATGGCAATGCCGTGCTTATCGCACGTCTGTATAACATGGCTGTCACGTATAGAGCCGCCCGGCTGTACTATTGCAACTACACCGCTGCGGTGAGCACGCTCAATATTATCGCCAACCGGGAAAAAGGCATCGCTGCCAAGG
>CAYJBO010000112.1:0-5144 GCA_964368295.1 uncultured Bacteroides sp.
TATAAGCGAATTCAATGCGTCTTTGGTGTACTGCTTTACATTTAGGCCATTTACTATTACCTCGCCCTCGGTTACATCATAAAACCTTGGCACTAGGTTTACAACTGTGCTTTTACCGCAGCCTGTAGAGCCTATAAACGCAACAATTTCGCCTTTATTTGCCGTAAAACTTATGTTTTTAAGCACGTAATCCTCTGCTTTTGGATATTTAAAGCTTACATTTTTAAATTCGATTTCTCCTTGCTTATCGCCTATTCCCTCTACTGCGCTTCCCTCGATTATGCTCTCTTTAGTTTGCAAAACCTCGTTAATACGCCTTGCGGATACACTTGCCCTTGGCAATAACATAAACACCATTACAAGCATCATAAAGGCAATAATTACTTGCATTGCATAGGCAGAAAAAACAATCATGTCTGAGAACAAGGTCATTTTATCGAGGCCGACAGCCTGATTAATTAATACCGCGCCTACAAGGTAAACCGCCAAAGTTAAACCGCTGCTAATCATTTGTATGCTCGGCATTAAAAACGACATTGTTTTTGCTGTAAACAGATTTGTTTTTGTGAGCTCTTCGTTTGCTTTTTCAAATTTATTAGCCTGATATTCCTCTGCGTTATAGGCCCTTACAACACTTAGCCCGTCTAAGCCCTCTTTTGCCACTTTGTTTATATTGTCTGTTAAAATTTGCAATTTTTTAAACCTTGGAACAGCAAGCGATAGACAAATACCAACAATTATAAGTAAAACTAAAACGGCTACGCCTGTTACAACTGTCCACGCCTCATTTTTATCGGCAATTTTTGCTACTGCCCAAACTGCGGTAATAGGCGCTTTTATAAGCATTTGCATACCCATTACAATAAGCATTTGCACTTGTGTAATGTCATTTGTGGTCCTTGTAATTAAGCTGGACGTTGAAAAAGAGTTTACCTCTCTCATAGAAAAGCCCATAACTTTTTCAAATATTTTAGACCTTGTGATAAACGAAAACTTAGCAGCTATCCCAGCCGCTATAACCGCTACCGCAACCGACAATGCCAAGCTGCCAACGGCACATAGTATCATATTAAATCCCGCCGCGTATATATCCCCCATAGCACTGCCCTCTGTTTGAACAAGCAGTGTAATCTCGGACATATAGTCCGGCAGTGTTAGGTCTAAAAAAACTTGCGCACAAGTTAATATAATTACTAAACCTGCAAGTAAATATTCTTTTATCGATAAATTTTTAAATAGTTTAATCATCGTCGTCCTCCAATTTTATAGGCACATTTTCTATGATAATGCTTCGCATCCTTTTCAGCTTACTAAATAGATTCTCAAGCTCCTCTAGCCCAAACTCGTCTACTATTTCCCCCATAGTTTTGTACATTCTAGCTCTTAACTCATCTGCAAAGGCAACTCCTTTTTTGCTTAATTTTATAACCTTTACTCTCGCATCGTTATCTGAGTTAATTTTTACTATCAGCCCTTTTTTCTCAATCCGCTTAATTAAAACAGCCATTCTAGCCGAGCTTATTTTTAACCGCTTGCATATATCTGCCGAGGTGGCTCCATCACTTGACTCGCACAAGTATTTTATAACCGCAAATACCCCTGCTTCGCTTTTGTTAATTTCATCAAATATATCTTTAGGCCTATTTTATGAAACAGCTCAAGTGCATATAAAATATCGTCTCTGTTTGCCATATCTCTGTTTATTCCTTTCTAAGATTGCAGTAAATTAATCAAAATAAAATTAACTAACTAAGTTAGCATTATATTATAGCTAACCCAGTTAGTCAATAGAGTTAATACATTATTTACAAATAATTAAAATTAACATAGCATATGCCCTGTTTTGGAGCTGTTGACAAACAAAGTCTTTTCAAAAACTAGAGAAAAATTGTTGTCAGATAATACAAAAAGCGCAAGCAATGCTGTGTGTATTAATGAGCATTTTTGTGAAATATGGCGGAAATTTTGCCGCCGCTTTTTGTTAAGGCGACTTTGTCAACAGCTTCGTTTTAGCAAGTGCTATAAAACATTTACGCCTAGCACATAAAAAAAGCGATGCGCTCGGCCTTAGCCTAAAACGCTTCGCTCATAAATATTTTTGTATGCTTTATTAATAAACCGGCTAAATGCTCAAGGCTGGCTAATCTGATAAAATACGAGCGCGTTTTATGATAAACGGGAATGTTTTCTATCATCGTCAAAGCCTTTTGCAATGCGCCAGCATTACTGCAACACAATTACTAATTATGCCTCGTCAATTAATTTTCTAATCTCGCTTATATTTGGCATAACACACAGCGCACCCTTTTTTGTAGTTACAATTGCAGCCGCTGCATTTGCAAACACCAGCATATCATTTAGCAGTTTATTGTCATTCAAGTTATCAATACCGTGCTCTAGCACAAAATGTAAGCAGGCCCCTAAAAAAGAATCCCCCGCACCGGTAGTCTCTATGGTTTTAACATTTGTAAACGCGGCGGCGCTTGCTGCTGAATCTTTACAAAAAGCCATGCTGCCGTCTCTTCCAAGGGAAAGTAATATCAACTTGATGTTGCTATAGTTATACCTAATAAAATCAATCGCCTTATCATAATCATCTTCATTTGTAAACCAGCTTATCTCATTATCAGATATCTTTAAAATATCGCATTTTTTCATGCCATACTCTATTTGCTGCCTGCATAGTTCCATGCTTTCCCACAAAGGCGGCCTTATGTTTGGGTCAAACGATACTAACACATTGTTTTCTCTTGCAATTTTTAATGATTTTTTTGTAGCTCTTCTTACACTTTCATGCGTCATAGACAAAGTGCCGTGGTGAAAAACACGAGATTGTTTTATATAATCTGAGACTACCTCGTCTTCACAAAGCATCATATCGGCACCTGGGTTTCTATAAAACGAAAAATCTCTATCGCCATGTGCAAGCGTTTTAATAAAAGCAAGTGTGGTATTTACATTGTCATCTTTATAAATGTATTTAGTGTCAATACCGGCCGCACTTACTCTTTTAATAAGCTCTTGGCCAAATATATCGTTTCCAACTTTGCCTATAAAGCCCGTTTTATGCCCTAATTTTGCCAACATTGCCAGTACATTGCATGGTGCTCCCCCGGGGTTTGCCTCAAACATATTATTCCCCTGCTCGCTTTTTTTGCCACTTGTAAAATCCACCAGCAACTCTCCCAGCGCAATAACATCTAATTTTTGCATTTATTCCCTCACATTATTAAATTTATTTCATGTGCTTATTATAATATAATTTATCGTGGCATCCTATCAATTTTGCAAAATTAGTGTCTTTATTATTCGCCTGTCTCTTTTATGATGCAAGTTAGTTATTTTACGCCTTTTGGGCCATTTATAATATTATTTTTTGCCGATTGAATATGCGCCAATAAAAAAGTTATTTTTTACAGATTTTTAACAAGTTCAACAGCCTGTAGCGCCTGTGCTTTTGTTGCAAATTCCAGTTTTACTATCGTCTTTCGCTCTTTTAAAAATTCAATATTCTCTTTTAGCTCATCGAGCGTTAAATGTGCCACTACTATTTTCCCCTCAAGCAGCTGTGCATTTTCTTTATATACTTCAATTGGCACTAATTGGTTTGGGTCGTAAGTCATTTCTACAAACTTAATTTTTTCCATTGCGGCAAACTCGCCTAAAATGTGCCTGCCCATTGTATGTGTGTGCAAAAACGCACAGTCGTAGTCTGCTATTAACTCTTTTAAATATGGCGCGCCATACTTTTTATACATCTCTAAAGAGCACATACTGCTAGCATCTTCCGACAGGTGGCCTATGCTGTCTCCCGGCATCCACACGCCAAAGCCTGCAACTACACCGCCGGCAGTTTGCCCTATAATATCTTTTTGGTGTTTCGCCGTAAATCTTGCGGCTTTTAAACATATTTTTAATAGCTTATGCAAATTTTCTTCTTCTTCATAAAAATCATAAAAAATGTCGTTGCCACGCACTGCATTGGCAATGTCCAGCGGAGAGTCACCCCCTCTTAAGCTAGCAATAAACCCAACTTCTTTTTCTTTGCTTTTTAAGTATTTTAAACTATCTGTCAGCATTTTAAAATTATCATTGTCCGTGCTCAATGTTAATTTATCTAAGTCCTCGTAGTCATCTATCATGTGCTCGTGATAGCTTGTGTTACCCCCGTACACAACTTTACCGCCAAGCATTGCACTGTGCTCTGCAATGCCATAATAAGGTTTCATAAAAGGCAGTTGATCGTCGTTTACATCTTGTCTTAACGCCCAAGTTTGCTTTAAGTTTTCTATACATGCGTCTAAATATTGCTTGTACTCTCGAGGCAAATCCCAAAGCTCTAACGCTTTAACAGGCTCTGTGTTTAAATCCGTTATAAACTCTACCTGTAGCAATATGCCTTTTTTCACATCATCGCCGGCAAATTCTATATTGCGTTTCAGTACATCGTCAAAATCTTTTCTTAGCATAATTTACCTCTTTGAAATATCCGTTGCAAGCATTTGTGCCATTACGCAAAGTTCTGCCGCTTTTAGTGCATGCTCTTGTGTCATAGCGTTCTCTGTGTTGTTTATGCAGTCTAAAATAAGCTCGCCAAAATAAGGGAAGCCTACTTTGCCCGTTACGTTTTCGTAGTGTTCTCCATTTTCATCAACCCAAAAAATATGGTTTTCCTCGGTAGATGTTGCAATATTTACATATTTTCGCATCTCAATATATCCCTTGGTACCCAATATAAAAGTCCTGCCGTCGCCCCAAGTGCAAAGCCCCTCCGGGCTTAGCCAATCCACCCTAAAGTAACAGGTTGCGCCGTTGTCTGCAACAAGTGTAGCGTCGCCAAAATCATCTAGTTCCGGATGGTGTTGATTGTTGTAGTTCGCAATTTTTGCGCTGACAATTTTAGCATCTTTTGCATCTGCAAAGTACAAAAATTGCTCTATTTGATGGCTGCCTATATCGCACAGTATCCCACCGTATTTTTCTCTTTCAAAAAACCAATCGGGCCTTGATGGCTCGTTTAATCTGTGAGGGCCCATTCCCAACACCTGCACAACTTTGCCTATTGCTCCTTTTTTTACTAATTGCCCTGCATAAACAGCCGCCTCTACTTGCAAGCGCTCGCTATAACTTACCGCATATTTTTT
>CAYJBO010000113.1:0-2323 GCA_964368295.1 uncultured Bacteroides sp.
CTTTTATCATCTGCCCCATAATGTCCGCCGGCCAAACCCTGTCGTCCTCTCCGGCGAAAACAAGTATATTACCGTTAAAGTCGGATACATCTATAAGCGCCTGTTGGGCATTATCGGCCTTTAGTATCATGTCATGTTGAAAATCTCTGTATTCTATGGGGTAATTTATTATCATAGGGGCAAAAAGCTTGGCTACACCAAAAAAACTAGGCATTAGGTTGATGTATGGCAGCTCCTCGCCCTCGTAAGTCCAAGACGATGTGTGGGCAGTCATATCACCGCCTTGAAAAACATAAGAAGCAGGTGCGAATAGGACCACATTGTCAATCTCTTCATAGTAGTTTGTGAGAACTAGTGCAAGCTCCGCTCCTTTTGAAATTCCAACAAGGGTGAGAGTAGAAGTGTCCATGTTATTATTTTTTGCATAGTCCAAAAATTCGCCAAAAAATTCAAGCGGCACATTGTTATGGCTCTCTGGTTGGTTATCCTGGCCGCAATAAAAAAGCGATACCACCTCATAGCCCTCTTTTGCAAGGGCTACACTGCGGTCAAAGTCTGCGCCACCGTCCGAGCCCCCAAAAGTAACAATTAAACCGGGTTTGTTTTTCTCGTCCGGCATAATATGAAAGCCGTTAGTGTACCCGTCTTTTATAGTCGTGATTGACATGCCCTCTTGCTCTAATGGGAAGGCGTCCATATCCCCGCCGAGGACATAGTTGCCGAGTATTTCTATGTCGGTAGGAAACCGTATACTATTGATTATTCTAAGGGCGAATATAGTTACAATAATAACCGCTATTAGGGCTAAAACTATTTTTAAAGTCTTATGTTTTTTCATTTATGCTACCTCCATAAAAGATTTACCGCAAGACTTTACTGTAAATATAAGCAGTGCAGAGAACATTACAATGCAACCCATGCTGAGGTGGCCGGGGAATTCAAAAAAACTTATTATCGCATAAACTATCATCATATTAAATACGCATGCCCATTTAGGTAGTATCGTTTTACCTGCAATAACTGCGACAAACAGCACTAATCCTAAAAGTGTAAACCCTACACCGCAAATTGTCATAAGTAGGCTGTTGGCTTTAAAAATGCCTGTTAATAGGTTAAAAGATCCCTCGCTCATGCCACTTTGTATGTATACCCAAACAGCAGTTACATAAATTGTGTGGTAAACGGCGCCCATAATTGCAGCCATTATTCCACTAAGCAGCGATAATGCAGCGAGCATTTTGCTATTTTTAAGCAAAAAGTATATTCCCCAATAGCCTAGCATTACAAACACCATGCCAAGAGATTGGACTATAGCAGATACAGTAAATCGCCACAGAGGCGCATTTTCTAGCACATGGGGGAGCTCTTGCGTATCAGCCAAGGCAGTTCCCGTTAAAATGCCACTCGGTAAAAAGCCTATCATATAGTCTGATATAAGCCACATTACACTGCCTATAATGCCTAAAACTAAAAAAATAGTTGTTTTTTGCCTCATAAAACTTCTCCGTATTGTAAAATTAAATTGTAATGCCGCAACATTTATGCCTTATTTAAATTTAATTAAATTAAATTGACAATTCCAATAACGCCAAACATACCGAGCCCTAAGCTTGGCATACAGATTGATGGAAGTTCATAAAACCAATCTCTTTTTATTTTTTTTAGCATTAATCCAACAAGTAAAAACACTAAAGGGTTGAGTAAAACAAACCAAGTAGGCACAGCTAATAAGCCGTTTAGAGTGCAATAAATAGTTACAATAGTGGGCGCAAGAATAATAAAGGCATACAAAAGTGAAAAGGGGATTTTCACTGCCGACAAAAGCTCATTTAATGTGTGCTCTGCTAGGCTCTCATCGTTGCCTTTTAATACGGCTTTATAAATTATTGGTGTAATACAGATAAAGCTATGTATAAAAAATCCGGCCATTGCAGTTACTATTGAAAAAATTATCATTGTCTCGGATAGGCTTTGACTCGTCGCTAAAAGTTGCCTGCCTAAAGAATAAATTCCAATACTATACATAAAAACTCCGAATAGCCCAAAAATGATTGATAACTTAAAACGCCAATTAGCCATTTTTGTCCAGTTGGATTCTATGAGTAAAGAGCCTGCTACCTTTACATTGTCTTTGCCTTTTAAGTCAAGCAAAATATCGCCGATAGCGCATATTACGCCGCCGAGTAATCCTAAAATGGAGTAAATTAAATTAAGTACCATAAAATATCCTTTTCTGTTTTTTTAGCTTTACTTCTAAAAATATAAAAGTGTTTAGCAGTAGCGCGGCTGTAAAAATTGCAATTACCTGTTAAACCTCGTAGTT
>CAYJBO010000113.1:2367-5101 GCA_964368295.1 uncultured Bacteroides sp.
CATTACTAAGGCAGTAGTTATCGAGCACTTTTCCGTTTTCTATGTGAATAACATCATCGCAGCACCTTAAAATAAACTCGGGGTCGTGCGTTACAATAACCACTGTTTTTCCGCTCTTTGCAAGTTCGTTTGCACAGGCGGATACTCTTTTCATATTATCCAAATCAAGCCCGCTTGTAGGCTCGTCAAAAATAATAATGGGCCGCCTTGAGGCAATGGCCGAGGCGATGGCGACACGCTGTTTTTGCCCGCCCGAAAGTGACATGGGGTGCCTGTTTTCAAACTCAGCTAAATTCATATCATCTAGAAGTTTTTGCGCTTCTTCTTTATTTTCTGTGGGCATACTCAGCAAAACTTCCTCGAGCACACTCTCGGTAAAAAGTTGGTGATTAACATCTTGCATAACCATATAGCACTCTTTTATTCGCTGTTTTGTGTTGTAAGTATTAGTGCCAAACTCTAAGTTTCCCTTGGCTCTTTTTTCAAGCCCACACAAACAACGCGAAAATGTTGTTTTACCGGCGCCGTTGCTGCCTATAATCGCAGTTACTTTGGCATGTTTAAGGGTAGTTTTATCTATATCAAGTGCCATAATATCACTGTTTTTATATTTAAAACTCAAATTTTTAGCTTCCCAAATTTTCGTGTTTTGGCTTGGCACTTTTGTCTTTATCAGCGAAAGGCCTTTAAGTGTACAGGGACGAAGCCCCATGTCACGGCGAACATCCTCCGACATCTGCCTAAATTCATTGCCGCTATATTCGCCAGAAATTTTGCCGTCTTTAAGGTAATAAACCCTGTCGATTAAATTGTAGATGTAATATAGGCGATGCTCTGCGATAACTATTGTTTTGCCCTCGTTTTTTAGGATGATAAGTAGCTTTTTTAGCTCCTCAATCGCTTTTGCGTCAAGGTTAGAGGACGGCTCATCAAATACATAGAGCTCCGGCTCAATAGCAGATGCACAGGCGCAGGCGATTTTTTGTTTTTCTCCGCCGGATAGCGCAAAAATGCTCCTGTGCAAAAGGTTTTCAATATGTAATTTTTGCGAAACCTCACCCACGCGATTTAATATTTTATCTTTATCCCATCCGTGGTTTTCAGGTGCAAAGGCGATTTCTGAAGTTGTGTCTACATTAAAAAATTGCGAGCGGGGATTTTGAAAAACAGAGCCCACCTTAGCCGATATATCAAAAAGCGACATATCTTTATATTCTTTGCCGTCTATCGTGATATATCCGCTTAGATCCCCCTCGTAATAATGTGGGACGAGCCCGTTTAATAGCCTTGTAATTGTGGTCTTCCCACTGCCAGAACCGCCACAGAGAAGTATAAAGTCGCCTTTGTTTATTTCTAAGTTGATATTATATAATCTGCCGCCATTTTCGCGAGATTGGTTTTCGCTATTTGCAGTGTATGAATAACAGACATTTTTGCAGCTTATCACGAAATCACCCCCAAAAAAATTAAGGCTTGCACAGCTAAAAAGCACAGGCACAAAATCAATATTAAAACATCTTGTAGCTTAAACTTTATATCACAGGTATTGGTCCTTTTAACAGGCCCGCCAAGTCCCCTTGTTATCGAGGCACACGAGAGCTCCTCGCCAATTTTTACGCTACACATAAGCATAGGCACAATGCGATATTCAAGCATTGCACCTGCTTTATTTCCTTTAAAGCTTATGTTTCTCATCCTCATTGCATCGCTTATCGCTTGCCACTCCTCAAAAATAGTCGGGAAAAACCGAAACATTACGGCCATGGGTATGGTCACTTGTTTTGGCAGTTTTAGCTTTTCCATAGAGGCCACAAACTCGCTTACAGTGGTAGTTGTAAGCAAAAAATATGCCGAAAAAAAGCCGGGTATAAAATAAAGCGGCATTATTACAAGCGGCGTCATAATAATGCGTATAGTCCCCGTTGTAAAGGGGACTATAAACTCTTGTAATAATAAACAAATGGCCATTGCTAATATGTAAAACACAGCTTTTTTATACGCTTTAACGCAAAAAGCAATAACAAGCGGCAATACCGCCGGCAGGTAAAAAAGTGTTGTTTGATAAGAACCACCAAACACAAGGATAGACAAAGTTATCAGTACCGTAAGCTTAGTGCGTGGGTCGATGGGCAAGCCTTTTGTATATCTTTGTGATAATAGTATTGCTTTGCTCATTAAACAATACCGGCTCTCTCAAAGTGCTTTTTAAATATTTTTTTGCCTATAAATCCGCCTATAATTCCGCAGATAAAACTTGCGATTAAAAGTACAGGTAAAATCCAGTTTGGCATATAGCTCATAAGTGCGTCTGCATACTCAATGCCATAGCCCTCTGTTGCTAGCATTTCGTGGTAGCTGTCTCTTGTTAGAATAATAGGTATAAACGCACCTATTACAGACGTTGCATAAACGCCATAAGCAAGTATGCTTTTTTTAGCATTTTTGTAGCCGTCAGTTTTTAATATTAAATCGCATATTAAAGCCGCCACTAAAAACGTGCCAACACACCAATATCCCATGCCGCCAATCATCATTAAAAGCCCCGATAAAAGGCCTTGAATTGTTATCATGCCAAATTTTTTAACTTTTGAAAAATATAACATCATTGGTATTCCACCAAGCAACGGCACGATTACACTTAGCAGTGGAATAAAAATAGGAATAACGCCAAGCATACCGGCCGCCATAATTATCACAAAATAAATTGCGGTAAAAATACCGATATTGATAAAAT
>CAYJBO010000114.1:0-443 GCA_964368295.1 uncultured Bacteroides sp.
TAGAAATTACTATATTGTCAAAATCGTGTTGATTTAATAAGTTTACATGGTACATTGCACTCTCTACTAGTGCTTGCGGCACGGGTGCCCCATATTTTAGCAAAATTTGCTTTTCAAGGCTGCCTGCATTTACGCCTATGCGTATTGGTATTTGCCTTTCAGTGCATTTTTTTGCAACGGCACGCACATTTTCATTGCCGCCAATATTGCCGGGATTAATGCGTATTTTATCTGCCCCGGCATCAATGGCCGCCAGTGCCGCCCTATAGTCAAAGTGAATATCTGCCACAAGCGGTATGTCTACGGCGCTTTTTATTGCGTGCACTACTTGTGCATCTTTAGCAGTTGGCACCGTCACACGTATAATTTGGCAGCCCTCGTCCAAAAGGCTTTTTGCCTGCCTAACATTAGCAGCTATGTCGCTAATAGGCATGTTCAACATG
>CAYJBO010000114.1:453-5098 GCA_964368295.1 uncultured Bacteroides sp.
CTTCTTTTTTTATTTTACGCTCTATTTGCACTGTTATCACCTATTACTATTATAATTTAAACCTAATTTTTATACAATAAGCCTCGTTATATCGTTAAATGTGGCAAAAAGCATAACGCCTATTAAAAACACAAAGCCCGCCGCATTTATAACCGCCTCGTACTTTTTGTTTATTGGTTTTTTTCTAATTGCCTCTATTATCAAAAACACTAATCTTCCGCCGTCTAGTGCCGGGAAAGGCAGCAAATTAAACACGCCAAGGTTAACCGTTATAAGCGCAGCCAACATTAAAAGCTGTTCAACCCCGGCACCTGTTGCAGTGCCAATTGCCGTAACTATGCCAACAGGCCCTGACAAATTATTAATTGCAAGGCGCCCTGTAACCAAGTCTAACAGGCTCATAACTACCATGCGTATTAGCGACAGCATATAATTAAAAGATGCCGACACAACGTTTACAAATGTTTTTTCAACGCCATACACTTTAAAATCTATTACAAATTGCAGGCTTCCATCCTCTGCAGTATACGTGTCAAACATAACGTCTTCAAGCTGTACTGTCTGAGAATCACGCTCCACTGTCATGTCCACAGTTCCATTTTGCGCGCGCAAAAATTCGTACGTAATATCATAAGTTGTATAACATCTACGCCCGTTTATTGCCACAATTTTATCGTCCACCATAAGGCCGCTTGCCTGTGTTGTTGCATCGGGGTAAAACTCTGCTACTGTTCTGCTTGCAATGCCTGAGCCCATTGACACAACAATTACCAATATAATAAATCCAAGCACTAAGTTCATCAAGGCGCCAGCCACAACTACAAGTATCCTATTTTTTATTGGTGCCTTTGAAAAAGATCCCTTGTCGTCGCTGTCCTCGTCCTCGCCCTCCATGCTTACAAAACCGCCTATTGGTATAAGCCTAAGTGCATATTGAGTGCCATTTTTTACACGCTTAAACAGCACAGGACCCATGCCTATTGCAAACTCATGCACTGTAATACCACTCTTTTTAGCTGTTAAAAAATGCCCTAGTTCGTGGATAAAAATTACACCGCCAAATACAAGCATTGCCGCCAGTGCCGTTTGCAAAAAAGACACGCTCAAGCTTAAAAAATTTTCCATAAGATTAAAAAATCTCCTTTATAATAATACAAATCAGCTGCAGCGCTCGTTTACAAATGCCCTTGCCGCCCTGTCGCACTCAAACACATCGTCTATAGTATATGATGCGCCAAAACTGTCGCTCTCAATCACGCTCTCCACAAGTTCGCCTATTTTTAAAAATGATATCTTGTCTTGCAAAAACAGCTTAACAGCCTCTTCGTTAGCGCCGTTTGCCGCACAAGGGGCAAGGCCTTTTATGTTCATTGCCTTTTTACACGCAAAAAGGCACCTAAAAGTCTCCTCGTCGGGCACGTCAAAAGTTATGCTCTTTAATGTTTTAAAGTCTAGCCTTGGTGCGCACCCTACCGCCCTTTTTGGCCAAGTTAGTGCGTACTGTATTGGTATGCGCATGTCGGGCACTCCAAGCTGTGCCAGTATTGAGTTGTCTGCAAATTCTACCATAGAGTGTATAATGCTCTGTCTTTGCACAATTACCTCAATATCCTCGGGCTCTAAGTTAAAAAGCCAAGCCGCCTCAATAAATTCAAGCCCTTTATTCATAAGTGTGGCAGAATCTATAGTTATTTTTGCGCCCATACTCCAGTTTGGGTGGCGCAGTGCGTCTTTGCTTTTTACATTTTGAAGCTCGCCACTCTTTTTGCCAAAAAAAGGCCCGCCCGAGGCCGTTAAAATAATTTTTTTAGGCAAATTATCCTTTTGTGCATCTTGCAAACATTGAAAAATTGCAGAGTGCTCACTGTCGACAGGCAGTAAATTTACACAGTTATCTCTTGCGGCGTCCATAACAAGTTTGCCGCCTGTTACAAGGCTTTCCTTATTGGCTAAGGCAACGTCTCTTTTACAATTTAATGCCGTAAGTGTAGCGTTTAAGCCTGCTATGCCCACAACTGCATTTAAAACTATATCGCACTCGTATTCTTTAACAACGTCCACCAGGCCTTGCTTGCCGCATAGTAGCCTTGGTGCATCTTTTATGTTAAGAAGCATACTTTCCATCTTTGTCGCTGCATTTTCATCGCACACAACTACTGCCTGCGGTTTAAACTCTGTTATTTGCTCTAAAAGCAAGGTAACATTGGAGTGTGCCGCAAGCGCTACAACTTCATATTTTTGCGCCCTGATGACGTCAAGGCTCTGTGTGCCTATCGAGCCTGTACTGCCAAGCAATATTATTTTTTTACCGGAAAGTTGCATTTTTATCTCCGTTATATATATAAAATTTTAATATAATTAATTATACGCCTACAATTACGTGTACAATAGGTGAAACTACAACCGTATACATAACCGGCGATATAAACATAACACTGTCAAACCTGTCTAATATGCCACCATGTCCCGGAAAAATTGTACCGTAATCTTTAATGTTGCTCTGCCTTTTTACAACAGATGCAAATAGATCGCCCAAAATGCCAAACACTGAACAAACAGCACACAAGGCACAAATAGTTAAGTACTGTGTTATGCCTAGCGACATATTAGCAAAGCCTATATCGTCCCCTGCAATTGCTGTAAAAATCAGCGTGACAAGCACGCCAATAAGCATACTGCCTATAACGCCACCAATTGCCCCCTCTACCGTTTTATTAGGGCTAACACGTGGCGCAAGCTTACGTTTGCCAAAAAGTCTGCCTGCAAAATAAGCCATGCCGTCTCCACCCCAAGCGCTTCCAAGTCCAATCATTATAAAGTAAAGCCCCAAATATCCGTAATACTCTACAGGCAGCGCCCATTTAATATATATGATAGAGTAAAACGAAATAATGACAGTGGCGGCAAAAAATAAAAATCCACCAAGCTTTGCAAAATTTATTTTTTCAAAGTTTTTTACAAGGCAAGCCGACAAATACACTATTAGCAAAAACGTAAGCGATAGAAAATACACTGTGCTTATGTAATGATTGCCCAAAAACACAGCTGCTGTGTAAATGGCTATGCCCACAAATATGTATATCTCCTTTTTAAGGCCAAATGCACAAAAAGCCTCGTATATAGCCAGTAGGCATACAATAAATGCCATAATATCAATTACTATTAAATTGTAGCACGCAAGCACCACCGCCAAAATTAGCAGCCCCACGCCTGCTGTTATCAATCTAGTCTTCATTATGTATACCTCTCAAAAACAAATAATTTATTATATACCGCCAAAGCGCCGCGTGCGCCTGTTGAACTCTCCTATTGCCTCATCAAGGTTTGCCCTTGTAAAATCAGGCCATAAGACATCCATATCCACAAACTCTGCATAAGAAGATTGCCACAGCATAAAATTAGACAGCCTGTGCTCTCCGCTAGGGCGCAAAATAAAATCGGGGTCTTTTTGGCCTGCTGTGTACATGCAATTTGAAAACATATCCTCATCTATGTCGTTTGGTTCAATTTCGCCGTTTTTAGCGCGTTGTGCCAAAATTTTAGCCGCGCGCAAAATCTCTTGCCTACCGCCATAATTAACGGCAATGTTTAATATTGTACCCGTGTTATTTTTTGTCTTTTGCTCAATGTCATCCATAAGCTCTACATGATTTTTAGACAGCGGTTCCCTATCGCCCAAAAACACAACACGATTATTTTCTTTTTCATAGTCGTATGCCATAATTAAGTACTCTTTAAAAAGACGCATTATACCGCTTACTTCTTCTTGCGGCCTCGCCCAATTTTCGGTAGAAAAGGCATAAAAAGTAACGCTTGCCACTTTTAAATCATTACAGTAGCGTATTATATCCCGAAATACATCGGCACCTTTTTTATGGCCGGCAGTGCGTGGCAGCCCACGTTTTTTCGCCCATCTACCATTGCCATCCATAATAATACCTATGCTAAGCCCTTTAGCAAAATCCTCGTGTGGCATAAAAAACTCCGTTCTATCGCAAATAAAATTAAACTTTAAAATTGCCTTAGCAAAATTAACTTTGCACTATTAATAAACTGTGTGCTGCACGCAACACATGCGCACAGCACACTATAATATAGTATTAAAACCGTTTAATCGGCTTAAATCTCCATAACTTCTTTTGTCTTCTCACTGCAAACTTTGTCTACATCTTTTACATACTTGTCGGTTGTTTTTTGCATTTCGTTTTCTAAATCTTTTAAATCGTCCTCTGTAATGTCGCCGCTCTTTTTCATGGCTTTAAATTTATCCATAGCGTCACGCCTTACAGAGCGCAAAGCAACTTTTGTCTCCTCGCCCAATTTAAGCACATCTTTTGCAATTTGTTTTCTGCGCTCTTCTGTCGGTTGCGGGATAACTAGGCGCTTTATTCTGCCGTCATTTGTTGGGTTAATGCCCACATCAGACGTTAAAATAGCTTTTTCTATAGCGCCCATAAGTGAGGCATCCCAAGGGCTAATTGTAAGCACACGGGCCTCTGAAACAGACACTGCTGCCACTTGTTGTACCGGTGTAGGTGTGCCGTAATAGTCAACGGAAACCTTATCTAGTATAGACGGATTTGCACGCCCTGCACGAATGCCGGCAAGCTCTTTAATCAAATGATTAATCGCACCATCCATCTTT
>CAYJBO010000115.1:0-5068 GCA_964368295.1 uncultured Bacteroides sp.
GTGTCGACGGTGCGCCCAATATAACACCAAAAGTTGCAATAGCACCTATAACGCCGCCGCGAACGTCTGCGATAATTTTACCGCCGGTATAACCTATTAACAAAGGTAGTAGGTATGTAAGCATCGGGCCTACAAGCGTTGCCAGTTCCGCGTTAGGCAACCAACCCACATCAATAAATAATGCCGTTATAATACCCCATGCTATAAATGCGCCAATGTTTGGCATTACCATACTGCTAAAAAAGCGCCCAAATTTTTGTATTCCGTTTTTCATCTAATCTAGCTCCTTACACTGTTAAGTTTAGTGGTTAAAACGTGTTGAGCTCTAACACATTTTGTTAAATTCAGTATAGCACGCTAAAATCAGCAATACAACACAAAGAAATTTAAGTTTGTCGCTGTTTTTTGTGACATTTGATTATTTATACAAAAACAGATATGCCAATTTAGTAAAATATACTAAAGAAACAGCCTTAAAACTACGTTTTTATATGTTTTTTTGTGCGTATCCGAACTATTTAAAGATAATGCTTTTATAATTTGCTGTATAAAACAACAAAGCCCGTGCATCGCACAGGCTTTGTTTAAGCATTATATTAAACCACTATTCTTTTTCACCTGTGCTGTCTTCGTCCTTAACTGTCATAATAAACTCTTTGGCAAACTTACCTTTGCCCTTGGCTTTAACATAAAAGTAACCTATTACGCTAAATACAAGCGCACCAATAAAATTAACAAACATATCAAACATCGTGTCGTGCAGGCCTATGTCCAAGTAACCTTTAATAGGCAAATCAACCCCGTCTATGGTAACTTGATTTATGCCGTCTATTAAAACGGGCACATTTTCTTGCTGCATATTTAAATCAACTGAGTTTAGCATGTACACAACCGTGTCTTTTTGCATATCGGTCGCCAGCAATAAATCTGCACCGTACTCAAAAAACTCCCAAAGCACGCCTATTGTCATAGAAAAGCAAAAAGCTGCTACCGCCACATATATTGGCGATAAATTTAGGCTTGTCTTTTTTGAGGTGTTAAAAAGGTCTATAATGCCTATACCTATTGCCGCGCATAAAAAACCATTTAGCGTGTGTAAAATGGTATCCCAGCTCTCAAACCTTAAGTAAAAAGCATTTATTTCACCTAAAATTTCAGCCGCAAAAACAAAAAGCAAAATTATTATTGTAAGTGTTTTTGGCAAATTCACTTTTAAAGTGCGCTCAATAAATGCAGGCATTAAAAGCAGAGCACTGGTTAATACACAAAAGAACACACTGTTATACTCTGCGCGAAAAAACGAGCGAACAAGCGTTAGAATAACCAGGCCTTGCAGTATTACATAAACTGTGTATTCTAACTTATCCTGCTTTATCTGATCTATTAGTTTGCCAAAAAAAATTTTCTTTTTCATTCTACATCCTCCTTTAATCCATTAATAAAGATTTTGATAACACGTGTAATATGTTCAACATTCTTCTTTCTGACATCCTCGTCAATGCCGTCTTGCAACATCAGTGTTGTACTGCTTTGCAAAACCATTGTAAACACTAAAATGTCAATGTCCGTAACGCCCTTGCCCAGCTTTAAATCTCCTATTAAAGCTTTTAGGCGCTCTGCATTTTTTTGTCGCAACTCTCGCCAAATTTCAATCAACTCGTCAGACAGATGTGTGGGTTTCCTCAATGCCAAATAGCTAAAAAAAGTGCGATACTGTGGGTACTCGTCAAAAAAAACCAGGCGCAAGCTTATGTTTTCCATTATGGGGTCTGTTATTTTACCATTATCTTGTGTGTTTTCTTCTATAAAGTCACAATAATTTTTTATGCACATTCTTGCGCAGTGCAAATATAGGCTGTCTTTATTTTCAAAGTAATGGTACAAAATCCCCTTTGACAATTTGGCGTTTTTTGCAATGTCGTTTATCGATGTACCTGCGTATCCGTTTATATTAAAAAGTGCAGTTGCGCTCTCAACTATTTTTGTGGCGGTCTCGCATTGCAAATCTTTTTCTTTCATGTCATGTCCTTTTATTGTATTTATTTTATTTGATTATACCATTTTTTGAACGATTGGTAAATACACCTTGGTTGAATACTACCACCACAAAACATAAACTACCGCACTAAAAATTTCAGTGCGGTAGTTTAGTAGTATTAAAACAGATGTTTATCTTTTTGGTGCCGTATGTTTTTAGGTACAACTTTTTAAATAATCGCCCTCAATATCACGCCAATTCTTTTCAGCGTGCTCAAGTAAAATGTGCGCCTCTTCGTGCTCTAAAACTTCAAATTTCATAAAGAGAGCATTGGTTCCGTATCTCTTTACCAGCTTGTCAATTCTTGCAATTTGCTCGTGTATGTTGCCATTATACACTTGCACCCACAAGCCCTTGCCCGCCTTTGCAACTTTGTCGTAAATTCCAAACCACTGTTCATGTGTACCGTCCGGGTTATACGAGCCGCTGGTCCATTGCAGTGCATTTAGCTCTTCTATCTCCATAATTGCGTCTACATGCTTTATGGCGTCCGGCCCGTCGAGGTGATACAGCGAATTATCTGACTGCTTTATGACCTGTGAGAGCGCAGGCACAATAAATTCCCTAACCTGTGTCGGGGACATCATTGCCGAAAAATCACACTGGAATTTTATTGTTTTACCCCTACCCCATATGTTAAACACCGTGTAGGCAGAGCTGTCAACGCCGTTTTCTTTTTGCTTTGCAAGCTGATAAAACTGCTCGCAGTAAGTGTAATACAAGTCTTGCACCTGCTGTATGCGGCGATGTATTTCTTCAGGCTCGTCCATCAAATCAAAAATAGTGTCTTGCGCCCCACGCATAGATGCTATTACGTCAATATTATCCATTATATCGGGTATGCCGACGTAGTAATCGCCTTTAGAGAGCTCTACAACCTCTTTAAAGGTTTGCAGGTGCTTATTAAACCAAACACTCTTTGGATCAAATGCAAAATCCGCAACGCCGTCCCAGTCTTTTATGAATTCATCGTACCACACACTGCCGCCGCTAAAGGCAACGTCGCAGCCAAGGTACGCCGCCATGGAGCCCGGCCCGAGGTCCACGCTAAGATTTGGAAAACCCTCTGCTAAAAAGTCGTGCTCCGCGCAGAACTGCCTGTAAGAGGCATCTATGAGTTTTGCGTTAAAGCACTTGTCCTCGTGTGCAAAAAGAGAGTGCTCCCACGTTGTTTTTACACCCTGCTTTTTTGCTGTTACATACATTAAAGGCGTGCCCGAGTTTTGCCGTTTCCAGTAATTGTCCCACTTTATTTTTGTACTCTCCCAGTTATCAACAAACTTCATAGCCCTCACCCTATTATATTAACTTTGTATTTTAGCTCGCTTGCAACGTCCGCTTTGCCCAAAACTTCACATATATCCAGCCTTTTTTCGCTGTCGCACCAGTGCATTTTTGTAATGCGGTACTCACCATTTTCATAGCCGTACCCGTCGCCGCTGTCCTCATAGTAGCTATACGTAAAATCGCCGCCTGAGTATATATTAAATTGCAGCTCTGTGTTAATTGCCTCGCCCATACTAAGTGCATTTTCGTTTGTACTGCAAGGCACAACGCTGCCACTGCGCACAAATACAGGTATGCGATCAATAGGCGCCGCCGCCATAATTTCAGTGCCTCCGGCATATCGCTCGTTTGTATAGTAATCGTACCAGTCTGCACCTTTTGGCAGATAGACTTTTCGCTCTTTTGGAACGACTTTTAATTCCTGTGAGTTAACGCCATAATACATCGGCATTGTCACAGGGCACACAAGTATACTGTCCGACAGCATAAATTGGTCGCCTATGTTTGCCACTCTATCGTCATTGGGGAACACATAAACAAGCGGTTTCATCAAAATATCGTCGTCAATGCGCATATTTCCGCAAGCAGAGTAAATATACGGCGCCAATTTATATCTTAGCCTGTTGCAGGCAACAAGTGCATCATAAAACATCGTCCCCTTGTCTCCAAGGCAGTAAAACTCTCTGCGCACATCTGTGCCATGCCCACGCATAATAGGCAAAAATGTTGCATACTGCATCCACCTAACGGCTAGCTCCCTGTAGCCAAAATCGTCATTTCCGCCGTCGTAGTCACCGTTCCAAAACCACTTTTCGCCTTTTTTAACAAAAAAAGCTCCGCTGTCTAGTGTCCAAAACGGTATGCCCGAGAGCGACATATTTAAACCTGCCGGCACTTGATTTTGCAGCGTTTGCCAAGTTGCAGATATATCGCCCGACCACAATATGCTGCCATACGCCTGCTGCCCTGTGTATCCATTTCTTGTTAAAATGCAAACGCGTTTTTCGTCCGTTACGCTGCGCTGGCCGTTATACATTGTAAAAGTGTGGTAAATGCCGTACGCGTTGCAAAGCTCTGCCGGTAAATGCTTAGAAGACGTCTCGTAAAACTCGTGATACATCTCGCCGGGCTCGGGTTTTTCCATATGTGTCCACTCAGGCGTAACAGGCTCGTTAGAGTCGCACCACCAGCTGTCTATGCCGTGGCAAAAAAGCCCCTCGTTTGCCTGTCTCCAATACAGTTCTCGCGCTTTAGGGTTTAGCGCATCGTAAACGTCGCTCGCCGGCAAAAGCAATTTTTCATCGGCAAACTCCTTGTAATTTTCCGAGTCTTCGTTCATATTGGGCCAGATTGAAACCATAAAGTGCACATTGCTGTTTTTAAGCGTTTGTGTCATCTCTTTTACACTTGGAAACCTAGACAAATCAAACGTTTTTTGCCCCCACATCCCCGGCACCCACGAATCCCAATCGAGAACTATTAAATCAAGGCCTATGCCCCTTTTTTTATACTCTGCCGCTATGTCAAGTATCTCTTTTTGCGTCTCGTACCGCTCTTGGGACTGCACATAGCCAAACGCCCATCTCGGCAGCATTGCAACTTTGCCCGTCAAATATCGGTAGCCTTTTATAACACCATGCATGTCGCCACCGCCGCCAATAAAGAAAAAGTCCATCTGAATATCTGCCTGTGTATATATGTAACTGCCATACGCAGTGTCGTTAAACCCGGCAGGGCTACCGC
>CAYJBO010000116.1:0-2526 GCA_964368295.1 uncultured Bacteroides sp.
AATTTGCCCCATCTTGAGTTAAATTTATCAAAAAGACTTGCCATTATAGGGTCGGTAATGGCGTCCATCAAAACCATAGGGGTTATTACAAGGCCTAAAAAAACACCTAAACCCAACACATTTTGGGTAAAATACAGCCAAAAGCCCATCATGTGCATTATAGCTTTTGCAGAAACTTCAACCAAAGAAAACAGTATAATTCGCCATATATTATTTTGTCTTGGATCCGAGCCGTCGTAGCGTAAATCTTGTAGTATTTTCATTTTTATTATCTCCTATCGTTATGTGTCTCTCAAGCCTTTTTCAAAATTTAGTTTTAGTTTATGCCCCATGTGCTCAAATATAATTTCCTTGCTTTTTCGCTCGGTTACACTGTAAGGGCTGTCAAAGCGCAAGTGCTCTGTGCATATTTTATTGCCGTTTACATAAAAATCGCCCTTGTAAGTTAGCCTGTGCGTTATGTTGTTTGCTGTGTATGCTATGCTCAGTGTCTTGTTTTCAAACTCAATTGTGTTTTGAATAATCCTCGCTTTAAAAGATTTAAACGACTCTTCCTTTGCCGAGCTAAGCTCGGTTATCCAAAGGCTTATATTGCCCTCTTGGATAAACTCATCTGCTTTTTTACTTAGTGTATTTAAACTTCGCACCGCTATGAGCGCATTATCTCTTTGCCCAAACAATATGTTGTCTAATATCTCAACTTCATCAAATTGGCCGACAGGGAAGAAGCAATGTGTCGCTTTTTCAAGCGTTTTTTCCATAAACCCTTTTTTGTCATCAATTACATACATTGAAATATTTATGTTTTTATATTGCACTGAATGTGGATTTCTGCCGTTGCCGACCCAATACCCGGGCGATAAACTTAACGCACCTTTGTCTGTTAAGGCGAGGGCCGGATGTGTTGTAAAAACGCACAAATTATTTGCAAGGGTTGCAGACCAAATATGTTGCTGGTCGCCAAAATCACCCGGGAAATAATTTTGCGCTGTCGCAAGCATATAATCCTGCGTTTTGTATGTGTAAGTGTTTGCCCTTTGTATGGCAGAGCCATTAGTAAAAGGCCTTAAAATTTTACTTACTAAGGGGAGTAGCCCGGTATATTTTAATATAGATAAATTAATTAGTTTAAAACTGTTTACAAACTCATTGCTTAGCATTTTGTTGCGGTGTATGTATTTCATAACGGGGGCAATTACTTGTGGATTTGAAAAAGCCTCCATTGCCCATTGCATCATTATCCTTTGTGTGTCATTTTCATCGGGGAACTCTTTTACAAGCTCGTCTAAGCACAAGCCTGTTGATGCCTTAATAACCTTTGGTGTGTGGTCTTTTCCAATAAGCTCAATTACCTTTGGTACCTCATAGCCTTTTAAGTGCAAAAAGCACTGGTCAAGGGCAGGGGACTTGTCGCCGTTATCATAACCCCAAACTTTTTTTGTAACGCCTCTAAGTGCGCTATCACAGCCGCTTTTTTTGCCGGCCTCATATTGCCTTCCGCTCGTAGATGTAAAACTGCCTTTATAGCTTTGTGTTGCAATATCAAAAAGCAATAAGTCGAGAATAATTTTAGTTCTCTCTACTATTTCGCAGTCGTCGCAAAATTCAATAATATTGGCAAGCGGTGCAATGTCTTCTTCGTAATATGTGTTGCTGTACCACTCTATAAACCCATAGTAAAACCGCTGTTTAAGCCAAATCATTAAGCGCTTTTTTGCTATTTCTTTGTGCTCTTTGCCAAGTAGCCCGTCGTTTGTAAATGCTTCTTGCTCATATAGCTGGCCTGTAAGGTATTCGGCAGCTGCAAAAATTAAAAGATGGTTTTCAGACCATAGGCACATGCTATCCTCGCCGGGCTGATCCATATAATATTTTGCATTAAGCAGGGTGTGTTTAATGCAATCAACGGCCGCTGGCCTTATTTTGTCGCAATATTTATACAGTATTCTTAACATAGATTGCATTCTAAAATCACAGCAGTCGTATCTGCTGTCAATATAAGCGCAAACTGTTTTTATAACTTCATAGTCTTTTTCATCAAGCTCAATCCCTGCTTCTAATTTAGCTACAAGCGCGTGAATGTTTGCATTCATCAATTTGATATTATAAGGATCTTTACTGGATATATCAGGCCTTGCAGGCAAAGGTTTTATGTTGTCATTTTTTTTAAATTCAATAATTGTAAAAATTATTACTGCTAAAATCGCCGCTAATATAACAGAAAATAAAATCATTAGGTGCTCCTTGCATTTATCAGTTTGTGATACTCAATTCCTGCAAAAAATAATGCCGCTAGCCCGTAAGACCAATCGCTGGATTTTTGAAACTTGTACTGTAGTTTATAACCGAGCTCTGGTATAAGCTGCAAGGCGATAGTTGGCCCGCTGATATGCCCCATGCTGAGAAGTCCATCTTTATAGTTTAAGTCATCAACAACGGCATTTAGTGCTTTAATAGCCGGCGCTTCGTAGCTTGCGTCTAAGTAGCCGCAGCGCACGCTGTGTAGCCACCCAGAGGCAATTAAAG
>CAYJBO010000116.1:2536-2790 GCA_964368295.1 uncultured Bacteroides sp.
CACTGCTTTCTTTTAAGGTGGTGCCCGGCCTGTTTAGCAAAGTCTCAAAGTAGCCATCTTCCCTTTGATAATTTAACAGCACTACGCTTACTTCTTTAATAATTTCAAGGCAAATATCTTTTTGCGCTCCGTCTTCTAAGTTGTCTATTAGCATTGGTATTGCGCCAATAACCCAGCCATTACCGCGCCCCCAATATAGTTTTTTGGGGTATTGCTTTTTAAATTTTGTCCAGTAACTGTGCACAAACAATTTG
>CAYJBO010000116.1:2819-5023 GCA_964368295.1 uncultured Bacteroides sp.
TCCACCCATATACTTTTAGGGTACAGTTTACCCTCGGGGGAGTTGCCTAAATGATTAGGCATGTTATATATAACTTTTTTTGAGTTTTTAATATAATCAAGTGCCCTGTCGGTTGTTTTTTTGTATTTAATATCGCCAAACTTTTTTTGTAAATAATAAGTTGCAAGCGTGGGCGCCATAGTGTCAGATTGGTCTACTCTGCACCCCTTTGATATATGATAATCGGCATATTTTTTTATGTAATCGGTGTATCTATCCTCGCCTAGCAACTCGTTTAGCTCCCCTAGCGAGTGCATTAAAAGTGCCTCGCCCCACATCCAGGGCAGTTTTTCAGGTTGTAGCCTTTTAGTGGTTGCATCTGCAAGCTCAATTATTTTATTAAACATTTTATCCATACGCAAAGCCCCTCGTTACTTTCTTAAGCCGTTAAACAGTAACCTTATGCACTCGTCCAATTGTTTTTCTTTGTCGGTTTCACTGCCGGCCAACACTTGTTTAGTAATGCCTATTGTAATATTGCGATAAAGCTCGTAATCGACATTTTGAATTAACCTTTGCTCAACTGCTTCATTGAATAATTTTTTCGACTTGCTCTGGTTCTCTTCAATATATCGATAAAATACCTCATAGGCCTTTGGAAAATCATCGGCCAGCAGCATTGCATCGTGATAATCTATGTCTTTCGCATCGGGGAAAGCACATGTTAGCCTAATTAATTTTTCTAAAGTGTCATATTCTTGCGAATTAATAATAACTTGCAGTTTTTTCTCAATTCCGTCAAAAATAGCTTTAACCACAAGCATAATTAAATCTTCTTTATTGCCGTAGTCTTTATATATTGTCTTTTTGCTAATTTTCATCTTATTAGCAACGTCTTCTACCCTGAATTTTGGGCCTTGCTCTAAGAATAAAGCTAGCACAATGTTTGTTAATTCTTTTTCTTTCTTGTTCATTCTTATCCCTTTTCTTTGTAAAAAAATTATATTGATGAATGTAACGTTTACACATGTTCACTTGCGTAATTAAGTAAAAGTTACACAAAATTTTTGATTTAATATACGTTTTTTATAGCTAATAGCTACATGTTAACACAATGATAACATAGAAACTGAATTTTGTAAACCGGTTTCCGTGAATTAGTTTCCGCAAGGCTAAAATATTATAATAAAACTATGTTTTACCAAAAGTATAATAAAAGTTGCAAAATTACACATATATTGTTATTATTACAATATATCGATAATTTTTGTGCGTCTATAAATCGGAGGTGCTTTTTATGAAAAAGAAACTGATTATAATTACAATGGCGTGTATATTTATTTTTTCAGCATGCTCCGCAAATGTTGAGCAAGAGCAAGAGCAAGTAAGCAGCAATTCTTTTCAAGATGTTTCGTCAGTACAACAAAATATACAAGAGAACACACCGCAGACGTACATAAACAGTACGGCAGAAGCGCCCGCCCTTGAAAAATACATTTTAACACGCTTGAACGACCCCGATACTAAATTATTACAGGAACACTATTTGATGCAAGCTGAATTTCTATACAATACAATATCAAGTTACGCATTAAATGTAGACAGCCTAACACATGAAACAAGCATTGATTACAGGAAATTACTTATAGCGCTTGCATCAATAGAGGATGAGTACAATTTGTATTATAAAAAATTTGATACAGATGAAAACGGCGATAAGGTGCTAAAAAAAGAAAGCTGTGAGTGGATTATTTATGAGCTTTTTGGCAGAACTGACTTTATTTTTGAGCATGCTTTTGGAATTAACGAGGAATTTATAATCGATTATGATTTAAGACAGAGCGATATTGTTAAAGAAAACAGCGCAAAAGAAATAGACGGAAATACATATGTTGTTTCAGTTGATTTGTATAAAAATACACAAATAGCAATGGCTAACAGCGTTGAATCAGCAATACTAAATGTGCAAGAAGTTTACGGGACGTACAAAATTACTTTCGAGCCAATGACAGCAGATATGCAAGTTTTTTTGTCTGTTGCAAAAATTGAGTACGTTGAGCCGGAGGAGCTTACGGCAGAGGAAAAACGTGAGTATATAGCCGAGCAGCTGGCTTATAACAATGTTATGCACGCAAAAGTACTAGAATATATTCCTACTTTACAGGAATTGGGTGCAAATTACACTGTTGAGGATAACGAAACAGGCAAGGTGTACAAAATTTTAG
>CAYJBO010000117.1:0-4883 GCA_964368295.1 uncultured Bacteroides sp.
AATTAAGTTTTTGTGTCCTGTTTTTCCGTATTGCATTATTGCACTAATTAAAGCTGACTTTGATTAGTAGGTACTACATATTATTTATATAATAAATGGAGGTATTAATCATGAAGAATATGAATAGTTGTCCAAAATGTCAAAGCAGAGAGATTTTAAATATACCCGGAAATGCAGGTGCATATGGGTCTGGAAATAACATTCAAGTAGGATGGTCAAACTTTTCTGCAATTTTGGTCAATAGATATGTTTGTTCTAATTGTGGATATTCTGAAGAGTGGATAGAGAAGAAAGATATCGCTAAGTTAAAAAAGAAATATGAGTAAAATTTATATTTATCACAGGACAGGTTAACGCTTGCCCTGTATTTTTATGCTTTACAGCAGGCCTTTGCAAGCGGCAAAACACACAAAGCAGGCACCGTCCACATAATAGCTGCTTGCAGACTAGACATGCCCTTTGCAAAAACTTTTGCAAAATTTTTATAAAGCAATAAAAAAACACAGGTGACACCGTGTGTATTAACGAGCATTTTAGCAAAACATGGAAGACTTTTGTAAGCGATTTTGGCAAAGGCAGCTTTGGGGTCTGCCCCACATATGCCAGCCTTAAACACCTCGCCACTGAATATCTCCCATTAAATTTTGCCATATAAAAGCAATAAATGGCACGTGTTAACAAAAAAGCCTTTCTTTGGTCTAAACACGCCCGTTCTTACTTTGTGCGATTTTACAATCTTTGCCCAAATAAAATGTGAATTACACTAAAATTTGGCACACTAAATTTAATATTCGCTTAAAATTATGTAAGTTGGTTTTTTAAAAACAATACAGGTATTAGGCTTTTGCAAGGCAATATTTAATAATAATATTTTTGCAAATTTAACAATTTTTCAACAGAAATGCGCAAAAATTTTATTTACAAGGCGAAAAGACTATTTAAAAAATGAGCGAAATGTAATTTTCCAAAACGGCATATATACACTTTCGGCCGCGTTTAAATATGTGCGCACGCCTTGTAAACAGGACTTTTAGCGTGTTTTCCTCGCTTTACTTTAATATTAAAATATGATATATTTTTACTTAGTGGTAAAAAAAGTGAGGGTAAAATAAATTGAAAAAGCCATCTGTCGTTTCGAACATTCTTTCAACGGTGATTATTGTCGGTTTAATAATGTTTAGCCTGCATATTTACCTACAAAACATCAATAGCGACCTGCAGCAATCTACCGAGCTAACACTAAACGAGGTTTCTGACCATCAGATTTTTGCGCTTGAGACTTTTATGGGCTTTAAGCAATCACAGCTTAATGTTATCAGCAATACCATATCATCTATGGTAGAGGTCCCCGGTGAAAAATATTCACAAGAGGAAATACAATCTTATTTGACACTTGTAAAGGACGGCTTAAGTGTTGATAACTTGTTTTTTTTGCAGCCAAATGGCCTTGCAATTACACCTGAAAGCATCGTGAGCGACCCTGATTTAATCACTGAATATGAATATCAATTACAGCAAATGCCCACGGTGTCCAATACCACATACTCATCACTCTCGGGCTTAGAAAGCGTGCTTTTTTCAAGCCCTGTTATAGACGAGCACGGAAATTATTACGGTGCCGTTGTGATGGAGACTTCTTGCGATAATTTTAGCGAGCTACTACTTAGCTCTTTTAATAATACCGGCGTTGCCTTTTTGTTTGATTCTACCGGTGAAATTATTGCCCTTAGCGACAACAACCTGGGCCTTACACACGAGGACAATCTAAGCAAACTATTGTCTTTAATAGAAGTTGATGGCGCCGAGTATGAGGGCGAGGAAGACCCCATTTTAAACGGCTCCACTCCCAGCGGCTACCTCTCTTACACTTCGCCCACCACAAACGGCAGAATACGCTATAACTCTTTAGACAACACCGATTGGACTCTTGTAATATCTGTGCCCGAGGACGCAATAGCAAGAAATGCAAACTCTATAATATTAAACACTACTTTGTTGCTCATAGAGATTATAGCCATACTGATTGCCACCTGGGCAAGGGTGGCGCACATAAACAAAACTCACTTAAAAGAAATATCAAAAATTGCGTATTACGACGAGCTTACCGGCCTTGTAAACGAGAAAAAGTTTAAGCTAGACATAAAACAAATGCTAAAGCGCTCTAAAGACAAAAAGTTTTGCATAATTAAGTTTGATATAGTTAATTTTAAGGTTGTAAATAATATTTTTGGCTATACCATCGGCAATAAAATAATACAGGCCGTTGCCGAGTACTCAACAAATTTAAGCAGCCCTAACGTGTTATTTTGCCGTATAAGTGCCGACGAATTTTTAATATTCGGCCTTTACGACGAGCTTGCCAACATAAATAGCGTGCGCAAAATTTACGAGACCGAGGCAAACAACAATATACGCAATATATGCGGGCGCACATTTAAGTTTAGGTATTCTCGCTACACAATACCAATTGGCAGCACAGACGCCGACGACATAGTAAACACCATTACGCTTACGCACAGCTTTTGTAAAACAAACCCACAAGCCAAAATGTTTGACTACGACGAAAACCTTAAAAACAAACTTGTTGAAACGGCTAAAATTTGCAACAAAATGCACAGCGCCCTAGAAAACAACGAATTTAAAGTGTATTTGCAACCCAAGTATAATTTAAGCGATGCCAGTGTGTACGGCGCCGAGGCTCTTGTAAGATGGCAAGAGCGCAACGGCAACATGCTATATCCAAACTCGTTTATCCCTGTTTTTGAGCAAGAGGGCTTTATTGTTGCGCTGGACTCCTATATGCTAGAGCAGGTTTGCATTATAATAAGCAGGCTTCGTGAGCAATCCGGCATAGAGCTGCCTATATCGATAAACTTTTCGCGCATGCACATGCTGCAAGACAACTTTGCAGACTATGTGGCAAGCGTTGCCGACAAGCACAATGTGCCGCACCACCTTATTGAAATTGAGATGACCGAAACCTCTATGATAGACAACGAAGAGGACTTTAAAAAGATATTTTTAAACCTGCACAAGCGTGGATTTACACTTTCTATGGACGATTTTGGCGCGGGATACTCTTCGCTTGCACTGCTGTCGGAGCTTAGCTTTGACATTATTAAGCTCGACCGAAGCCTTTTGTCTGAGGCCACAAATAAAGAGAATAGCGCACTAGTAGTTAAGTCTATTTTAAAAATGTCCAAAGAACTTAAGCTTAAAACGGTGTGCGAGGGCGTTGAAAAAGAAGAGCAGATTAATTTCTTAAAAGATGCAGGGTGCGATTTGGCACAGGGGTATTTTTACTCGCGCCCAATACCAAACGAGGATTTTGAAGACCTCTATTTTAAGAGCAACGGCAAAGTTTAGCCTTTAAATAGTGTTTGCACGGGTATTCCTCCGGCCGGTTTGTGAGATTTTAAGCTAGCATAAACGTTACCTAAGGCCACAATTAAAGCCTGCTGTTATGCTAAAACATTATTTTTAAGCATGCGCAAAACAAAGCCTTACGGCTAAGGCAATAGCGATGCAATGTGAGCGCGTTTTTTATTTAGCCAAAAACCCGAAAATTATGTCAGCGCACCTCAAAAGGCGAAAGCCTTACGAGGTGCGCTTTTTTGTTTTAAAACTTTTGTTGGTATACAAAATACTTTAAAAACATTTTGTGCAAATTTTGTGCTAGGCAAGGCAGACTAGCGAGCAACACTTATTGTATTGCGAGTGAGGATAACACAGCATAAAGCATAAATTTACCAAAATAGGCGGGTTCGGGTTATATCGGCTTGGCTAACCGCTATTTAACGGCTCACGGCATTTTTTTGAGCACACATAAAGGTGTGCGGTTTTTGTGCGCCAAAAAATATTATTGACATTGCTTTTTGTTTGTGGTAAAATCAATTTGCAAATCGTTCGCAAATTAGGCAAAGTTATAACGGAGTGAACAATATGATTAAATACCAAACCGAACAGCGGAAAATTTTATTAGACCTATTAGAAGAGAGTGGGCATCGCACTTTTTGTGTAAATGATATCCACCGAGAGTTAGCCTACACTAACATAAGCATAAGCGCTATTTACCGCAATTTAGCAGAGCTTGAAAAGCAGGGACTTGTTTGCAAGGTTAACGATAAAAAACGCAATGGCGCTTTTTATCAGTATGTAGATCCCAACAGTTGCAAGGGTGTTATACATTTAAAATGTCAAGAATGTCAGGCGACATTTCATCTTAACAGGCATGTATCGCAAATGATTATAGGCCTTGCTAGTGATGAACACAATTTTTTTGTGGATAATTCGTCTGCAGTTTTATACGGCAAATGTGATAACTGTTCGCAAAAATCACATAATTAAACTAAAGGAGTATTTTATTAATGACAAAAAAACTATTAGCCTTATTGGTTGGCGGTGCAATGATGCTTACCGCTTGCAGCACAGATGTAACAACATCGCAGAGTGAAGAGAGCACAACTAGCGCAGACAGCACCTCAAACACAGAAAAAATAGAAATTGTTGCCACGTCTTTCCACGAGTATGACTGGGTTAACGAGATTATGGGCGAAGATAACACAACTTTTAACGTTACACTTTTAATGGACAACGGTGTGGATTTACACAGCTACGAGCCTAGTGTTGAAGACATTTCTGTCATATCATCGGCAGATTTGTTCATTTACAACGGCGGCCCCTCGCATGATTGGATTGCAGACGTACTTGCAGACCCGCTCAACGAAGATTTAAAATCGATAAATGTTATGCAAGAGCTTGGCGATGCCGTTAAAATGGAAATAGCCGTAGAGGGTATGCAAATAGGTGAGCATGCTCACGACCACGCTGACGAGAACACTCACGACCACGCTGACGAGGACGAGCACGACCATGCTGACGAG
>CAYJBO010000118.1:0-4787 GCA_964368295.1 uncultured Bacteroides sp.
AAATACAATAAATTTACAGCAAAGATAAAGCACCTTTTAAAAAGTAGGTGCCCTTTTTAAATTTAATATTATTTTACAATGTTTTAGTGGTAAACGGGTCTTTTTCGTCTTTGCTAGAGCAAACAGCAATATTTGCAAAATTAATTTGCAAGTAATTTTGCAATACGTTAACAATACAGTGCTCTGTTGCAAAGTGGCCTGCGGCTATAAGCAGCTTGCCAATGCTAGCGGCGGCAATGCCGAAGTGGTGCGCCGCCTCGCCTGTTATAAATGCATCGGCGCCGCTGTTAAAGGCGCACGTCATCATGTCCGCACCGGCGCCGCCCAAAACGGCAACCTTTTTTATTTTGTGCGTGCTATGTGTAAAACTGCAAGCACCAAAAAGCTCCGAACACTTGCCTGTAAAACAATCGGCGCTCATGTGCTTTGGTAAATCGCCAATTCTGCCGACGTTGTCGCCAAAGGGCACAACGTTTTGCAAGTTTAATAATTGTGCAAGCGTGTCATTTACGCCACCGTTGGCCGTGTCTAAATTAGTGTGCATACAAATGGCAGATATTTTATTTGCCGCAAGTTGCCACACGACGTCAGCGCTTGAGACGTTGTAAAGTGGGCGATATATAACAGGGTGGTGCGCCACAATTAAATTGCAGTTTTCACGGATTGCCTCTTTTATCACGTCGTGCGTAATATCAAGCGCGCACATTATTTTTGTAACGGCCTCGCCGCTGTCTACAAGTAGGCCTATGTTGTCCCTCTCGTATGCAAGCTCTTTTGGTGCAAGCTCAAACAGTTTTGCCTCTATGTCTTTTGCGTATACCATTGTGTAACCTCTCTCATAAGCTCTTCGTTGCCCTGTTTTTTTAAGTGTTTTAATACTTTATCCATGTAAGCAAAGCTTGCCTTGCTGCCGTTAGCGGTAAGGCCCACTGTGCAAAAAAGTGGCGTAGGTGTGTGTGGTGTGCCTGTAAATGCGGCTTGCATTACAGTGTAAGCACGGCCTGCCGCTTGCACGGGCTCTTCGCATAGAGGGTTAAAACCGCTCTCGCACAAAAATTTGCGCAGATAGTCTGCCTTAGATGCAGGCACAAATATAAAGCGGTATTTATTGTTGTAAAATTGCGTGGCGGCGGTAAGAATTTTAGCTATAGTAACGCCCGATAACCCCGCAATTACAATGTCATCAACCTCTTCGCACGTCACTACAGAGAGCCCGTCGCCAAGGCGGCACTCAACATTTTTACAACCTGTCTTTTTAAACAGTGTGCGTGCTTTTTCAAGTGGTGGCTCACTGCTGTCTACCGCAATTACTTTTTTGCACTTGCCGCTTTTTGACAAATATGCACTCAATTTGCCGTGGTCGCAGCCTATGTCAGCACAAACAAGCCCCTCCCGCACAAGGCCGGCAACGGCAAAAAGCCTGTCGTCAAGATGGGGGATAGAGCTTGTGTTTATACAAGCGGTATCTGTGGTGCTGTGTGGTTTTTTTTGCGTTTGCATATTATTTTGCCGCCAAAGCGCTGTTTAATTTCTCTAAAAGTGCGTCGGCATCCTGCCCGTGCACGTAGCATGCCTCTTCAACTGTCTCGCTGCGTGCAGAGGGGCAGCCAAGGCAGTGCATTCCTATCTCAATAAAATAAGGTGCAAGTTGTGGTGCGCTGTCAAGTATGTCGCCTATAATAGTTTGTTTTGAAATTGTCATGATTTGTACTCCTTGAATTTTATTATTTGTATAGATTATGCCGAAAGTCACACTATATTATAATGTTTAGCCTTGCTAAAATTAATTGAGTGGCTTAATATTGTTACAACTTATAATTTTATACCTTTTTTAATGTAATTGCAACAGTAGCGGAAAAATGACAGGTGTATTTGCCGTTTAAAGTGCAATTATTTTACTTTACATATCGCTGTTAAATAACAAAACCGCCGCTTACGCCTATAACTTGTCCCGTTATATAGCCTGCCTTGTCGCTTAATAAAAAAGAAACAGCATCGGCTACATCCTCGGCGTTGCCTATGCGGCAAAGCGGTGTATCCTGTGCAATGGCGTCTAAGTCCTCGGCGGATAAATCGCTTAACATTGGGGTGATTGTGGCGCCGGGTGCGACGCAGTTTACGGTTATATTGCTTGGACCCTCCTCTTTTGCAAGTGCTTTTGTAAGGCCGATTACACCTGCTTTTGCGGCGCTGTACGCAACCTCACAAGATGCGCCAACCTGCCCCCATATTGATGATATATTAATTATTTTGCCGCTTTTTTTGCTTATCATGTGCGGCAAAACGGCCTTGCAACATAAAAATGTGCCCGTTAAATTTACGCCTAAAACCTTGTGCCAACTCTCTATAGTGGTATCTGTAAAAAGCTCGGTGAGTGCAATGCCTGCGCTGTTTACAAGTGCATCTATGCCTTTAAATTCTGCCATTACCTGCGCAGTCATCTCTATTACGCTGGCCTCGTCGCTTACATCTAAATAAAAAGCGCGTGCACGCTGTAAATTTTCGCTGTTTATGTTGTTGCATATTGCTTGTGCGGCCGCTTTATTGCTGTTGTAGCAAAGCGCTATATTGTAGCCGTTTTTTGCAAGGGCAATAGCGCACGCGGCGCCAATCCCGGATGAGCCGCCTGTTATTATTGCGGTTTTTTCCATTTTTTCTTTTCTCCCGTTCTCAGCTTTACTCTCAAATTTTCAAAAAAATTGCTCAGCAGTAATGCGCACTCATCTTCAAGCACACCGCAGGTGAGCTCGGGCGAGTGGTTAAATTTCATGTCGAAAAAATTTGCAACACTGCCACAACACCCTGATTTTTCGTCTGCCGCACCAAAAACAACACGCCTTAACCTTGAGTTTATTATTGCGCCTGTGCACATTGGGCAGGGCTCTAGCGTAACATAGAGCTCGCACTGCCACAGCCGCCAGCCGCCAAGTTTTTTGCACGCCTTGTCTATTGCTAGCAGCTCGGCGTGGTGGGTGCTGTTTTTCTTTGTCTCTCTTGTGTTGTGCGCCCTTGCAATAATTTTGCCGTCCTTTACTATTACTGCGCCAACGGGAACCTCGCCTTTTTCGTATGCTTTTTTTGCCTCTTTAATCGCCGCGGCCATAAAAAAATCGTCAGTCATTGTGCCTCCGCATAAAAAATAGTGTTAATGCTGTTAAATACATATATATTATCACAAATTTATAAGTTTTTTGCAACTGTTTAGGCAAATTTAAGGCGCTCGCACATATACATTATAAAAGGGGGAGTGAGTATGTTTACGGCAATACTTGCATTTGTGGCGGGCAATATATTATATTTTGCGTTGCATTTAGAGAGCGGGAGCTTTCCTAAACCGCTGACAAGCGCACAGGAAAAGCGTGCGTTTGAAGAGTACAAAACAGGGGATAAGGCGGCGAGAGACAGGCTGATCTACCATAATTTGCGCCTTGTAGCGCACGTTGTTAAAAAATATTTTAAAAGCCAAACAGAGCAAGAGGACTTAATAAGCATAGGCACAATAGGGCTTATAAAGGCTGTCGACAGCTTTGATTGTGACAAGGGTGCTAGGTTTTCTACATATGCCGCAAAGTGCATAGAAAACGAGGTGCTTATGCATTTTCGCTCGGGCAAAAAAGACAGCACAAACGTATCGCTGTATGAATCCTTTGAAAACACAGGCGACAATGGCGGCGGCAAGCTTAAGCAAATTGACGTAATAGCCGATAAATTTGATATGGTAGGAGCGTGTGAGACGAGGGAAGATGTGGCCAGAATGCATAAGATAGTTGCAAAATTAGACTATAGGGAGCGCAGCATAATGGTGCTGAGGTATGGCCTTAATGGCAGCGAGCGCATGACGCAAGAGCAAGTTGCAAAAAAGCTAAAGATAAGCAGGAGCTATGTGAGCCGGATAGAGAAGAAAACACTTTTAGAACTCAGACAAGAATTTGAAACAAAATAAACTTTAATGATTAATAAAATATGCAAATGCTTGTTGTATTTTGCACGTTTTATTGTAAATTTTTTGCCGGCCCAAATGGCTTTTACCGTATTTTGCGGTTATGGATGACAAGTTAAAGGTGTTTTGCTGTGCGTGTTTGTTGTATAATAATTTATGTGCGCAAAGAAAAATCGATTTTTTATACAATGCCTTGGATAACTAGAGACATAGTCACTGACGATGTTTGTCGATATCATAGTAAAAAGAACGGGGAAATAAAGCGAGTTTTTTGTGCATATTTATACTGCAAATTGTGCTTTAAAGTGACATATGTTTTTTGTGTGATAAAATTTTATGTAATTTCTGTTAAAAATTTATCAATACACTTGCACATATACAATATTTGCTGTACAATATAAAAGACATGCAGTTATGCTTTTGGCATTTATATTATTTGTAGTGCTGATTGCGACGGCAAATTTGTCCGATTAATGGTATGCGGCTTTGCTGGGCTGGTTTATTTTGTGTTGAGTATACATTGCTGTGCTGAGCATAAAATTTTACATCACAGTGGAGAGGCACCATAAAATTCAAGGAGGATTTATTTATTATGGCAGTAAAAGTTGCAATTAACGGTTTTGGACGTATAGGCCGCTTGGCTTTCCGTCAAATGTTCGGCGCAGAAGGTTATGAGATTGTGGCAATCAATGATTTGACAAGCCCTAAAATGCTTGCTCACTTGTTGAAATATGACACAGCACAAGGCCGCTACGATGGCCACACAGTTGAGAGTGATGACACATCTATCACTGTTGACGGTAAAAAAATTGAGATTTTGGCAGAGAGAGACCCTGCTAATTTGCCT
>CAYJBO010000119.1:0-4602 GCA_964368295.1 uncultured Bacteroides sp.
TAGCTTCTGTTTGGTCATGTGTAACATAAATAAATGTTGTACCAAGTTTTAAGTGAAGTTTAATGATCTCTGTGCGCATTGCTGTACGAAGTTTAGCATCAAGGTTAGATAGAGGCTCATCAAGCAAGAAAACTGCCGGGTTACGAACCATAGCACGTCCCAAAGCAACACGTTGGCGTTGACCACCGGAAAGAGCTTTAGGTTTACGGTCTAACAAATGCTCGATATCAAGAACTCTTGCAGCCTCGCGCACGCGTTTTTCAATCTCATCTTTAGGGGTTTTGCGTAGCTCTAGGCCGAAAGCCATGTTTTTGTAAACTGTCATATGTGGGTACAAAGCATAGTTTTGGAAAACCATGGCGATGTCTCTGTCTTTTGGGGGAACGTCGTTTACAAGGCGGTCGCCGATGTAAAGTTCACCTTTAGAAATCTCCTCAAGACCTGCTATCATACGAAGTGTTGTAGATTTACCGCAACCCGACGGGCCAACAAGAATGATAAACTCTTTATCAGCAATCTCTAGGTTGAAATCCGAAACAGCTGTTACGTCGCCCGGATAAATTTTGTAAATGTTTTTTAAGCTAATGCTTGCCATTTAATTTTCCTCCAATTAATAATTTATTGATACTATTGACCTGCGGCCAATTTGTTAATATAATGATAACAGACTAAATTGCACAATTAAATGGTAATTTATTGATATGGAGTGTTGTTTTTTTGATATTTGAGCCGACAAATTTTTGCTTTGTGGAACAATGCACAAAAATAAGTGATGGCGCTTGTGCACATTTGCAGAAAGCAGACCTTTACATTATATATTTACAGCGGCAAAGCGCAGTTGTTAACATAAAAAGCGGCGACGGCGAGCTTGTTAGCGAGGGCGAGGTGTGCATGTGCACCGCAAAGGTTAGCATAGCCACAAGCGCAAACGCCTGCGCCATTGCAATAGGGCTTAGCGGCGCTGTGGCGCAGGACATTGCAAAGAGGATAAACGCAATAAGCGGCGGCTACTTAACGCTTGCCGCCGGCGCAGACGGCAAGTACGGCGCGGCCGTTGCAAATTTTTTAAGCGCGCAATATTTTGACGACGGCAAGCCTATTATAAAGGATAAGGCCGCAACAAGCCAAAGCGCATATGCGCTTGTGTGCGCGTTTGCAAACGAGGGCCCACACAGCGCACCGCAGGGCAAAAGTGCAGGCACAGCGGACGAAAAAGAGGGCAAGAGCGCACAGCTTGTGCTGCAGGCCGTAACCGCCATACGAGAAAAATTCGGCGAGCTCAGCGGCATAGAAGAGTTAAGCGACAATTTAGGTGTTAGCAAAAACCACCTTGTGCGTGTTTTTTCTGCGGCTATGGGCACGCCGCCGGGCAAGTATTTAACAAACATGCGCATAGATGCCGCAAAGCAACTGCTTTTACAAAGGGACTATACGCTTGAAATTATTGCGGCGATGTGCGGTTTTTCGTGCTCTAACTATTTTTGCAAGGTGTTTAAAAAACACGAGGGCATCACGCCCGTGGAGTACAGGCACACACAGGCCAACACCAGCGACATAGACGACGATGTTGTTTTTTCGGAGCAATCGCTGTATGTTTAGGCGCCGTGCAAAGGCAAGGGCCCTCGCTAAAATATTGTTATAGGCTGTTATGTGTGGTATAATTATTAAAACATATAACAAGGAGTTTATTATGAAAAAAATTATTACTTTAGCCATTATATTGCTAGCTTTAACGCTTACACTTACGGCTTGCCAAAGCAACGAGCAATTTTACGGCTCGTGGGGCAACATAACTGCACAATCTACACCTATTGAGGGCACGTCTGTGGAGTTTGAGATTAAGTCTACAATGATAATAAGCGATGATGAGAGCTTCTCTTTTGCAATTACGCTTGTGGACGCCGAGGGCTATGCCGCAAAACTTATGGCGGTACTGGACGGAACGAAAGAGAGCTTGGTAGCATCTAGCGGCGCAACAGAGGAAGAGTACGACGCCGCACTTGAAGCGGAGCTTGGCGTAAGTTGGGAAGCTTACTTAGAGGTTATGGCGCAGTCTCAGCTTGAGGTGCTTAACGAACAGCTTGAGGCGTTTTCTTTTACAGGCACTTGGGAGGCAGACGGCACTACTTTAACGCTATATACGGGCGAGGGCGACGCCGCTGAAGTATACGATATACTTGTCTTAGAAGAGGACGTGTTGACAACGTTGGACGGAATCTCGTTTACAAAAGGCGCATAATTTAACATTTTATTTTTTTGGGCGGCCGCTGGGTTGCCCTTTTTTTGTAAAATTCGCAGGCAAAATTTTGCGTTTTGTATTGACAAAACACTTATAACGTTATATAATACTAAATGCTGTAAATGTACAGCGCTTTCCGGGTGTAGCGCAGTTTGGTAGCGCGCTTGAATGGGGTTCAAGAGGCCGTGAGTTCGACTCTCGCCACTCGGACCAGCGTGGCACCGGACTCAATATTTTGGGTCCGGTGTCTTTTTTTATTATGCGTTAAAATTTAATAAAAAGGTGTCGGGGTGTGCGCTGCACAGTGTGGCTGTCTGCAATTATTTATGCAAGCGCAGTTTACCGTTAGTTCCACTAAAGGTCTTGCAACTTGTATTTTAGGCCTCGCCAACAGTACCGCCGTTCCCTTTTTATTGGGTTTGGTGTGTTTTTATTTTATGCCTTTTTTTAGTAGTTTAAATAAAAATATCGCACATACGCATTTTTTACACCGCATTAAGCGGAAGAACGGAGGATAATATGTCTAAACGTGTTTTTTTAATAGTGCTTGACAGTGTTGGGATAGGTGGCATGCCCGATGCAAAGCAATTTGGCGACGAGGGCAGTAACACAATTTTGTCGGTGTCGCAAAGCAGTAATTTTAGCGTGCCCACACTTACCGGCATGGGGCTTTTTAACATAGACGACATGGACAACACAAGGGCAACACAAAACCCTAAAGCCAGCTTTGCACGCCTTAGGGAGCAATCTATGGGCAAAGACACCACTATAGGCCACTGGGAAATTGCTGGCGTAATAAGCAACAAGGCTTTGCCTGTTTATAAGGACGGCTTTCCTAAAGAGATTATTGACGAATTTGAGACAAAGACAAACCGAAAGGTGCTTTGCAACCTGCCGTACTCCGGCACGGATGTGCTGCGTGATTACGGCGAGGAGCACCTTAAAACAGGCGCACTCATAGTGTATACATCTGCGGACAGCGTTTTTCAAATAGCGGCGCACGAGGATGTTGTGCCTGTTGCCGAGCTTTATAATTATTGCGAAATAGCGAGAAAAATGCTCACCGGCGACCATGCAGTAGGCAGGGTAATAGCAAGGCCGTTTATTGGCACGTGCAAGGACGACTTTAAGCGCACAACAAACAGGCACGACTACAGTCTAAAGCCGCCCGCAACAACGATGCCACAGCTGCTACAAGCGGCAAATTACGACACAATTGGCGTTGGTAAAATATACGATATTTTTGACGGCGTGGGCATTAGCGAGAGCATTAAAACAAAGGGAAATGCGCACGGCATGGAGGAGACTATTAAACTTGCCGAGCGTGACTTTAACGGTTTAGCGTTTGTTAACCTTGTTGACTTTGACATGCTTTACGGGCACCGCAACGATGTTGACGGCTACGCAAACGCGCTTACGGAGTTTGATAAAGGCCTTGCGCTTTTGCTTGAAAAACTGCGAGACGACGATTTGCTTATGATAACGGCCGACCACGGCTGCGACCCAAAAACACCGTCTACCGACCACTCGAGAGAGTGTGTGCCGCTACTTGTTTTTGGGCACGAAGTAAAAGGCGGCGTCAACATGGGCACAATGCCCTCTTTTGCGTGCATAGCAAAAACAGTGTGCGATTACTTTGGAGTGGAAAACGAAATAAATGCACAGAGCTTGCTAGGGCTTTTTAAAAAATAAGCATATATAAAAAATCCGCCGGCTTATACAGCTGAGGGTAAAAAACAAACTACCAATATCAAAAATTGATATTGGTAGTTTTAGTTTGTTTATATAAATCATGCTCATAATTGAAAATCAACCATTCAACGACATTTGAGTTGTCACATTTTTAGGGATAGCAATATTACAACAATAACAAAATGCAATAATCTGCCCTATGTGCATTTGTTCATGACCTATCATTGCCGATATATGTTGATGTATATTCCACTCTTCTCCAAGCCACGTAATTTTTATAGAATTATCAAAGTCTTCAAGTAGAGTTTCTAACTTTACGTCTAATTCATTCATATTTGCAATTAAACTATCTTTATCTGTTGCTTTTAATGGTTCGTAATTAAAAGCAATTTGTTTTGTAACAAGAGCGTTAACATAGCATGACTGTATTTGTATAAGCTCTTCACATTGTTTTCGAATTGAATTTAAATTTTTCCGCGGAAATGGTTTATCTAAATCTGAATCGGTTAATTCTGTAATGAAACTCTTTACTATACCCCTGCCATATTTCCAGTCATTTAATTGTGCTTGTATTGACTCAATCATTATTATTATCCTCCTATTATATAAATAATCCGCAGGATTATTTATTGGCATATTTGGCGGTTGCCGCACTGGCGGCGAGCCAAATG
>CAYJBO010000120.1:0-4519 GCA_964368295.1 uncultured Bacteroides sp.
TTGCTACCGAGGGATTTTAAGTCCCTTGTGTCTGCCGATTCCACCACAGCGGCATGTAATTGTTAACGCCATATTATAATACAATATATTAATATAATTGTCAACATAAACAATTAAAAATTATTTTAAAATATGCAAAAAAGTGCAAATAATTACATCTGTGTATAAAGCGCAGTGCATATTATATAAAACTTACAAAAAATGCGCATAAAACATATGTAATAATATTGTTTTTTTTACTGCTCTGTTGTGGTATAATAATAGATGTATAGTTGCGCTTATTTTTATGTGGCTCTGCGTAATTATAGTATTTTAGCTAGTAAAGTGGGGACTGTATGGCACAAACTTGTTTGTCTGTTGAGGATATTGACACACTGCTTGCCGTTTTTGGCAAGGGTGATGAATATGTGCGCCTTTTGGAAGAGGAGTTTTCGGTAACGATAATTTGTAGGGGCACAGAGATAAAAGTTACGGGCGATGACGATAATGTCGAGGCTGCCGTTAAGGCAACAAATGCTATGTTAGAGCTAAATGCAGACGGCAATGAGCTTACGCAGCAGGCTGTTAGGTATTGCATTGCGCTTGCAAAAAGCGGTGACGAGCAAAAGATAGAGCAACTTTTAGGCGATACAATTTTGCTTACAACAAAGGCAAAACCCGTAAAGCCAAAAACTCTTGGGCAAAAAGAGTATATAAATGCAATACGCAACAATGCAATTACTTTTGGCGTAGGGCCCGCAGGCACGGGCAAAACATACCTTGCCGTTGCAATGGCCGTAAAGGCGTTTAAGGCGCATGAGGTAGAGCGCATTATTTTAACAAGGCCTGCGGTAGAAGCCGGCGAAAAGCTAGGTTTTTTGCCGGGCGACATGCAAAATAAAGTAGACCCTTACCTGCGCCCTTTATACGACGCATTGTTTGAAATGCTAGGCGCAGAGACGTATCAAAAGTTGCTTGAAAAACAAATAATAGAGGTGGCGCCGCTAGCGTATATGCGTGGGCGCACACTTGATAATGCCTTTATAATTTTGGACGAGGCGCAAAACACAAGCCCAGAGCAAATGAAGATGTTTTTAACACGCATGGGCGCCGAATCTAAAGTTATTGTAACGGGCGATATAACACAGATAGACTTGCCTGACAAGTCTAGAAGCGGCCTTGTAGACGCTATAAGAGTGCTGTCAAAACTTGACGGCATAGCACAGGTGCGCTTTACTGACAAAGACGTTGTGCGCCACAAGTTGGTGCAAGATATAATAAAAGCATACGAAAAATCATACAAGCCAAAACCGAGATAGGGGATGAATTTATGGCGCATAAAGTTTATATTTCGAACAATCAAAAATCAGTAAAAGTGCCGTCAGGCCTTAGGATATTAATAAGGCGCGCGTGCAATGCGGTGCTGGAGACAGAGGAAGTGCAGGGCAGTGTTGAAGTTAGCGTAATGTTTGTTGACAACGCACAGATAGAGCAGCTTAACTCTCAACACAGGGCAAAAAAACAGCCTACAGACGTGCTTAGCTTTCCGCTTGGACAAAACGGAGAGTACGATATAAATAGAGAGACAGGCGCAAAAATGCTTGGGGATATAGTTATTTCTATGGAAAAAGCCGTTGAGCAAGCCGACATGTATGGGCATAATTTGCAAAGGGAAGTTGCATTTTTAACGGTGCACTCTATGTATCATCTGCTTGGGTACGACCATGAGCAAGGCGGCATTGACGCCGTTAAAATGCGCGAAAAAGAAGAGGCCACGCTTATTAAACTTGGCCTGCCCCGCACCATGTCATACACTTCAGACGGGGTTTAAGGCATGCGCCAATTTTTAAAGGGCTTTGTGTATGCCGCAAAGGGGATTTACGCCGCAGTGTTGCAAGAGCGCAACTTTAGGTTTCATATTTGTGCCGCATTTTATGTGTATTTGCTGTCTGCTTTTTATAATTTTAATGCCACGCAGTATGCACTTTTAACTGTTGTTATAGGCGTTGTTATGGCGCTGGAGCTTGTAAACTCCGCAATAGAGCGTGTTATGGACAGCCCGGAGCCAAAGCGGTATAATATAGCCGGCACTATAAAAGACATGGCGGCAGGCGCAGTGTTAGTATTTAGCATTTGCGCTGCGGTTTGTGGTTTTTTGTTGTTTTTTAACGCGGAGGGTTTTGGTAATTTTTTAAGCTTTTTTATGGGCAATATAGCTGCGTTAATTGCGCTTTTAGTGTCTTTTGTTGCAAGTGCTTTTTTTGTGTTTGGCTTTAAGCAAAAACAAAATAAAGAAGATGTGTAAAGCACTCGGCCTATTTTGCAATTTACGCTTTGCAAGGCGGCAAATATTTGTGCCTTTAGTTACGGCCTTTAACTTATAATATCATGTATGGCTTGCGCCGCACCTTGTGTCGCAAGCATTTTAATGTCGCAACATACTTTGCGGCGAAAGGAGATTTTCTTGAAATCAATCGATAAAAAATGTGTGTTTGTTGCAATAGTCGGCAAACCAAACGTCGGCAAATCGTCACTTCTTAATAATTTTGTGGGCGAAAAAGTTGCCATTGTCACAAATAAACCCCAGACAACACGCACAAAAATTACAGGTGTAATTACAAAAGATAACATTCAATATGTGTTTTTAGATACGCCGGGCATCCACCGACCACGCACAAAGCTTGGCAACAGCATGGTTAAGGCGTCGCAGGGCAGTGTTGCAGACGTGGATGCGGTGCTTATGCTCTTTGAGCCATACGGAAAGCTAACAGAGCCCGAAGAGCAGCTTATAGAGAGCATAAAGGCGAAAAAAGTGCCGGCAATAGGCGTTATTAATAAAACCGACACAGTAAAAAAACTAGCGCATTTAAACGACAGGATAGTCGAGATAGAGCAGTTGAAAGCGTTCGACAGCATCAAGGCTATTTCGGTTAATGAAGACGTTGGTTGTGATGATTTAATGCAGTCGCTTGAGCAGTACGCCGTTGAGAGCGAGCACTATTTTGCAAGCGATATTTATACAGATTTGCCCGAAAAAGTTATTGTCGCAGAGATTTTGCGCGAGAAAATGCTTATACATTTGCGCGATGAAATACCACACGGCACCGCCGTTACAGTAGAGCGTTTTAAAGAGCGTAAGGACTCGCCAATTATCGACATTGACGTTAATATTTACTGCGAAAAAAAGAGCCACAAGGGCATGATTATAGGCAAAAGTGGCCAAATGCTTAAAAAAATAGCAAGCGAGGCACGTGCCGATTGCGAGGAGTTTTTAGACACAAAAATAAACATGCAGTGCTGGGTAAAAGTAAAAGACGACTGGAGAGACAGCGACTTTTTGCTTAATAACTTTGGGCTAAAAGGTTAAATTGTGCTTGTTTTTTGGCTTTGTGTATCTGCTTTAAAGGCGGCCGCAGTGCGGCTGCTAAAAACCCACTTTTTAAGGCGCACAAAAACGCAAATACATAATTTACCAAAAAAATGCGCAGTATAAGACAACATTTTTGCATTTGCACAGTTAAAATATATTTAATATATATTTGGGGGCTGTGTTTTGTGGATGATAAAAATTACTGGAAATTGTTTGAGACTAGCGGACATATAGACGACTATATGAATTTTAAGCACGATGACACACCGAGCGAGGTGGAAAATCGGGAGGATGGTGCCTGTGCAGATAACGACAATGGGGCTGGTTTTGCGCGCGACGAAGACGGGCGAAAATGACAGGGTGATATCAATGCTAACGCCGGAGCACGGGGTTATATCGGCAATGGCAAAGGGCAGTTTGCGGCTTAAAAATAAGTTGTTTAGCTGTACGGGTCTGTTTTGCTATGGGGAGTTTACGCTGTTTGAGGGCAAGTCCATGTACACTGTTAATGAGGGCCAGGTGCACGAAGTGTTTTTTGGCCTGCACGAGGACATAGACTCCATGGCGCACGCAATGTATTTTTCAGAGCTTGTAACGGCTATGTCGCCGCACGGACAAGAGGCGGACACACAGCTAAAACTTTTATTAAATACGTTTTATTTTTTGAGCAGCCGCAAGCGTGAGCCGGCGCTTTTAAAGCTGATTTTTGAGCTGCGAACAATGTGCAACAGTGGCTATCAGCCGGACCTTGTGGCGTGTGGAAGCTGCATGTGCTTTAGCGCAGATGCATTTTATTTTGATATAGAATATGGCGGTATATTGTGCAAAAGTTGTGCGGATGAGAGCGCGCACAGCTGCAATTTAGACATGCCGTCCATAAGTGCATTAAGGCATATTGCGTATTCCGAGGACAAGGCACTGTTTAATTTTTCCCTTGCGGAAAACAGCCTAAAATCGGCAAATTATGTAATTGAAAATTACGTGCTACACTGCATAGAAAAACCGCTAAAAAGTTTAACGTTTTTACACTCTTTAAAACAATAGGGCAAAATACTATACTTAGCAATAAATTATTTGGGGAAATATATGACGAATAAATATTTAAAAATACTGGAGTTCGACAAAATCATCGCAAAAGCGTGCGAATTTGCAGTATGTGACGAGACAAAA
>CAYJBO010000121.1:0-4504 GCA_964368295.1 uncultured Bacteroides sp.
TCTAAATAGGCATATGTAAATAGAGACACGCCGCTTGTAGGCAGCTCCTCTTTTACAAGAATAGTATCTTTAGGGATAGTTACACTGCCGACACCGTCTTCACCTGAAATGTCGAACCTTAACCACTTTGTACTACCTGTGCCTGTAACACGGTTTAGCTCGCTTGTTTCTGGGCCAATGTACTCAAAGTATGTAGGGTTAAGTTGAAGATAAATAGCAGAGCCCAGAGGGAAATTGCTATTAATTTTTTTTACTATTTCTTCCTGTCCAATTATATTAGTAGTTTGCGAGTCTTGAATATTATAATTAATAACTGTATCGTCGCCTAGCACTCTATGCTCTTGGCCATCGATAGTTGTAGAGTTTTTACCGCTTCCATCTACAGAAATTAAAAATTCAGTATCTACATTGTAAGAAAATGTCTCTTCGGCTTCTGCTTTTTTTTGAAAACTAAAAGTTTCTGAGGTCATTTCAACAGTTAACGTGTCTGTTAAATCATTTGTAAAAATAGGCAAATCCCCGTTGGATATAGTAGCTGAATCTGCATATACAAAATCAATAAATGCTGCGTCTTTTTTTTGAGAATTAGATGCAGGTAATTGCATCTCGTCAATTTCTATGCGGAATGATGTTAAATATTCTGTATCGTCCCTAAGCTGAAAATCCGTATAGGTCGTAACATTTATTTTGCTACTTACCTCAACGGGTTTCTTATTAGTTGTGTAGTAAATAATTACGTTATTCGCTACATCAGGATCCGAAATAGTATCTGTAGGTATAAATTCCCAAGAATTATTTGTAGGATATATTCTAACTTTTCTAATTAGTTGTAAATGATTGTCCTGACCTGTTGCAATATTTACTTTGACATTTTTAAAAATTCTAGAATCAGCATTAAACATGGCGCTTCCATCTTTTAGGGCCTGTGTAATATATGCAGAAAACACTGTGCTTTCATCGCCAGAACCATCTAACTTAAAGCTATTCGAATATGTGTTTTTTAGTGTTAGTGTCAGGTTGTCTTGATCAGGAATTCCGGGCAACTCAAAGTGCCATGTCAGATTTAAATCATCAACGGTGCTATCATCTACTGTATTTACAAGCTTTGTAAATGTGCCATTATCGTTTGGAGCCGAAATATATATGGGCATTACCGTTTCATAACGATTCTCTGAATTCGGCTCTACGTCCGGCCTAGAAAGTTTGGTGTCTAGAAAGTATATATCCGCTACATAAGGATTTGATACATTGCCGCCTAAACCTTCAAATTGACCATTGCTCAAACCGGTATCGGATATAAGTAGTTCTATCTTGTCAACACCGTATAAATTCCCCATGCCTTCTGGCAACTGCAAAACACTATTGACCCATGTAGCCTCTAGCCATTTAGAGGCTACGGAGCCTTTATAATATTTAAAATGCGTGAAATCGCGTTCTTCATTATTATCGGTTCCATAAATTTGCAATTGGCCAACTTCAAAAGTTTCCGGTATTTCTATTGTTAAAGTGTGGCCGGCGTAAGTTTTAGTAAACGGGTCTTCAGGATCACTTTTGCTATTCGGGAATATATTTTCAAGCTCAAATACTAACTCTTCAGTATTACCATTAACTATATTTCCGTCGCCGCCCGGCGATGTAGTAAGCTTATCTACTAGCGCGTAATCAGGGATGTTTACAACAATACTAGGGATTACCGATGTTTTTACAGTAGAAACTCCATACACATCATCTAACGCATTTGTTTTTGTGTTATTATCATTAACGGTAAGTTGCTGATAAGTAATAGTAGACGTTGACCCGCTTGGAACTGTTATATAGCTAATCCCTAAACGGTTCAGCGAGGAAAGATTAATGTTGCTGGGAATAATAGCTGCTATTGAAGATATATTTAAAGAAATACTCCTATTGCCGCTAGTAGGCAACGATCCCTCAAAGAAGTGGTGCTCGTTTGCGCCAAAACTTTCTGAAAAAGGCGATTCCAAGTATGAATTTTTATAGCCAAATAAACCTGTAGCAACGGGCGAGCTTCCATTTTCTAAAACAACACCACTAGCATTTGCAAAAGTATTTAGTGTGTTGTAAGTAGTGTAAGTAATACCCCCTATTGGCAGTTGCTTTGCGGTAGTGTTAATAGTAGTTGTAATTTTACTGCTCGAACTACTAATGTTAGCAAAGTCTTCACCATCACTAAAGTAAAGATTACCGTTGCTAGCCAAAAATAGGCTGTAATTGCCATTAGTAGCATCAGAATCTTGTGCTATACGGGCAAAATCTATTGTCTTTCCTGAATAGCTAACACCTGTTACCGCAGTCTCTATGACAAGCTTAGCGTCCTGCCATGGAGTTAAATTGTCATCACCGTCTACATCGTATAGGTGTGGCACGTGTCTTTGAGATATAACAGTACTCGAATTTTTGCTATCGACTAATGTTACACCAAATTTTGCGGTTGGCTCAGTTAACAAAGTATTGCCGATGGCCGCTGCAAAAGTGACCTGGGGCTCTATATAAACTGTTGGGGAATTAGTATCGGTCAGCGTTATGCCGATATCAAAACTTGCACTGGCAGATGTTTGTCCCTCGGATAGATTTTTCGTCAGATCCCCTACTGTTACTTTATAAGTTAAAACTGTATTTCCATTTGATAATACCGGTTCTGTTCCTACGCCCTCAATTTCCGGAGCTCCAGATATTTTATACGGGAAATTCTCAATACCGTGGGGGTTTATGTCGATTGTGAAAGTGCGATCTACAGTTTCGTCCTCTTGTACTGTAAAGCTTACTTTATACACAAATGTTGTTGCATTTGTGTAATCCCATAGCGTATCGGGATCGCCAATAACATAATTTTTAAAAGTTTCACTAGTTATTGTGGTTTCTGTCCCGGCTGTTGTAGTATCACCGCTAGTCAGCACAGGGGCATCGCCCCCACTGCTCTTAAGCGTTGGCTCAAGGGCATTGCCACCACTGCTCACAATCGTCGGCACTATGCCTTCTACCCCACCGCTCATAAGCGCTAGCATATTTCCAACGGTCACATTTTCTTGTGCTTTCACCTCTACTGTAATAGTAGGCAGCGTCACATCTGTAAAAAGCGCATACCTCTCATTGTCCAAACCAGCAGTGTAAGTATATGTGCCCACTGCCGTGCTGTCGAAAGCAGTGTCAGCTGTCCATGTCACGTCTATGCTTTCAGTTGTATTATCCGCATACGTCACATCTACTTTGGGCAGATTTACAGCTGTATCGCTACCCTGTGTGATCGTTTGCGCCTCATCATTTTCATCTATGCTCGCACTTGTTATAACTAAAACCTGTGCTAGCTGTTCGCTCTCGCTTTTCGCACCCTCCACAATCGGTAATACCGCGCCTGTTGCAGCGTTTACCGTATAGAAAGGTAGGACTACAACACTTGATACCATCACGATAGATAATATCGTTGCCAATAGTCTTTTTTGCAGTTTCATTTTGACCTCCGTCTTTATTTTCGCCACTATGTCGTACGTGTATATTTATATCGTACTCCTTATTTCTTTCATTGTCAATTGGCCTGAAATCCTCACTTGGGGCGCTCTTCGAGCTATGAACAAATTCATATAAAAATTAATACTTAGAATCATCATTTGTACAATGATACACAGGAGCCAAGAGGCGCCAAAATAAAACAAAAAAAAATTTTGCTACCCTAGTTTTTTTATGTATTATTGTGTTTTGGCAATAAAACCGGGCTATTTTTTGCCCTTTACACGGCAATGGCAGCACTTGGTTTAAATGGTAATTTTTGTTTTACTTTATATATAGTGTGTACAGCAGCTGCTATATAAGAGGTGGTCTAAAAGTATTCGCCGTGAGGGCATCTTGTCGTCCACTTAAGTGCCGCCTTACGGCGGTTAGCAAAGAGCGCTAGCACTGCGGTGCATTGTACCCGAACAAAAAACCCGAGCGTACCTTTTTTCGCAAAAGGAGGAGCGACGAAATGGCGTGAGCGATGACCTTTATAATTTTACAAAAAAAGTCATCGCGAACTAAATGTAGTCCGCGACGACGTGTGTGTGATGAGAAAAAATATAACATTGCTGCATTATCGCAAAACGCAATTTCTGCAGTTAAACACTCTATAATTTCATTGTACTTTTCTCACTATCATAAAATGACCTAAAATCATCTTCAAACATTGGTTTCGCATAATAATAACCTTGCACTATGTCGCAATCCATTTCTTTTAACATTATTAAATCTTCTAGAGTTTCTACGCCTTCTGCAACAGTGTTTATATTTAAGTCTTTAGATAACCTTATTACGCTAGCCACAACAGCTATGCTTCGTTCTCGAGTTTGTGATTCAACAAAAAAGCTTCTATCTAATTTTAAAATATCAACCGGCGTATTCTTTAGCAGACCCAAAGAGCTATACCCAATACCAAAGTCATCCATAAGGACCTTAAATCCTTCTTTATGCAAATCGTTTATAAAGGAATTTAAATCACAATCGGTACTAAGCATAC
>CAYJBO010000122.1:0-832 GCA_964368295.1 uncultured Bacteroides sp.
CATTTATTTATGTTACACATGACCAAACAGAAGCTATGACAATGGGCGACCGCATCGTTGTTATGAAAGACGGCTTTATCCAACAAGTTGACACACCTCAAAACCTATACGATTACCCATGCAATATGTTCGTTGCTGGCTTTATCGGCAGCCCACAAATGAACTTGCTTGACGCAACTCTTGAAAAAGAGGGCGACAAATTCTACATCAACCTATCAGGCGACAAATTGCTTGTTGACCCTGCAAAAGTTAATGCAGAGATGGAAAAATATGTTGGCAAAGCAGTTAAAGCAGGTATCCGTCCTGAGGACATCAAAGACGACGAAGAGTTCCTATCAAAGAACAAAGACGCTACTATCACAGCTAATGTTGAGGTTAGCGAGCTTATGGGTTCTGAGATTTACCTATACCTAACATACAAAGATTTCCGCCTAACAGCACGTGTATTGCCAACAAGCACAGCTAAAAACGGCATGGACGTAAAAATGGGCATTAACATGAGCAAATTGCACTTGTTTGACCCAGAGACAGAGCTTGCAATAATGAACTAATTTTGCAAACTACTTAAATTAATACAGCAAAGCGCCGAGCCTTGTAGCTCGGCGCTTTTTTGCATTATAATGGGCGCTGTGCGTTAAAATGTGCAGGGTGCGCTGTTTAGGCACTGCTTAAAATTTTAGGCAAAGGGCTAGACAAAATACCGCAGCACGTCTGTTATGCTTGCAAATATTGCGCTGGCATCGCTGCTTTTATGCGTGCCGCTGTCAAGCATAACACAGACGGTGTATTGTGGGTTGTTTGCAGGGTAAAAACCCACAAACCACGCGTCGGT
>CAYJBO010000122.1:842-4472 GCA_964368295.1 uncultured Bacteroides sp.
TTCGTTGCCGTCCTCGTCCCTTAAGCCCGTTTGCGCAGTGCCCGTCTTGCCGCCGGCGCCGCCCGTGGTAGGCGTTGCAGGCATGCCAAGGCCGTCTGCAACCACGTTTACAAGCATAAACTGCATTATGTCTGCCGTCTCCTGTGACACCCAGCGCACATTTACAGGGTTATACATACTCTGCACAACCTGTTGTGTGTAGCTGTCAACATAGCCCTCCACAAAAGTGGGCGAAACGTAAACGCCGTCGTTTGCAATGGCGTTAAAAAATGCTGTTACCTGTAGGGGGCTTGCGGTAAGCGTGCCCTGCCCAAAGCTTATGGATGCGAGCTCGCCCAAGTTTTCAAGCTCCTCTACTGTAGGCACATTTCCGGCGGACGTCATCAAGCCGTCCGCTATTTTAACGCTTTGGCCAAACCCGGTGTCACGCATTGCGCCGGACATCTCCTGTGCGCCGAGCTCAAGGCCTAAGTCTACAAAATAAGTGTTGCAACTTACGGCAAGCGCCTGTGTCATTGTTATCTCTCCGTGGGATATGCCGTACGCACAGCTGTACGTGTGGCCGCCAACCTCTATGCTGCCCGTGCATGTGTAGGTGTTGTTAATGGGGTAGCCGTTTTCTATAGCTACCGCCGCAAGCAGCGGCTTAAATACAGAGCCAACGTTGTAACTGCTTATAACTCTGTTAATAAATGGCGCGCCATCGCTGTTTAAGCTGTCCTGTGGGTTTGAGGGGTCGTAGGTTGGCATGCTTACACTTGCCTTTATTCTGCCCGTCTGTGTGTCCATAACTACTATTGCGCCGTGCGTCATGTCTTGCACTGCAATTGCCTCGCACGCCCTTTGTATTGCGGCGTCTAGCGTAAGCATAACGCCAAAGCCCGTGCCTTGCTCTTCAACAATTTGCTGCTCGGAGTTTGCAAAAAAGCTGCCCTGTGCGTTTATGTCGCAATAAATTTGCTCCTTTGTGCCGCCGCCTTCCAGCATGCTGTCAAGCGCCGCCTCAAGCCCAGCAACGCCCGTGCCCTCGCTGTCGGTGTAGCCTATAAGCTGGCTTGCAATTGGCAGGTCCATATACCGCTGAGACTTTAAATAAGACGTGATACCGGCCTGCTCGTAGCCTGTGCCCTCAAGCTCAATTAAAAAAGGCGTGCTCTTTTGTATGCTCTCGTAAAACACATCTTTTTGGTCGCTTGGTATATAGTCAAAAAGCTCCCTATAGCTGTTAGAAGTTGGCGCTATAAGGCCATAATATGTGTATGTGTTGCCTGTAAGCTGCCTAAATTGACAGTCGTAAAAATTGCCACGGCCCTGCTCGTACTCGATATAGTGGCCTGTTTGCTCTGCAGTGGATAGGGCATATGTTACATTTTTGCTAAGTAGCGACATGCGCAGCATTATTACAAAAAATACCGCTATAAAAATAAAAAATAATATACATAAACGTTTTGTCATGTGCACAAACCTCTGAAAATTAATTTTATATAACAGAGTATGTGTAATTTTTGGCGTGTTAATCTTGTGGTTTGCACTTGGCACAAAAAAAGACAGGCGCATTAAAGCGCCCGTCTTTTGCCTATATACATAAAAATTTATTAGTAGCCCATCTCTTCAAGCACTTCAAACATCAGGTCGGGACGGTCTGTAATAATTCCGTCACAGCCAATTTCAATAAGCTTTTGCATCTCTTCTTTTTCGTTAATTGTCCAGTAGTGCAAAAACATGTTGTTGTGGTGCGCCTTGTACATAAGGTAAGAGGTGTCTAAAGGTATGTTGTATAAACTTGACGGCAGTTGTAGGCCCGCGTGCTCAAAACTTGTAAACATGCCAAAGCCCGAATAGTTTAAACCAACAAACACCGCTGCGGTGTCAAAGTCCATGGAAATATCAACATCGCTGTGCTTAATTGTTTTAAAGTGCTCAATAACCTCGTTATTAAAGGAGGCTACGCACACGTTTTCTTGTAGATTATAGGCGTTAATTAGGCGGTTTAGCTCCTCTGCGGCGGCAATGCCCGTGTCCTCGCCGTCTTTTATCTCCATTACATAAAGCGTGTCGGCGCCAAATGTGCTAAACATATCTTCTACCGTCATAGGTATAAGGCGGTTTAAAACGTCGGGGTCGCTCTCGTTTTCAAAGGGCTTTTCGCCGTCTAAATTTACAAAATTATAGCCAAAGTTCATGGCGTTAATCTCGTCTAAGGTGTAGTCGTTTACGGCTCCGCTAGCGTTCGATGTCGCATCAACCGTCAAATTATGGTGTGTTATTAAATAGCCGTCCTTTGTCATGCAAAGGTCCATCTCCAACACGTCTACACCCATTGCAAAGCTCTCTTCAAAAGCCATAACGGTGTTTTCGGGGTATAGGTGCTTTGCTCCGCCGTGCGCCATTACAAGCGGTGCCTCGCCCTCTTGTATTTTAAAATTAGACGTGCCCTCAAAGCCCCTGTACGGCAAAATTTGCAGTAGCACATACACAAGGGCAATAATTGCAACAATTATAAGGGCGTTGCGTCTTTTGTTTTTATTTATCGGTTTAGCTTTTTTTTCTGTTTTATTTGTCATTTTTATACCACTCTGTCTTTTTTTGTTAAGTCCGCTTTGTAAAAAGCCGTTTTTAGCGCACAAATTTTTCGATGCCAGCTACAACAAAACCGCCGAGTGCAAGCGCCGGTATGCATGTAATAATTGTCATCATGTCGTAAGTTGCGTCAAAGGGAATTATCATAATACAGCTTGCAATTACAAGGCCAAAAATAAGGCTCATGGTTGCGTTGCGGTTTTTCTTTAGGGCAAAAGCCGTTGCTTTGCTGCTTAAAACTATGCCCAGTAAAATGCCAAAAGCCATAAAGCCAAGCGGTATAAGTACATTAATTTGCAGCGTTGTAACATTTGCTATAAGTGAGTTAAAAAGGTAGTACTCGCCAATTATTAGCAGTAGCATGCTGCCGCTTACGCCGGGTATAAACATAGCCGCGCCGGCAATAACGCCAAGGAGTATCATCTTAAATAGGTAAAAAAGCCCAACGGGTGGAAACTCGGTAATAATCATGTCTGTCTGTGCCGGTGCAAAGTAAACCATAAGCAAAATAATGGCACAACCTATAATAAAAGGCACTATATTTATTTTTTTGCCGGGCATCTCTTTGCGCTTTAAAATGGGTATAGACAGCGCTATCATGCCAACAAAGCAAAACTTTGTCTGCGTTGGTATGTGTTGCAGTGCAATTTCCATTACGTTTGCAAAAACAAAAAGCCCAAGCACAACGCCGATAAGTAAAATGCCTATATATTTTAAGTGTTTTGCCTTTTCTTTAAAACTGCTCTTAGACAGTATTTCGCTAATTGCCGTCATAACAGGGCCAAAAATGCCAAAGATAACCATCATGGTGCCGCCGCTTACGCCGGGAATGATGTTTGCAATGCCGACTATAAAGCCGCCGATTATTGTTTTTAACATATAATTGTTTCCTTTAAATTAATTTTAATATTGCAAAAGCTACAAAAATATTTTTGCATTTTATTTTATCACAATATATGCACGCTTGCAACAAAATAAACGCAATTAGCAACACAGGCATAAAAAACACCCTCTAGCACAAGGCTAAAGGGCGAATTTGGTGCCGAGCTT
>CAYJBO010000123.1:0-4262 GCA_964368295.1 uncultured Bacteroides sp.
GTAAAAATACAATCGATGGCGAGTATTACTTCTTTAACAGCGATGGCACGCTTATAAAATCGGGCTGGCTTGACGAGATGTATATACAGGACGGCCAATATTTGACAGGTTACCAAACAATTGATGGTAAAAGCTACATATTTAGCGACCTTGGCATACCTTTTAAACATGTATTTACATTTATGGGCGAGCGCTACTCGGCAGATGGCAAGGGTGCACTTAATAAAAATTCGTTCCTTGTTGTTAGCGGCGTTACAACGTATTACGACGCAACCGGCAAGGCACCAATTGGCTGGATTGAGCTTACAAATGGCGATAAATATTACCAAAACTCATCTTACGCAATACTTACAGGCCCACAAGATGTCGACGGCACGCTGTACTTCTTTGGCAGTGACGGCAAACTTGTAACGCAGGACGGCTGGGCAGGGGACTACTATGTAATAGATGGCAAAGCACTTGTTAGCATGCAAGAAATAGACGGTGAAACGTACTTCTTTGATGATAGTGGGCTGCTTGTGCGCGGTAAATTTAGCCACGACGGTGCAAATTATTGCTCTGACGAAAACGGTGTGCTATACAAAAACGCAGTGGCATACGACGAAAACGGCGTAGGCACTTACTATGCGCAAGACGGAAAAGTTGGAGGCGCCGGCTGGATTGATTTAGACGGCAATAGATACTATCAAAAATCAGACTTAACTGTGGCAACAGGCAAGTATACAGTGGATACAGAAATATACTTCTTTGATGATAAAGGCGCGCTTGTAACACAGGACGGCTGGGCAGACGACTACTACTTGTCGGGAGGAAAAGCCGTTACAGGCAGGCACACTATAGACGGTAAACTGTACATATTTAATAGCGAGGGCGCCGTGCAAAAAGGCGACTTTATGTACGAGGATGCTTGGTACAGGGCCGACGATACAGGGGCTTTGTTGACATCGCAAATTGTAGCGCTTACAGACGATGATATGCGCTACTTTAGCGAGACGGGCGCTGCAACTTATGGCTTTATAACGTTGGGCGAAAACACTTATTATCAAAACGAAAATGCATTTATAGTTACAGGTAAGCAACAGATAGACGGCCAGACTTATTACTTTAATGAAAAAGGCGAGCAGCAGACAGGCACGGGCTGGGTTGACGGCTATTACATTGAAGACGGCGCACCTGTGACAGGTTTAAAAACTATAGACGGTAAGATGTACATATTTGATGATACAGGAGCCGTTAAAAAAGGCGAGTTTACATACAACGGCAAAGTGTATGCCGCAGATAATAACGGAGTACTTTATGTAGATGCGGTTTATACACGCAGTGACGGAACAAAAGTGTACTTTGCAAAAGACGCGGCCGCTCCTACAGGATGGGCGCAGAGCGCAAACGGGTCTAAATACTATCAAACTGCTACAAACGGGGTTTATGCTCTTTCTGTAGGGTTTACAGAAATAGATGCAAGTACGTATTATTTTGATTCTAACGGAAAGCTTTTTGCAGGTAATGCCTCGGGATATTACACAATAGGCGGCAAAACTTACTATATAATGTCAGACGGCAAATACTGTGAGCCTCCTTCAATTCAATCTGTAAGTACGCTGTACGACAAGGCCAAAGATTTATACTCTGTCACAATTAATAGTAAAGTCAGCACGGCGTCGGGCTTGCACGCAAGCGGATCTTACAGCTTTGACGGCGGCATAACATGGCAGAGCTCAAACGTAATTACAGTGTCGGGCAAAGTAGGGGTAGACCTTGCAGTTGGCAAAATTAAGGTGAGGGACGCTGTAGGGCAAAGTGTTCAGTACGCAAGCGCTGTATACCTTGCACCTGTAGTTACAACACCAACTACAGAGGCTAATAGCGGCCCGGGCAGCTACGGCATTGACGTATCTAAACACAACAGCTATGTGGACTGGACTGCGGTTGCGGCCAGCGGCATTGACTTTGCGATTATTCGCGCTTCGAGCGCTACAAACGCAGGGTATTATATAGACCCATATTTAGAGCAAAATGTGCGCGGTGCAAAGGCGGCAGGCCTAGACGTTGGACTTTATATTTACAGCTATGCAAACGATATGGGCGATGCCAAAGATGAGATTGACTTCTTTGTGAACAGCACAGAGATGAAGAACCTAAAAGCGGACGGAATTGTGCTCGATTACCCTGTCTATGTCGACTTTGAAGACTCCATAAACTTAAACGGAACAACATATCAATCAAGGACAGAAATAGTGCGCTATATGATGAACTTGCTTGAGCAAAGCGGATACTACCCGGGTTTTTACACATACCATTACTATACATATAACTTTGATGTAGAGCAGCTTGTTAACGAGGGCTATACGTTCTGGTACGCAAGATACCCGACATATCCAAATCCATCTGTAAACCCATCTAGCGATTTAGGCTACCAAGTTGACATATGGCAATATGCAAGCGAGGGTAACGCCTCGGATAAACCATACTTATTACCATATGTAAACGGCGTGAGAACCGAGGTCGACCTCAACATGGTATATACAGATTTACCGTCTAAAGTACACGCTTTTTACGGCGTGTCAAGCGGCTCTACAACCACACCAACAGGCCCAACGGGCGACGTGTCGGTTGAGATGCTAACTGTATACGACCTTACAACAAATAGGGAAGTTACAGACACTGCGGCCAACATAATAGCACAAGTAGTGCAAACAGAGGTTGGCGGATTTAATAACACAGAGGTTTATAAGGCACAGGCAGTGGCGGCTCACAGCTATATATTGTATGTTTCTCAGTATGGGTCAACACCAAATGTAATGCTAACGCCTAATCCGTCGTCGTCTGTAACGACGGCAGTAAATTCTGTTTTAAGCGAAATTGTAACGTATAACGGCATTGTGGCTAATACTATGTACGGCTCTGCAAACAGCGGCAAAACACAGAGCACACAGGCCATGTGGGGCGCAACATTGCCTTACTTACAAGCTGGCATAGACAGCCCGGGCGACTTAAGTGCAACAGCATATGTAAGCGGCGGAACAAGCTGGCAAAATCGTTCCACAACGGTTAAACTCTCAACTACAATAGATAATATTGAGGACCTTGTGCCGGGCTCTACTGCTGGTAGGACGGATTATCAAAACTGGATAACAAACCCGGAGTACGACTCTAACGGATATTTAACGTACATAACAGTTATGGGCCAAAGGATAAGGGCAGGCAAGTTCTACGATAATTTCTGGGGTTTATATTCGCCTAACTTTACCATGACCTACAACGGCAATGGCACATGGACGTTTGTTACAAAGGGTAACGGACACTGTGTTGGCATGAGCCAATGGGGCGCATATGGCTTTGCAAAAGACGGCTGGAGCTACAGCCAAATCCTAGCGCATTACTACCCTGGCACACAAATAAATAATCTGTATTAATATAGTTAAAATACGTGCGAAGTTTGTATTGTAAACAAATATATATTAATGCTGCAATTTAATAGTTAAGTAAAACCCATCGGCTGTTAATAAAAAACAAACTGCCGCTATCAACTTTGATAGCGGCAGTTTTGCTTTGTATAAATTATGCTTATAGTAGGCTTTACTTGATAGCTCGAAGCTCAATATAACCTCTTGTTCCAATTGGCTCAAGTTGAATACGAGGGTTTTCGTCATCCCATTTGTAACCAATGGTTGTTGGGTCGTATTTATTCATTGCGTTTTGGACTGACATAATTGCCTCGCAGTAATCTTCTTCGGCAAAAGGCTCTCCTTGAAACATCAAATATTTTGTTTTTGGTAGATTAATAATATCAAATTCAATGGGTATTTCACCGTTAAAATCATAAGGAACTTCAACCCCTTGAACATATGTCGAAGTATTAGGCTTTTTGTGTTTTGTCGGCAGCCACAAGCATACAGGCTCGCCGTTTAAAGATTTTATGCTTGTGAGTATGCCCCAAACATCACAACCAACCTCACTGCAATAATCAAAGTAATTGTCGGCCGCCATGCCTCTTTTAATAATAACTTTCCTCTCAGGTTTTTCAAGAACTTGAATAAACACACTGCTGGTATTCGTCATAGTCGCATGCTCCTTGTTTCGCAAATCTTTAAATTTTACACCGTACGGCGTAAACAGTGGTAAGGGTATTGGTTTTTTTGCATACTCTTTTGGGTTACACGAAAATTCTTTTTTAAACGCCCTTTGGTATCCGTCAACGCTTGCAAATCCCATCTCAAAAGCTATGTCTATAACCTTAATGTTTTCGTCTCTCAATTTAAGCG
>CAYJBO010000124.1:0-2354 GCA_964368295.1 uncultured Bacteroides sp.
CATATATATCAACTGCATACCCTGCCTGCAATCCATGAATTCCAGCACTAATTCCCGAAACTCCACCGCCTATTATAGCGATTTTTTTCATTTCCATTCTCCTCGTTACTTCCTAAAAAATTCATTGTCATTCCCTGAATTTTTAATATTGTAAGGTATATAAATACCCCACATCAAACTAAAATCTCATCTATAAACTTTCACAAAGATTTTGCGAGGTTATTTCCATCACCATTATATAACACACAAGTAACAAAAACAACCCTACATCAAAAATTACCGTTCCTCCGTCGCCCTCTTGCCAAACTTCCTCTGTGGCGCATTCAGCGCCTTTTCAAGCAGTTCATCCACCTTCTCTGTGTGGCAATTCATACACAAAAAAAAGCAAAGACGCCCACTCATACGTCTTTGCTTTTTACTATTTATTATTGTTATAAAAACATTTGCTTTTTAGCCAATATTTATAGCCTACTTTTCTAGATAGCGTACATTTTTCCGGCTGCGTCGCCGTATTTTTTACAAAATGCAGCACCATCAAAAGATGGCATATCGCGAGTGAGCTCACTTATCGCAATTTCCTTGCCGTCTTGTTCCCTTGATGCCGCCATGCAAAGCGATATTTTAACACTCTCAACCATCGCCTTTGTGCTAGCTAAAATATTTTCTTTATTTTCCATGTAATTGCAAACTTGATCAATTAGTGCATCATACAGTTTTGAAGAATCCATCCTGATTGGAAAAACATTTTTAGTTGTAAAAATTAAAACATCAAACGGCAACCAGTGCCCTGTTGCAGTTGTAAAAATTGCACCTGTTCCATTATTAAAATTGACAAAACTGCTCTCTGTATATACCGAACCCTCACCGCATTTGCCTATGTACTTTACACTCTTTGCTCCCTCGCCAAGCAGTGCGCCAATCGCCTCAACAGTGTGGCAGCCGTAGTTAAAATCGTCTACTCCGCAAGAAATTTGAACACTTATTATATCGCCTCTCTCTTCAAGCGGCTTTGCCAAAAACTCCTGCAATTCATATGCATATCTTGCCGCAGAAGCACCTAAAATTATTGCGCCATCTTTTACGTAGCCCATCACTCTTTCGCAGTCTTTTAAATTCCCAACTATAGGCTTATCTATAAATACAGGGATATTCTTTTCAATAAATGGCAGTGCGCATCGCAAATGGTCGTCCCAATTACAGCCTTGGATAAAAACAATATCACAGAGCGCTGCCATCTCTTCAAGCGTTTTGCAAATGTTCTCCACACCAAAACGTTCAGCAAAGCCCTCAACTTCTTTTTCGTCTCTAAAGCTATCGTTATAAACCGCAAAATATTTTGCTCTATTACTCTTTTGCATAGATTCAGCAAAGCCCATCGGGTGCGATGTATCTATATTTACACAGCCTATTTTAATCATTTTTTACACTCCGTTCTATAATTAATTTTATTCTCAGTAATATGTGCTTTTATATTAGCCTCAAACATTCTGTTCCAAGGCATATCAACTTTGTCAATGCTAACAACATCGCTAATGCTGCCCAAATACTCTTGCACAAATTGCTCAAGCTTTATTCTTGCTAGCTCTCCCACGACATCTTTTTTATCTTTTAAGTCAAAATTTTCAAGGCCTAAATCTTCTAAATGATTTACTAATATATCACTTCTAACACAGCCGCAATAGCCTATATCCTCAATATATCTTAAAGCTAAAAAGTTTTTATGGCGCTCATCATTGCCGTTATACAAATATTGCACACCTTGCGCTATTGCCGTGCCAACTGTGTTTGACGATGTGTTCCACCCTGCATAGCCAGCCAAATTAAAAAGCATATTATGCTTGTTTAAAATTTTTACAAGCGCAAGCTCGCCAGCGTTTGAGTACGCGTTATCAGCTATGCTAACCGCCTTACCCTCTTTACACAGCAGCTCAATTTCGTTAATCCACGCAGGCATATTGCGCTGTGTCTCGTACTGTGGCAAATGCTCGTCTTGCATAATAAAACTTTTCATGTCTTCGCCCGGCGCATTAACGGCTAAAATTAAATCTGCTCTGTCTGCACACGTTGCAAGCCTACAACCGGCCGCCAAAATGTGGTACTTTAACGTCTCTACTAGCGGCCTATCCTCAAACGACGGTATTAAAAATTTGCTCATCTCGCTCGCATACAGTATGTACACACTCGGCAATTTATTTTCAATTTCGTTTTTCATTCTGCTAAGCAGTATCATCGAAACTTCATCGGCACCGGGGTAAATAAGCACTTTATCTTGTAGACTGTTCTCTAGTATCTTTTTGCGCACTACTCTTTGGTCCATAGCCGTAAACCCATATTGTGCTGCGTCGTCCTGTGGT
>CAYJBO010000124.1:2364-2774 GCA_964368295.1 uncultured Bacteroides sp.
AAATCTATAACGCTGCTTTTTACAAGTTCCAGCGCTCTTACATTCAACTCTATATTTAACTTGCGACGGCTTAAATAATCGCTCAAACACTCACTTGAAATTTCGCTCTCAAGCTGTTGCTTTTGCAATTTCAGCTCATCATCGCTGTTATAATTGCGCTCTTTATCCGTAAGCACACCTAACTTGTGTATTTTTTCGCCGTAAAATTTGTAATAATCCGGCTCCTCGTAGTCGCCATTATATGTGGGGCAGCGCATTATGCATTGAAACGCAAATATTTTTAATTTTTCATTTGCTTTTTTTATTTTCTCTACTAACTCTAAACGGCTTGTAAGCACGTCTAAATCTAAATTATGTATGCGCCCCGGCACAAGTCCACCGTATAAAAGCATATCTATGCTGAGCACGAT
>CAYJBO010000124.1:2784-4195 GCA_964368295.1 uncultured Bacteroides sp.
CGCGTCTTTGCTTTCTTTAAGCAAAAATTCTTCAATAACTTTAAAATCGGCGGCCTCTTTTTTATAGCCTAAATTGGGTGCAGACACAACATTGAACTCTTTTGTGCTGAATAGTAAATTTGGGAATATCGAGTTGCATGGGCGCTCGTCTAACGGGAGCAAAAGTATTTTTTTCATCTTATCACCATTATTTTCAAAAAACACCCTCAACATTCAGGTTATTACCTATAAATATGTTGAGGGTGTAATTATAACTTAGAAACTTATCTAACTGCGCTTATTATTTTAAGCCCGATGTTGTTGAAATACCACTTACAAATTGTTTTTGAGCAAAGAAGAATATTACAATTAGCGGTGCTGTAAATATGGTGCTTGCCGCCATAAGTATATCCCACTCCTGTCGCTCTGACACAAGGAATGTCTGCAAGCCTATTGACAGCGTGTATTTGTCTGTGCTTTGCAAGTATAGCAATGGGCCGTTTAAGTCGTTCCATCCGCCTATAAATACAAGCACCATAATGGTGGTTAAAACAGGCATACACATGGGGTAAACTATGTTGTACAGTATTCTAAATTCGCCTGCGCCGTCTATGCGTGCGGCCTCTATAACGCTGTCGGGCAAACCTTTAGTAAATTGGCGCATTAAGTAAATATAATATGGTGCGCCAAAAAATGACGGAAGTAAAAGCGGTATAAATGTATCCACAAAGCCAAGGCGAGACCATGTTATAAACATGGGTACCTGCGTTACCTGCCACGGCACCATCATTGTGGCAAGTATAAGCGGGAAGATGATTTTGCGCCCAGCCCAGGGAATTTTTGTTATGCTGTAAGCTACCATTGGCGCCGCCAAAACCTGGCCTAAAACGGGCACAAAGGCAAGCACAAGTGTGTTTTGTAAGTAGCTTGCAAACGGCATGCGCTCAAACACAATGCCAAAATTCTCAAGCTTTACGGGGTTTGGTATCCAGACGGGCGGCTGGGAAAAAGTCTGGTTTAAATCTTTTACGGCGGTGGTTACCATCCAGTACAGCGGTGTAAAAAACAAAAAGCCCACCGCCAATAATAATAATACATAAATTGCGTCTATTGATTTTTTATTCAAGTTTTTTCTCATACGGCATCACTCCACATCATAGTTAATGCGTTTTTCTATAAAATACATTGCGCCCATGCTTACAACCAAAACAATTAAAAACAGTACAATTGCCATGGCACTTGCATAGCCCATATTTAGATATGTAAAGCCTTGCATGTATAAGTATAGCGAATAGAAAAGCATAGAGTTTGACGGGCCACCGGCAATAGTTTGCCCGACGTTTGATACGCTTGCAAAAACATATGCCTGCGTAAAATATTGAAAGGATTGTATTAAACCCATTATAAACAAAAATTGAATTGTGGGGCCTAT
>CAYJBO010000125.1:0-4193 GCA_964368295.1 uncultured Bacteroides sp.
CAATATTTCATATTAATCATATTACAGCTTAGCCAAGCCGGTTTGTGCACATAGCAAAGCACCCGGCGACAACCCGACGTTTTAATAAAAAGACAACGCCGCTATGTGGGCAAATTAGGCGATTTGAGGCGAATTCGGATTGCATTGGCTTAGCTGGGGCGCTAATACAGCACTTTTTAGGCTGTATTATTTTGTGGCGCCCTTAACACACTAACCGGAGGATTTTGCAATGAGGGCAGACTACAACGAGAACATTACGCAAGACACCTTACTAAACACCGTAGAAATGATGAACATAGGCATGTTTGTTTGGAATTTGCAGACAGACTATGTGTCTTACAGCAAAGAGTGGGCCAGCATTGTGGGCTATGATTTAAGCGAGCTGGAGCCGCATGTTTCCACCTGGGAAAAGATGGTTTTGCCCGAGGATTTGCCTGCGTGTGAGAACAACTTAAACAAATATATTGCGGGCGAGAGCGAGCTTTACGAGGCCGAGTTTAGGATAGTGCGCAAGGACGGCAGCATAATATGGGGACACGATAAAGGCAAGATAACCAGCTACTCTGACGACGGTAAGCCGCTAATTTTATGCGGTGTTTTGCAAAATATTACACAGATTAAAAAGGCCGAGGCTGAGCTTCGCGATAGCCTTGAGCTAATAAGCCTTGCCGTGGAGGCGGCGGAGATTGGCGTTTGGGACTGGGACATTATGTCCGACAAAATATCGTACAGCGATAAGTATTGTGAGATGTTTGGCTACAGCAAGGAAACAACAACCGGCACAATGCAGGAGTGGGAGGCGAGAAACCACCCCGACGATTTAGACAATCTTTTAAACTCGCTAAACGCCTATGTCCTGGGCGAAACCGATAAATACACGTCGGAGACACGTGTTATGCACGCAGACGGCCACTATATTTGGACTAGGGACGTTGGCCGAATTGTAGAGCGCAGTGAAAACGGCAACCCAACACGCCTTGTTGGCGGCCACATAAATATAGACGAGCTTAAAAATTCAAAGACACAGCTTGAGGCTTTGCTCAGCGAGATTGAAAAGCAACAGGACCTTTTAGAGGTAGAAATTGAAAAGCGCACCGGCGCACTTTTAGAGAGAGACCGCCTGCTTACAATGGTGCACGAGGTGTCTAAAAACCTGCTTGCCGCAGAAAATGGCGAGGGGTTTCACCTAACTGTTTTAAACTGTCTTGAGATGATGTCCAAGGCATTTAACGCACAGGAGATAGGCCTTTGGAACTATATAGACGTAGACGGCGAGCTTTACACCCACCTTGCCTTTGTGTACCGCAAAGGCGAAAAGATAGCGTACAACACGCGCGACATGCGCGCTTACATTAAAAGTATGCCCAAGGAAAACATGCTTGTGCACCAAAAGGACGACGGCAATATTATTGTAAGCTACTCTTTAATGGACCCCGAGTACTTAAAAAAATTAGAGAGCGGCATTGCCGACGATTTTATCGCCAACGTGCCGGCCGATGTTAGAAACCACTTTATTGACAACTTAAAAGAGTTTCACTCTATGCTGATATCGCCCGTTTTTGTTGAAAACTCTCTTTTTGGCTTTATTGCCGTAAGCGACGAGCGCAAAAAAGTTACGTATACCGACGCACAGGCAAATATACTTAAAATGTGCGGTAACTTATTTGCAAACGCTGTGCATAAGTTTGAGCTTAACATAGAGCTTACCGAGGCGCACGAGGAGGCACTTTTAAGCTCTAAGGCAAAATCTAACTTTTTGGCAAACATGAGCCACGAGATACGCACGCCTTTAAACGCAATACTCGGCATGTCGGAGATAATACTGCGCGAGAGTGAGGGCGGCGCGGCAGAGGAGTACGCCGTTGAGATAAAAAATGCGAGCGAGAGCCTTTTAACAATTATAAACGACATCTTAGACATATCTAAGATAGAATCGGGCAAGCTTGAGATAATAGAGCTCGAATACTACATCACCTCGCTTTTAAACGACGTAGTCAGCCTTTCTAAAATACGGCTTGAAAACAAGCCCGTAACATTTACAACTTTTATAGACAGCAACATACCGGCAATTTTAACGGGCGACGAGATACGCCTAAAGCAAATACTTTTAAACCTTTTGAGCAACGCCATTAAATTTACAAAAAAAGGCAACATTAACTTTAGCGCCTCGTGCGTTTATGTAGACGATAAGGCGATGTTAACTTTTGAGGTGCAGGACACCGGCCTTGGCATAAAAGAGCACGATATGCAGCGCCTTTTTATGCAGTTTGAGCGTGTTGACACAAAGAAAAACCGCAACATTGAGGGCACGGGCCTTGGCCTTGCCATAACAAAACAGCTGTGCGAGATGATGGGCGGCACAATTAGCGTTAGCAGCGTTTGGGGCGAGGGCTCTACATTTACCGTAACCGTGCCGCAAACGTGCAAAGACCGCATGCCCATAGTAAAAATACCCACAAAGCACAATGTTATGCTGTACGAGGCAAGGGAGATTTACTCGCAGTCTATAAAGCGCTCTATTGAAAACCTAGGCTCAAAATGCACCGTGTGCACAAATCAGTCCGAGCTTTTAAACGGCCTTAGCGCAGACACTTTTGACTACTTATTTACCCCGTCTGTACACCTTGTAAAGATTAAAAATTTAAAGCAAAGTTTAAACCACAACTTTAACATTGTACTTGTTACAGACCCGGGCGATTCTATTATTCACCGAGACACCCTAACCGCAAGCCTGCCCATTAACTGCATACAGCTCGCCGGCCTTTTTGGCCACAGCGATTTGCTTTTGCAGTCTAAAACTAAGACAGAGCATTTTATAGCGCCGGACATTAAGGTGCTTGTGGTAGACGACAACAGCGTTAATTTAAAGGTTGCAAAGGGGCTACTTGCGCCGTATAAGCTTAATATTGACACGGCCGCAAACGGATTTTTGGCCATTGACATGGTAAAAAGTAACACGTATGACCTTGTGTTTATGGACCACATGATGCCTGAGATGGACGGCATTGACGCCACCATTGCCATAAGAAAGCTTGACGGTGAGTACTATAGAAATCTGCCGATTATAGCGCTTACGGCAAACGCAATTATGGGCGCGCGCGAGCTTTTTGTAAAAGAGGGCATGAACGACTTTTTGGCAAAGCCCATAGAGATGCAAAAACTGCACAGCACACTTTTAAAATGGATACCGACAGACAAAGTGCATTTTATAACCCCACTTGACAAACGCCAGGACCCAGCGCAGGCAAACGACATGGTGCACGAATTAAAAATTGACGGTATTGACACGTATTTTGGCATAAATCTAATAGGAGGCAGCCTAGAAGATTACTTTGATGTGCTTAGCGCATATTACCAAGACGGCCTAAATAAGCTTGATAGCATATACGCCTTTTACAAAGAGGCCAACTTTATAAGCTACAGAATAGACGTGCATGCCGTTAAGAGTGCATCGGGCTCTATTGGTGCGGCGGCGCTTGCCGACATGGCAAAAGAGCTTGAGAGCGCTGCGATAAAAGAGGATATGGCGTATATGAGCGAGCACACCGAAGAATTTTTAAGCGCTTACAGAGCGGTGCTTGCGGCTATTAATGACAATTTGCACAGTGACGACGAAGCGGATAGCTCTAAGGCGGAGGGCGAGTTTAGCGTACTTAGCGCGAGCATACCCGTTTTAAATGACGCCATTGATCTGCTTGACATTGACGTTATTGAGGCCACGCTTAAAGAGTGCATGAAGTACACTTGGAAAGGCGAGATAAACGCATTATTGCAGACGATAAAGCAGTGCACAGAGTCGTTTGAGTACTACAACGCACACGAGCCAATGCAAAAAATTGCAGAGGAGGCAAAGGCGCATTATGGAGCGTAGGCCTGCAAAGTTTGTATAAGGCGGACAAGTGGGGGAGGCTTTTGTGTAAGAGGTTAGGTAAGAGCCGAATTGGGTGAAAATTATATTAGCTTGTGTATGTCATAAAATGGTGCGGTTTGTTTTTCTTTTCTCTTGCCCCTTCTTTTGTACGGCAAAAGAAGCAAAACCGCCGGGGTAATTGCGACGCACCGCAGTGCTAGTCCAGCGAGCGAACCGCCATGAAATGGCGGCGCTTAAGCGAGTCGTGGCGATGTCCCCGGACCCCATCGCCACACCCTTTAGCCGCCACCCAAGCGAGAGTACATTCAAAAAAGAACAATTC
>CAYJBO010000126.1:0-3969 GCA_964368295.1 uncultured Bacteroides sp.
GGCGGCAGAGCGTGTAGGTGAACTTGTTAGCGTGCATGTAATTGCACGCCCGGCACAGGACACAGACGTGCTAATTACACCCAAAAAACCAGCAGAGCCTTTAAAAAAGGTAGAAAAGAAGAAAGAGGCAGAAAAGCCAAAAGTAGAGAGCGCTAAAGCGCAAGACGTTATTGTCAAAGAAGAAAAAATTGAGAGTGCTGTTAAAAATGAGCCTGTAGAAGCCGCACATGATAAACCGTTTGTGCTGCCGAGTAAAGAAGAGCTTGAGGGTATGACAGTTGCAAAGCTAAGGGCTATAATACGCGATTTTGGAGCCACTGACATGAGCGCAAAAGAAATTAATTTTGCGAAAAAAGACGTTTTGCTACAAGCGCTTGAAGTAATGCGAGGACAGGGGGAGTAAAGCATGCAACTTTATGATAAAGACTTGCTGTCCATGCAAGAGGTAAGAGAGCTTGTCAATGATGCAAAACAAGCACAAAAAGAGCTTAGTAGCTTAAATCAGGCACAGGTAAACCGCATAGTAAAGGCAGTTGCCGATGCCGGTGTGCGCAACGCAAAGCGGCTTGCTCAAATGGCACACGAGGATACAGGGTTTGGCATAGTTGAGGACAAAATTGTAAAAAACGTATTTGCCAGCAAAGGTGTTTACGATGCTATTAAAGACATGAAGACAATAGGTGAGATAGAGCGCGATGATGAGAAAAAGATATCGGTAGTTGCAGTGCCAAAGGGAATTGTGGCAGGTTTAATACCGTCTACTAATCCAACTTCTACGGCGCTGTTTAAGGCCGAAATTGCAATAAAATCGGGCAATGCAATAATATTTTCGCCTCACCCAAGCGCACTTAGGTGCATACTGGAGACAACAAAAGTTATACGCCAAGCAGTGGCAGAGGCAGGCGGAAACGAAAACATTGTGTCCTGTATAACTATACCTACCATGCAGGCGACAGATAACCTTATGCGTCATCCCGATACTTCGCTAATACTTGCAACAGGCGGATCTGCAATGGTGCGTGCCGCATATTCATCAGGCACGCCGGCAATAGGTGTAGGCCCGGGTAACGGCCCTGCTTTTATTGAAAAATCAGCAGATTTAAAAAATGCAGTAAAGCGGATAATCGATTCAAAAACGTTTGACAACGGCACAATATGTGCATCAGAGCAGTCTGTTATATGTGAGGCTGACATGCGCAGTGCAGTACAGGCGGAGATGGAAAGACAGGGCGCTTACTTCCTCTCAATTGAGGAGGGCAAAAAGTTGGGCGACATAGTGCTGCGTGCCAATGGCTCAATGAACCCCGAAATAGTGGGGCGCAGTGTACAGACTATTGCCGCACTTGCCGGCCTTACTGTGCCGCAAAACACACGTGTGCTTGTAGCTCAAGAGGACGGCGTAGGACGTGGACACCCGTATTCAAACGAAAAATTAGCGCCAATATTAGGCTTTTATGTGGGTGCAGATTACAAAGAAGTTTGTGACATTTGTTGCACTATACTAAAGTACGAGGGCACCGGACACACTTTTGCAATGCACAGCACAAACGACGAAATAATTAATTACTTTGTAAAGCGAATACCGACATCTCGCATAGTAGTTAATACGCCAAGTGCGCTGGGCGGCATAGGTGCAAGCACAAACATGTTGCCGTCGTTGACATTGGGCTGCGGCGCCAGTGGCGGAAGCGCAACGTCTGAAAACGTGGGTCCGCTTGATTTGCTTGACAGGCGCACTGTTGCATACGGTGTGCATGAGCTTGAAGAATTGCGCGCAGGAATACCCGATTGTTCAGATATTATCTGCACAATGAAGAACGATCTTGACTTTAACGAGCTGGATGTAGACAGCATAGTTAAAGAGATAGTAAAAAGATTACAAAAATCATAAACAATTAAACTTAAACATGGTAAAGGAGATAAAACTATGGCTACAATGCAAGCACTAGGTATGATAGAGACAAAAGGACTTGTTGCATCAATAGAGGCAGCAGATGCAATGGTAAAAGCGGCTAATGTAACATTAGTTGGCAAAGAGCACGTTGGCGGCGGCCTTGTTACCGTTATGGTACGCGGAGACGTAGGCGCTGTAAAAGCGGCAACAGATGCAGGCGCAGCAGCGGCAGAGCGTGTTGGAGATTTAGTATCGGTACACGTAATACCACGCCCACATGAAGAGGTAGAGGGTATTTTGCCGGCGGCAAAATAAAATAGTTGACTTTATATGGTTGCGGTGCCATTTGTAAAAGTGCAGGTGGCACCACACCAAAGCTTAAACATAATAAAGGAGATAACACTATGGCTACAATGCAAGCATTAGGTATGATAGAGACAAAAGGACTTGTCGCATCGATAGAGGCAGCAGACGCAATGGTAAAAGCGGCTAATGTAACATTAGTTGGCAAAGAGCACGTTGGCGGCGGCCTTGTTACCGTTATGGTACGCGGAGACGTAGGCGCTGTAAAAGCGGCAACAGACGCAGGCGCAGCAGCGGCAGAGCGTGTAGGCGATTTAGTTTCTGTACACGTAATACCACGCCCACACGGTGACGTTGAGGGTATATTGCCCGGGTAATTAAAGCTATTTTGTAAAACCGGTTTAATAAGTGCTATTTGCATTACAAAATCGGCAGACTATAAGGGCATACTAACTTTAGGGGGTGACAAAATTGAGAGTCATCACAGAAGCGATACTCAGGGACGAGTTGAGGTGTACAGAACCCGAGGTATATTACATACCGCAGGGGAAAATATTGTCGCCGGCGGCACGTGAGTATTTACAGCAGCGCAAAATAAACATAAAAAAAGAGGGCGAGAGAGAAGCCGAAGAGCCGAAAGCTACAAAAGTAGAAACTAAAAGCTCTTACAGCGGCGCACAAGTTGCAAAGTATGTGGACGAGGAGACGGGTGCATTTTACACCGAAAAGCCAGAGCATATGACACATTTGCACGATAATGTACTTGTTTCAAAAAACAGTCCGCGCATTTTGTTTAGGGGTAAACTAGACACACTGCAAGCTCTTTTTATTGTTACACAGGCGCAGATGAAATTGAGAGGATCTAGCGATAAATTAATCGAGCACCTCGACAATATAGTCTGTGTGCTGCGTGAGATTATGCGCTGCGATGTTTTAAACGAGGAATATAAAAACGACAAAATTATAGGATTAACCCACGCTGAGCTGCGTGAGCGCTCGCACAATCCTATGAAGTTTTTTAAAGTAGAACAAATGGTTTTACCCGATTACACCCTCGGGCTTGACTATGCAGAGCTAAATAGACTGCGCACCGCAATACGTGAGACAGAAGTTAGCGCAGGCATGGCTTTTACCGTTGGGCGCAAGTGTACAAGGCCTGATATTATTCAGGAGCTTAATCGGCTATCAAGTGCTATGCATATAATAATGTGCATGTATCTTGCAGATTTGTTTGTGTGAGGTAGCACGATGGAAAATATAATTAATTCTGTAATGGAGGCATTGAGGCGTGGCGGTTTTGTTGAGGTGGAAGTGTCGGCAAGGCACGTGCACTTAACACAAGAGCACGTGGAGATTCTTTTTGGAAAGGGCTCAACGCTCACGCCAAAGCGTCCGTTATCTCAACCGGGACAGTTTTTATGCGAAGAGAGGGTTACACTTGTGGGGCCAAAGGCTAAAAAAGAGCGTATAGCAGTGCTTGGCCCGTCAAGAAAATCCACACAGGCAGAACTCTCTCGCAGCGACTGCATCGAAATTGGAGTAAATGCGCCTCTCAGGCAATCGGGAGACGTCAACGGCTCGGCACCTGTAAAAATTGAAGGGCCTTGCGGCACAGTTGACATTGAACAGGGCGTAATTGTGGCACAAAATCATATACACACTACACCCGAAATAGCGAAGAAGTTGAATTTACAAGACAAACAAAAGGTTAGCGTCAAAGTAATTACACAAAGGCCAATAACTTTTGACGATGTTTTAGTAAGGGTAGACGA
>CAYJBO010000127.1:0-3906 GCA_964368295.1 uncultured Bacteroides sp.
GCAACCGCCAAATATGCCAATAAATAATCCTGCGGATTATTTATATTGTACACAGTACAATATAAATTGGCATGTGCGTAGCACCAACACAAACTAAGCTATAAATTTATCTGCCGCAGCATATATCTCACCTCTAGCACTTAAGCCACAAAACGCGCCAATTAAAACAACGCAAAAAATAAGACCCCCGGCATAGCCGGGGGTTAAACTCGTACAATAAGCTGTAAAAAAACTTATAAATCACTTATATTAAACCGCAAAACACTTGCAAAGTACACTTTTCTATTTAATAAAAAACTCCACGCAATCGTTAAATCTTAACGGTTTTGAAAACACAAAGCCCTGTATGTAATCACAGCCGCACTCCACAAGAAACTCCTTGATATCTTGCGTCTCAACGCCTTCCATAACAACTTCTATGTCTTTGTCTAAGGCCTTAACGGCCGATAAAAATTTAATAAAAAAAGCACGGCGCTCTTTATTTTCGGTAGAGCTAACAACTAGAGAGCGGTCAAACTTAATAATGCGTATGGGCACATTAAAAAACATGCTAAAGTTTGAGTACTCAACCCCAAAATCATCGAGCTCTAAAACAAAGCCGCGGTCAATAAACTCGTGCATAATTTCAAGTGTGTTTTCAATATCAGTGGCAAAAGTGCGCTCTGTAAGCTCTATTTTAATCATGTCGGGCGTTAGGCCGTAACCTAATACGGTTTTGTACACCTCCTCGGCAGAGCCTTTGCGCATAAACAGCACATACGGGAAATTTACCGATACAGAGCGCAATTTTATGTTGCCGTGCGCAGCTAGTAGCTTTTGATAATCTGCACAAACTAGATTTAACATTGTTTTTGTTATCTTAAATATTAAACCGGTATCCTCGGCTATCGGTATAAATTCGCCGGGAGAAATAAAATCTCCCTGTTCGGGCCTAAAGCGAATTAGCGCCTCTGCCATGGTAAAATCGCTGTCTTTTACGCTGTAGATCGGTTGATAATACGCCTCAAAACCGTCTGTTTCCAGAGCTTGTTTTATGCGCTCTATAACATAGTTGCGGCGCTTCATCTGCTCGCATATGCTTATGTTGTAAAAAAAGTTAGTATTGCCAACGCCCTTTTTAATTATAGATAGCGAGTAGTCTATTGCGGATATAAGCTCCTCCGACTTTGTGCCAAACTCAGGGTGGTTTACGCCTGTGTATACAAAATCTACCGTAATGCTTCCGCCATCTATCTCGTACGGCAAGCTTAGCTCGTTAAAAATCAGCTCGGGCTTTAACAGTGCATTAATTTCGCCGCCGGGCCAAAGCACTGCAAATTCATCGCCAGAGTACCTAAATACTTGACGATTTTTCAAAGTTTCTCTAAGCCTTGCGGCTATTTTCTCAAGCAGGGCATCGCCAAATTTAAGGCCGTTGCGCTCGTTTATCCCCTTAAAATTGCGTATGCTAAAAACAAAAAGCATGTACGGTGTCTGTGCCTTGCACAGCTTTGCCATTTGCGCTGTAAGGCTTGCACGGTTATATAGCTCGGTTAAAGAATCTGAACTCTGCGAAACATTTTGCACGTAAAACTGTATAATAAGCACACCTACAACGCTTGCAAGGCCAGAGAGTTGAAGCGGCGGATATAAAAGTTGTGTGCAAAAAATTAAGCTAGCTATTAATAAATTTAAACATATAATTAGGTGGCTGTTTCGCTGTGGTGTTTTAAAGTTTTTAATAGTAAAGCAAATTACAAGGCCAAAGTATAAAAGTGCAATTACGTATGTAATTCTAAACCAATCGCCCCTTATATAACCCTCGGTTGGCGAGATAGTAAAAATTTTGCGGTGGATGCCGTTTGTTAAAATAACAATGCAGTATATTACGTATGGCAGCCAAGCCCACACGTTTTTTCTAATAAATTTAACCCTGTATGTTTTGTGATAAGTTAGCGTGATGCCGTAAAAAAGGGCTATAGGCGCAGCTAAAGGAGACGTTAAAAAATAAAGGTATTTTAAAACATCTACAAGCCAAATAGGGTAATCCATATAAAAATCGGCAGTGGTAAGCGAGCCTATTGTAACCAAAATTGAAACAAGCGTTGCATACTGCATCCATTTTAGTGCGCCGTACCTTGTTGTACCCTTGCTTTGATGGTGCAAAAAGCCAATAATCGCCACTATAATTATTACAAGGGAGGCGTATTCAGCCGCTAAATTATAAAAAGCCATACATTAATACCTCTTATTGAAGAGAAGACAATTGTAAAGTAAGGATATATTCATTATACACCTTTAAAATTGATATGTCTATGATTGGGCAGTGATAATTGCAAACAGAAAAAATTTAACATTGCATAAAAGCGCCGCTGCAAAAAATTTAAGCGTTATACTAATTTCAAAAGAGCTTGTGTTATTTGCCGTTTTTTATCTCTAGCGCAAGGTCGGGCCTGTTAGTAATTACCGAATTAACGCCCATTTTCATAAATTTTTCCAACTCAGAGCGCTCGTTAACCGTCCATACATTTGCCGCTATATTTGATTTATTTAGTGAGCTCAGCTCGTCTTTAGTGCACAGGTAATCTGCCAGATTAGCATGGCTAATGCCGTGTGTGTTTAAGTAATCGCTAATATTTATTATGCCGTCTGCAAATAAAAAGGCACAGGCCGCCTTAGGGTTTAATGTCTTTGCAGTAACTACTGCGCTGTGGTTAAATGATGAAAACAGTACATTGTCAAGCGCATTATGCTTATAAAGCAGGTCTAAAATTGCAGCTTCAATGCCCTCGTATGCAAAAATATTATTCTTAATTTCAATGTTAAGCATAAAATTTTTGCCGCTAAACTCTAAAAGCACGTCGCTTAGCGTTGGTATTTTAACATCTTTAAACTTGTCCATGTTGCAGTTAAAATCAAAGTTTCGCAGTTCGCTTAAAGTATAGTCTTTTAATAAACCCTTGCCGTTGCTCACCCTATCTATTGCCTCGTCGTGTGCTATCACAATCTCGTTATCTTTTGAAAAATGCACGTCAAACTCTATGCCGTCGGCGCCCATGTCATATGCAAGCTTAAAGGCCTCCATAGAATTTTCAGGGGCATAGGCACTTGCGCCTCTGTGGGCCAAAATTTTTGTATTATAAACACTCATACTAACACCTCAAAATTATTGATTAATATGGCTAATGGCGTGCAGTTTGCACGGCATGCACCGCAAAATAAGATATAGATTAACTTATATATTTTATACCATTTTAACATAAAAACTGCGAGTTAACAAGGTAAATTGTAATTTTTAACACAAGTGCAGGCTTGCCGCCGGCCGTTGAAAATGCATAAAAAAGCAGCCGAAAACACAATTTTTGCCCTTAGCTAAAAATATAGCGCTGCTAGGCACAATAATATTGGGCGGGGCTAATAAAAAAACAAAATTGTGCATAAAAAGCACCCCTTAACAAGCTGTTAAGGGGTGCTGCTTTGTGTTTTGTTAGGGCTATGGAGCCGTTGTTCCAAAATGCAAGCCAAAGTTATTATAGTGGTCTGTGGGCAAAGCTGATGCATTGCCGCCATTCGTCCAATTCGTCCCGTCTGTCGAAGTAAAGTACAACATCCCAGTGCCAAATTCTCTGCTTGTTACATCTTTGTCAAATGCTGTGCCGTTTGTGCTGCCTGTACCACCAATTGCAGTTAAGGTTCCGTTAAACGGATTAGATTCAGTACCTAATATTATGCTATATAAAGCAGCGCCAGTGCCGTCGGTAATTCCGTTGCCGCCTTTTGCATTACTACTTCCGTTACCGCCTGTTGCATTTATTGTACCACCTGTAAAGGTAAGTGTCTTCCAGATTGCTGTGCTAATTCCACTTCCACCGCTTTGCGTGCTATAGCTACTATTACTATTGCCACCCGTTGCATTTACTGTGCCGC
>CAYJBO010000128.1:0-3878 GCA_964368295.1 uncultured Bacteroides sp.
TTATTGCACTAATTAAAGCTAGCTTTGGTCAGTAGGTACTGCGGATTATTTATATTGTACGCAGTACAATATAAATTGGCATGTGCGTAGCACCGCCATAAAATAAGTTATAAATAATCCTGCGGATTATTTATATAATGCGTTGCATTATATAATTTCAATCCAATGCGGCATTTGGCTCGCCGCTAGTGCGGCAACCGCCAAATATGCCAATAAATAATCCTGCGGATTATTTATAACCGTTGATTTTTTTAAAATCGTATTATATTATACAATTTTACGCACAAAAAATCAACCCGAAGCAACTGCGGCTATGTTGCCGTATGTTAATATTTACTGTATTTTTTTACTTTTATTGCGTTTTTTGTACAACACGCTAAATATTATGTATTTGTACAAAAAACACTTGTACTCGAGCGGTAAACATGTTACAATTTGTTTCACAGCTAAAGCGTGTGTATTATATTGCTTAAAATTGGCGACGGCATCCAAAAATTGTGCGGCTGTTCAACATATAAATGCAAGATAAGTTGCATACGAAAAGTATAACGGGGTAATAAAAATGGAAAATCGCTTTTTACTTATTGAGGCAAGTGTTTTGCCGGAGATATTTTTAAAGGTAGTAAAGGCAAAGCAGATGCTAGCGGACGGAACTGCTGAAAATGTGAGCCAGGCCGCTAAAATGCTAGATATGTCGCGCAGTGCTTTTTATAAGTATAAAGATTTTGTTTTTGATGTAAAAGACAAGGACTCAACCCGCACCGTAAATGCGCACTTAAAAGACGAGACGGGTGCACTTCAATCTTTACTTGCAGGCATATCAAAGGCCGGCGCATCAATAGTTACTATTAATCAGTCCACACCGGAAAACGGTGCCGCCCACGTGGCTGTTAGCATACGCATAGACGGTATGCAAATTAGCCTTGACGAGATGCTGGAGCTTTTGGGCGCGCAGTCGTCGGTGGTGGATGTGCGGATATCGGGCTGATACATTATTGTAACATATTTTAATGCAGAAAATTGCAAAATTGCAAAAAAAAAGTGCAAATATCTTTAAAATTTTAAATACCAGTTTAGAAACGGAGATTATTATATGGCTAAGATAGCAATCTTGGGGTTTGGCACTGTTGGCAGTGGAGTTTTAGACGTAATTGCGCAAAATAGCGCCACTATTTCAAAAAGGGCGGGCGAGGATGTAAGCGTAAAATACGTTTGTGATATACGAGATTTTAGCACCCATGAGAACGCTAAACTTTTTGTTAATAATATAGACGTTGTTTTAAACGACCCAGAGGTAAAAGTAGTTGTTGAAACCATAGGCGGGCTAAACCCTGCTTATTTGTATGTAAAACAGAGCTTAATGAGCAAAAGGCACGTTGTTACATCTAATAAAGAGCTTGTTGCAGCACACGGCGCAGAGCTTTTGCGCATAGCAATGCAAAACAACGTATGCTTTTTGTTTGAGGCAAGCGTAGGCGGCGGAACACCTGTTATAACGCCGCTGCATCAGTGCCTTGCGGCCAATGTGGTAAGCGAAATTAGCGGCATAGTAAACGGCACAACAAACTTTATGCTGACAAAAATGGCGCAAGAGGGGCTTAGCTTTGATGATGCGCTTAAAATTGCTCAAGAGCTTGGATACGCTGAGACCACAGACCCCTCGGCAGACGTGGATGGGCTTGACGCACAGCGTAAGATAACAATACTTGCAAGCATAATGACAGGCACACAGGTGCATGTGCAAAACGTGCCAACTAAAGGCATTAGAGACATAACAGTTAGCGATATAGAGAATGCTAAAAAGGCAAAACATGCAGTGCGTCTTATAGCATGGGCAAAAAGGACAGACTCGGCAGAAGTTTTTTGTGGCGTTGAGCCGTGCCTTGTGCCGTTTACAAACCAGCTAGCAAATGTAAGCGACGTATTTAACGCAGTGCTTATAAAGGCCGACATGCTTGGCGATGTAGTTTTTTACGGCAAGGGGGCAGGTAAACTGCCAACGGCAAGCGCAGTAGTTGCAGACATAATGGATGCGCTAAAAAGCGGCACACAAATACACGACAGCCTATTTTGGCAAGAGAGCCTTGCTGCGCAAGTAACACCTGTTGACTCAGGGGCATATAATTACTATGTAAGAGTTAACGATATAGACACTCAAAAAGTAAAGGAAATTTTTGGCGATGTCGATATACTCAGTGAAAATTCAAGCGAAGTAGCTTTTATTAAGCCGGCTGTAACAAAACAGCAGCTTGACGATATGTGCGAGAAGACAAAGGCGCAAAACGGTAGGCTTGGCATTGCTATGAAATGCCTTGCAGAGTAAAGGAGTGTTACAATGGTACGTGTAACAGTGCCTGCCACAAGCGCAAATGTGGGCTCGGGTTTTGACACATGCGGCCTTGCGGTAGGGCTTTATAATATAGTAGAGTTTTACGAGTCAGATTGCATAGACATCACCTCAAAAAACGGCAAGAGAGTGCCGAGTGGCGAAAATAATTTAATATACTCAACGGCTAAAAAAGTGTTTGAGCTCAACGGCAAAAGCTTAAAAGGGCTTAAAATAGTGCAAACGGATAACATACCCATGGCAAGAGGGCTTGGCTCTAGCAGTGCGTGCATAATTGCAGGCATGCTAGGCGCAAACGAAATGCTGGGCAATCCCATGACAAGTGACGAAATCCTCACATTCGCCACTCGTATAGAAGGACACCCCGACAACGTGGCGCCTGCGCTTTTGGGAGGTTTTGTAACAAGCGTGTTTGACGGAGATAAAGTTTATAGCGTTAAAAAGCAGCTTTCGGAAGAGTTGCAGTTTGCGGCGTTTATACCTAACTTTAAACTGCTTACAGAGCGTGCGAGAAAGGCGCTGCCGCACAGTGTTTCCCATAAAGATGCCGTTTATAATTTGTCGCGTTCGGCGCTGCTTAGTGCCGCATTTTGCGAGCAGAGATACGAGCTGTTAAAAATAGCAACGCAGGATACACTCCACCAAAAATATCGCTTGCCGCTTATAAAGGGCGGCAAAGACATAATGGAAATTGCTAATTCTACAGGGGCGCTTGCCGCATTTATAAGTGGCGCAGGGCCTACAATTTTAAGTGTAGTTAATAAGAGCGACATCTATTACGAGCAAATAACAAGAGCGATGATGAGAGATAAAGACTTAGACGAGTTTTTTAAGCTGCATATGTTAGATGCAAATAACGAGGGTGCTACTGTACAAACATGTGATGAGTAAAGTGCACTTTTAATACTTAACTTGCACAAAGTACAAACAGAGCGTGCTTGAAAATTTTTATTTAGCAGGCTGCAAAATGCACTTAAAGATTATAACAGATAGGAAATACACAAGACCACAATGCTTTTTTGCCAATAAAAGAGCGGGGTAAAAAGGTATTTATATAGTTGGCCTATAAAAAAGGAGGAGAGGGAATATGGCATTAATAGTACAAAAATTTGGTGGCAGCTCCGTTGCAAACAAAGAGCGTCTTTTTAATGTTGCAAAAATTGTTGCAAAAACAAGGGCAGAAGGCAACGACGTTGTAGTTGTAGTTTCGGCTCAAGGCGACACAACAGACGATTTGATTGTAAAGGCGGCGGAGATAACAAATTCACCTTCACAGCGTGAGATGGATATGTTGCTGTCGACAGGCGAGCAAATTACTATATCACTACTTGCAATGGCGCTGGCAGAGGTGGACTGTCCTGCAATTAGCCTTACAGGTTGGCAGGCGGGCTTTAACACAAATTCATCTTACACAAGGGCGAGGATTAAAAAGCTAAACACACACAGGATAGAGACAGAGCTCTCTAAAAAGCGTGTAGTTATAGTTGCCGGTTTCCAGGGAATTAACCGCCACGACGACATAACTACACTT
>CAYJBO010000129.1:0-3813 GCA_964368295.1 uncultured Bacteroides sp.
GTTCTCGGGTACCCACAAGAAATCTTTGATTTCGTAAGTGGGTGAGGTTATTATAACATAAATAAAGCGCTTTAGCGCTTTTGACGGCGTGGGCGCTTGTTAAAGCGCAAGCCGTTTGAGCACAGCGAAAATTTATGTTTCAATGTTCTCGGGTACCCACAAGAAATCTTTGATTTCGTAAGTGGGTGAGGTTATTATACCACACAACCATTTCTCAGTTCTACTGCTACCCCCCTTACTTTAACAGCACTGGCTTTTTATTGATATTGTGTTGAATTTACATCATTGAAGATCGCTTATTACTTGTAGTTTTTCGGAGTTGATGGTATAATGAGTTGAAAGTAATATTGCTTAATAAAAAGGAGCTATAATAAAATTGAAAAAGCAAATAAAACTATACAACGTGATTTTCCCTATTTGGTTATTATTGATTTTCCCACAAACTTGGCTTGTTGCAATACCTGCCAATTTTGTTATTGACCTCGCTGTGATTATAATTACAATGAGACTATTAAAAATGAATAATATTAAGCTTCATGCCAAAAAAAGCATATTAAAGGTAGTCATTTTCGGCTTTTTATCCGATATAATCGGCGGCATTTTCATGGTAATACCTAACTTTATCCAGCCTTTAATGCCAACTGTTATCTCACGTTGGATTTATGAGCACATATTAACCGCCGCTATGTTTGACCCGCTTAGTAGTATATGGGGGTTTTTATATGTTTTGGCTTGTGCTGCAATTTCAGCTGTGTGTATCTATTTTTTCAACTCTAAATTTTCCTTTAATAAAACAGATATATCACTGTCCGAAAAGAAAAAAATTTCCCTCTCATTAGCAATAGTTACTGCCCCTTACTTGTTTTTTATACCGTATAATACCTTTAACTTTTAATGCTAAATTATTTTTATTTCGTCCCCTGCTCCATACAACTAAACCGTGCGCTATGTATCAATCAATAAAGCCTAAAAAACCCACCAGCTTAGCCGGTGGGTTTTTATTGCTTTTATTTTGTTTTACTCATATAAAATTAAGCCATTGTACTTAATATAACTTAATCAAGTTTGCCATGCCTCATTGTCATTTTCATCTTCAATTGTAACACGGCTGCTGATTATTGATATTGCTACAAGTAAAACTGCGCAAAGAATAAAGACAGTTGTAAAGCCAAGAACAACAAATATATTAGCAAACGACCTTGTAATAAACGCCAATACTAAAATCAAAACTATATCTATTAATGACGCAATTATTTTGTCACGACGTAATTTTTTAACATCACGCTCTAGTTCTTCTTCAATGCTAACGCGCTCTTCTTCATCGTCTGCATCTTTGTTTGCTAAGTTTACTATAACTATAGCTAAAATTACTGCAAGAGCGAACGCTATGCTATAAACGTCAAATATTATCATCGGCTGCGTAAAGTCTTGAGTGATAAGTAGCAATATAATCGCCATAACTGCTTCAATGGCTAAGCTAATTGTCTTACCTCTTCTCAGTTTCGCAAACTTCTTGTCTTCAATCTCTTCGTATTTTCTAACATACTCGTTCCATGCCTCTTCATTTGCGTGGCCTTCTTCATCTTCGTCTTTTTTATCTCTCTTTTTAATAAACGCCACATAAAGCACCGTTAATGCTACAAATATTGTCGATAACAAATCGAATAGGCTCCATGCGCCGCCGAGACGTTTAAACTCTCCCATTGAAAGAGGCACACCACTTTTAACAATTGCTGTAGAGATGAATTTTACTCCGTCATGTTCAACCTCAATCTCATATTCACCGTCCGGCAGGTCTTCAAACGCACTAGGTGATATGGTAATATTGCCATTTTCATCCACTATAACGTCACTAGGATTTATGGTAATTGTGCCACCATCCTCTACGGACCCTAAGTTTTCAGGTTCTACCGGCGGGTTCGGATCGTTTGTAGACGAAGAATTCGAATCATTAGGTTGTGAGGATGTTGTGCTATTGGAATCGTCAGGGTCTATAGGTGTTATAATTATCGGCGGTGTAACAATTGGAGGATTTGTCGGTGTAGATGTAACAGGGTCCTGTGTGCTGGTGCCACCGGTGTCATCGGGATCGACAGTGCCGCCTGTGCCGGTATTAACTGTCTCTTTGTACTTGGCCACATAAATTGTGTTTTTGTCATAGGTGACGCCTTTGTCGTACTTAGTTTCACCAGAATCATATACCCCATTGTTATTTTCATCGATATACCAGAACTCAAACTCTTGATTATCTGTGGTATTTGGGGTTGTCGTCGGTGCTACTGCAATTGTGCCACCTTTTTTAATTTGTTTACTAGCTTTGTCATTTCCTGTTATAACAAAGTCATTATTTTCGGCTCTAGGCTCAATGGTATCTATATTTCCGGTGTCAAATGTCACAGTTATACTGTTTTCCTTATCTATTAAAACAGGGTATAAAACAACATCTCCTGGAACTTTAGTATCGTTTGAGGTATCGGTCTCACCATCGTCATTGAAGTTCCAAAGTGTGCTGTTGTCAGTTGGATTTTCGTCAGTTGTCCAGCCTATAAATACTTTATCGTCTGGAATGTCAAAAGTATTATCTGTTTTAGGAATAGTTGAATTTTTTGTAACTTCTGTGTACTGGTCAACGTTTGTGGTAGCATCCTTATCTTCTTTAAATGTAACTGTATAAACAATCTCTACTAATGCTAAGTCAACGTTGCCGTAGTCAAGCTCTTCTTGCTTTAAGTTTGCTTCCCCTGTTACAATAGAAAATCCGGCACTTATACTTGCATTAAAATTAACACCACTTGTCCCTTTATAGTTATTATTTAGCTCTAATGGCGCCGACGGCAAAATTGTGCTAACTGAATATGCATCGTTGGTTGGGGCATGCACAACATTGTAAGGTGCATATCTAGGTTGGAGTAAAACTATGTATTTTCCTGTTGTTTTGTCATAGCTTAAAATTTCTGTGCCGGTCGGGACAGCATTTAAACCTCTGAATGAGCTTACATGCAACTCATCTAGGTATTCATCTTTACCATCATAAATACCGTTTTGCGTATCTGTTGTTTTCTCCGAGAATGCAATACCACTTAATTCATACCAATCGAAGATATATGAAGTCGTTAGTTTTGCGTTGTTCGTTAGCGTTGTGGTGGCAATAACATCTTCTTGCGCGTTGTCGGGTTTAGAATAAACGTCCGCCTCTAATGCTTTTAGCTGGATTGGCATCGCAGTCGATGTCTCTGCAGCTAATTTAGGTATAACTATTTTAACGCTCTTAACATTTGAGAACTCGCTGTTAGGAACAACCTGCTTTAAAGCATCCTCGTCACTATAATAGGTTATGTTTTTGGGGTCGTTTCCTACAAGCGCCTTAAGCTCCTCCGAAAACGAGGTGTAAACATCGCCTCTTAGGCCAATTTTCATAATTGATGACTCGTTAGGCACTACCACTTTTACTTCAACATTAGTATATTCTGCCGAGTCAGTGCTAAGTACAAGTCTCAATTCTAAATCATCTGATTCATGGGCATAGTAGCGCACAACACTTTTATCGTCCTGCTTAGTGCCAAACTCTAAATATCCACCCGTTGCAATTTGTGCATTTGCAGACATTATTTTAACAGTGGATGTAAGCGGCCTAACTTTTAAGTTTAAAGGAGTTGCTCCCTCTAAATCGGTGATATGTATTAAGCCGCTTGGGGCAGTTGTCACACCATAGCGCGCATCGCTTTCATCGGTAATACCAAATGTGTCATCCACACCATGCAAAGTATAAGTATATCTAACAAAATCATTTTCGTAAGAGTTAATATTTAGCAG
>CAYJBO010000130.1:0-3664 GCA_964368295.1 uncultured Bacteroides sp.
AGAGATAAGAGAGAAGAAAAACAAACCGCACCATTTTATGACATACACAAGCTAATGCGCCCCCAACTCTTCGCCTATTAAAATCGTCGCATCCTCTATGTCAAGTGTCACTATTATCCAGCCCTCATCGCCTGTGTCAACGTCTAAAATTGCGTACTCTTCATCGCCAAGCGTAATATACTCCATGTTTAATATTGTTTTATTATACAAATCGTTGTTGTAAAAACACACCGTGCTCTTGTCTTCCCTCAGCACACCGTTCTCCCATGCAGGGTCGGTATAAATCGCTGTTTTTAACGCTATATCAGGGTAAATTGCTATATTATCGGCAGACACAAGCTCTTGGCGCACGCTATCTTTTGCCCTTAGTATAACGTAAAAGTTATCGTCAACAACCATGCACATCATCTCATCGTCGGCCGCCAATATTTCGTCCGCAAGCTGTGAAAACACAAACCCGTCGGTTGTAATATATATCGTGTCGTCGGCCGCCTGCCCACTTTTTAAAAGCTCAATCTCGCGCGCTATCTCCTCGTTTCTCTCGCCTACATCAATGCGCGATGTAAAAGAATCCGTCGTTGTCATGCTGTTTTGCGCTGTGTAAAGCGCCAGATATAGCCCATTGCTAAGTGTGGGGTCTAGCGCAACAATGTGGCCGTAATTTTCTGCAAAAGTCTGCCAAGCGGTGGACTTTAACGGCGTTTCAAACTCTGCCTGCGGGTTTACAAAGGCGTCACGCTTTTGCATAAGTGCCGGCGATATATCCGCAATTTGCAGCGCAACAAGCGCAAAAACAAGAGCGGCGCCTATATATTTATTTGCAGTTTTTAAAATTTGCGCCTTGCTAACGCAAATTTTTGGTAGTCTAACACGTGCAAAAAACACAACTACGCCCGTTAGCACAAGGTAGTTTACAGGCCAAAACATGCGTCCGCTCGACCTAAAATTATTTGCTAACTCAAGTATTAAGCTAGGCAATGGCACTTCAAATATCACTAAGTTGCCAAGTATAACCTTGTTTGTAAGCGCAAATAAAGTTAATATTACGCACACTAAAAGTAGCGCTATATGGCGGTTTATCCTTATAAACACCCCTGTGTTGCCCGCCGCTTTAACAACTTTGCAAACAAGGCCGCTCTGCTTTTTATCTGCGCTTGTGTTGCCTTTTAAGTTGCAATAAAAATCTTTACAAAATGTTATAAGCGTGCCTATAACAGCCGCCGCCATAAAGGCCAGCACGCCAAACCCCATGTAGTTAAAGCCGTCGTACGTGCCGTAGCCCTGTGCGCGCGGCAATATAAAGCGTGACCACACAAGCTCGCCGCCGTGGCCAAGGCTTAAGGGGTTATATACTGAGTTTAAATTCATGGTAAAGTAGCCGTATAAAATGTTTAAATCGCCCGTTGCGTTACCAAATAATGCGCCTATACAAAACAGGGTTATCAGCGTTATACCTATGTTAAAACATAAAAATAATGCGCTGTTTATCGCTGTTTTTATGCTTTTTTGCGCTAGTGTATTCTGCGCTAAATCCGCAAATAAAACGGCAAAAACCATAGGCGCAAAGTACGGGTGCACACACGCGCTAATAACACAAAGTGCGGTGTATGCAAGCCTGTTTTTATACCCAAATTTTGCATTGCTAAAATAAATATAAAGCGCAAAAACTATTAAGCACTGCGCCGTTAACGACGTATGCCTAAACGTGCGCTCTACCATAATTGGATACGTTACAAAAAGGCATGTGCCCAAAAACGTGCACGCCGCTCCCCTTTTACCCTGCGGCATAAACAGGTTTAATAACAGCGCCGCCGCACTGCCCATTGCGCCATAACTTATAAGCGAAAACCAGCCGAAAAATTGAAAAACAGGCGGTAATAACGCCTCAATAAAGCGCAGCGGTATAGAAAAAAGCGGTATAGAATCTGTAAACGTTACGGCCGCACCCATGGCAGGCGCAACCCCTAAAGGAAAGCTCAGCGGCGCCTGTCTGTAAAAAAGCCAGCCGGTATAATGCTGTACAATGTCACGCTCCACATATCCGTCTAAAATATATGCGTCGTAAGTAACGTCAAGCGGCGCCGCCGTGTGTATTAATAAAAACGCAATAACGCCTATTGCCGCGCCAATAGTAGCGTAAAAAATATCTTTATTGCGTGTATTTTTCATATTCATTTGCAAAGATGTCATAAATTTCACCTGCTTTACATGGTTAAATTATAGCGCAAAGTGCTGTTTGGAAAATGCGCAAAATCCGTGCGTAAATCCGTGCGTAAATCCGTGCGTAAATCCGTGCCTTAAAATTTTTAATGCGCTGTAGGGGCGTTATTAATTCCCCTACAACGCACTTTTTTATACGCCTATTTTATTATACGCCTTGTCCTAAGGTTTTTTTGTTGCTTTTTGTAAGCTATTTTGCAACGCACGCCAACTGCTAAGCGCAAAATATATTTTATCTGCCAACCTCGCTAAGCTGTAAATCCTCGTTGCGCTCCTCGGCCCATGTAATGTTCCATGCGCTTGTAAATAGCAAAAGGCGTCTGCCCCTAAAGTCCTCAACACGCTTTGTGTCGCTTGTAAGTACAAGGTTTTTTACGCTAAACGTGTCGCTCTCCTCGTTGTCAATCCAGCGTATAAAGCTGTATGGCAACTGCTGCAACCTTATGTCAACGCCGTACTCGTTTTTAAGCCTGTATTCAAGCACCTCAAGCTGTAGCACGCCAACAACGCCCACTATCAACTCTTCCATGCCGCCGTCAAGCTCTTTAAAAATCTGTATGGCGCCCTCGCCCGCTATCTGCTCCATGCCCTTTACAAACTGCTTGCGCTTCATCGTGTCCACCTGTGACACCCTTGCAAAATGCTCCGGCGCAAAGGTAGGTATGCTGTCAAAAGCAACGGGTGCACGTGCATTTGTAACTGTGTCGCCTATTGCAAAAACGCCCGGATCAAACAGGCCCAAAATATCGCCGGCATATGCCTCGTCTACTATTTCACGGCCGTCGGCCATAAGCTGTGTGCTCTGTGTAAGCTTTAATTTTTTGCCCGTCTGCACATGTGTAACATCCATGCCACGCTCAAACTTTCCGCTTACTATTCGCAAAAATGCAATCCTGTCTCGGTGCGCCTTGTTCATGTTTGCCTGTATTTTAAACACAAATGCGTAAAAATCCTCACACTCAATGGGGTCAATGGTGCCGCCGGAGCCACTGCGTGCTAGCGGAGTAGTGCTTAATTTTAAAAAGTCTTCTAAAAAGGGCTCTACGCCAAAGTTAGTTAGCGCACTGCCAAAAAACACCGGTGTAAGCTTGCCTGCATCTACTTTGCTTTTGTCAAATTCATACGCTGCACCGTCTAAAAGTTCAATATCGTCCGAGAGCGTGGCGTGCAGTGGTGCACTTAAAAGCTCATCTAAATTTTCATCTCCAAGCCTAGCAGACACCTTAGTCGCCTGTAAAGAGCCTACCTTGCCCGTGTGCTCAAAGGCTAAAATCTCGTTTTTATTCCTGTCGTAAACGCCCTTAAACTCCCGGCCACAACCTATAGGCCAGTTCATAGGGTACGTCTCAATGCCGAGCACTTGCTCTAGCTCCTCAAGCAAATCAAAAGGGTTTTGCGCCTCTCTATCCATTTTATTTACAAAAGTAAAAATTGGTATGCCACG
>CAYJBO010000131.1:0-3572 GCA_964368295.1 uncultured Bacteroides sp.
AGAAGAACAATTTATAACTAAAGAGCTGCTTTCACGCATTGCACAATTTGTATCGAAACAACAACCCTTGGAGGCTAAGATATTTTACCTCTATTATTACTGCGACAACAGTATCGAACAAATTGCAATAGCGCTTAATATGAACGGCTCAACAGTAAAAACAAAGCTTTACAGAACGCTTGCAAAGGTTAGAGAATTATATAAAAGGGAGTACACACAGATATGACTGAAAAAGATTTAATAAAAAAAGCTTTATCTGATAACTTGACAGACAAAAACGCAATTTACAGCAACATAGTCATGTCTGCCACAAAACCTAATAAAAGGAGTTATCCCATGAAAAAACTTATAATTGCCGCCGCAGTAATTACACTTTTAAGCATTACCGCTTTTGCCTCTGTTAGGTTACTTAGCCCGCAAGAGGTAGCAGAGGACATGGTTTTTACAACCGAGAGCGGCGAGACAATAGACCACTTTGCAACACCTTTTGAATCTGGCGATATGGTTGAAATTAACGAATCCCAAATAGATGCCGGCTTAAAAATAACATTCTTAGGCTTTGCCCACGGTGAGGGAATTGACGTGTCTGAACTTGCTGTGGACACTAGCAAAACATACGCAGTTATTGCAATAGAAAACGAGGACGGCACACCTATACAGGCTATAGAAAGCATGCCAATTGTATCTCCCCTTGTAAATGGCATGAACCCCGGCCTGCACAACGCCTTTACCTTTGGCGCCTTTGGCATGGGCACGCTGATTGACGGTGTGCAGTACCAATTGATGGAGCTTGATGTTATAGAGTATTTTGCAGGTGAAAAATTATACCTCTGCGTAAGCGATAGTGTTCCAAACATTAGCTCTTATGCATTTGACGAGCATAGCGGCGAAATTTCAGTAAACTCCGATTACGACGGCTTAAACGTGCTGTTTAACCTGCCCATAGACCCCGCAAAAGCCGACAGTGCAAGGGTTAATGAGTATCTCGCAAAGTTTGAAAATAGCGCCGATGACAACGCGAGCGACGAAAGCACAGCCGACTTAAGCTATGACGAAATTTATGAAAATTTGATAGAACAAGGGCTAAACGAAGAGGATGCAAAGCATCAGGCTCAAATTGAAATTAGCACTCAAAACATTTTGAGCATGCAAGTGTCGGAAATTATCGCACTTGGGACACTGACATTTGAGAAAACGCTGACAGCAGATGCAAATGGGGAGTTCGGCGTTTACTGGAGCGAGGAAGCAATATTTACAAATATATCAAAAGATTATTTTGAAACATTTGAAATCGGCGTACCCTTTATAGAATCTTTATCCGCAAACAACAGCACAACTAAGGTAATTATATTGGAAAAAGTTTCTCAAACAGAGCTTAAATCGGCGACATATACTTTTAATAATAGCGATTTAGGTTAAAACGTATAATTTGATCTGCGAGCATTTAAAAAGTGTATTTTAATTTAAATATGCATTTTATATAAGCTGCTCTGCCAAAAAAGTAAACCCCAAAAAAGGCACCGAGTAAAAACTCGGTGCCTTTTAAAATGCTCCCCTGCAATCCTCTGTATTTTCTAAGTCATCCCCATCTTACAAAAGCGCTTAAATATCTGCGGCCAAAAAGCAGAATCTATTTAACCCATAATATGGGTTAATTGGTAATAATATAACGTCAAATCAAATAATTTCAATTCGTTATTGCCTTTTTTGACAGAAAATGATATAATTATACGTAAGTAATTGTAAATTGTTACAAATTTAAAAACTGTGAACTTAGCCGTAATTTTTTTACAATTGCTAAAACTTTTACAAATTGAGCAAACTTACGGGGGATAGCAAGCAATGAAGATGAAAAACATACTGGGTATTTTAATTGCAATTATTATGGCAGTGTCATTATTGCCGATTATTACAGTATTTGCCACAGAGGGTAGCGACACAGTGTTAAGCGAAGACGCAAGCGCAAATGCTGATGTAACTCCTTTTGATTTTAGCCAACCGATAAGGGTAGGATATTACTCTACTTTTGATGATGTAATAGTTGACATTGACAGCTTAAATAACAAAGGTTACGGGTATGAAGTGTTCCGAAAAATTTCTGAGTATAGCAATTTGGAATTTGAATTTGTGCCCATTGCCGACAGCATGATTGAAGCGGTACAAAGCGGCTATGTAGATGTAGGCGGCTTTAATACCAGAAATGCAGAAAGACAAGAAAAAGTCCTTTATTCCCAAAATCCGTACAGCAAAACATACATTGCGCTAATGTCAAAGGATATGAGCATTACCTACGCCGATGTCAACGCTATAGATGGCAAAACCGTCGCCATTTATGATGAAAATGTCGGTGTCGAAAATCTTGACATTTTTTGCGAGCAGAATAACATTTCTGTTGAGTACGTATACGGCGAAACCGAAACCTATATGGAGCAAGAGGCAGATTTATATATAACTTACTCCGAAGACCCCACGTCTCACGACTTGAATAACATATTAAATCTTGGCGTTTACAATCTATACTTAATTTCTAGTTTTGAAAATGCAGAGTTGATGGAAGTTATAGATAATTATTATTTAGATGTTATCCATACAGAGGGTAACTTCTTCATGGAGCTTGAGGAAAAATATCTCTCAAACAACATTGAAATAGCCCACCGCGGACTTACACAAAGTGAGCTGGAAGTGTTAAGGCAGCGGCCACTTGAAGTCGGTTACGTAACAGGATTTTCACCAATTTCATTTACAAATGAACACGGTGAAGCCGACGGAGTCATGGCTGACATACTAAATAAGTTTGCCGAGCAATATGGTTTTGAAGTAAACTTTCACCCATACAGCCTTGAGGACACACAAGATACACATGAGAATTATGATATATTGCTGACACTTTACGGCAATATTGAACGTGAGCAAGAGCATTATACTCCAACCGAAACATTTCATGAAATTCCGATGTATGCCGTAATAAATAACAATCATTTTGATACGACGATAACAAGTGAAATAGTAGATAAATCGCCTAAAATTGGCTCACTTCCTTATCAGACTATTGACTTTGACGCATTCCTTGCAGCTTACCCAAAAGTTGAGTTTATTTTTTACAACAACTGGCACAAATTACTTGATGACTTAGCCGCAGGAAACGTAGACATAGTTTTTTGCACCGAGAGTGCGACCACATACACCGAGATATACTTTAATGATATAGACACTTCCACAGTGCACACAGACGTATCAGCACCGATGCAGTTTTTTATTAACAACGAAATTGCCGATGAATATGTTTCGATATTCAATGTAATGACAGACCGTGTTTCAGAGGTAGAGTACACTGCAATAATTGAGACTAACTCCAATGCAACTCTGCCCGAGGCAGAGGCCGGTTTTTGGGAACTCGCCATAGAAAACTGGTATTACTTTGCGCTAGTTTTTTTCATCGTCGCCGCAGGGTTTATAGCACTTCATTACAAGTCGCAAATCGAGAAAAAAGAAGCCTTGCTCAAATCATATAACACCGACCCCATGACCGGTTTGATGACAATAAACAAGTTTAGAGTAACTGCAGAAGAGGT
>CAYJBO010000132.1:0-3528 GCA_964368295.1 uncultured Bacteroides sp.
CGCAGTACAATATAAATTGGCATGTGCGTAGCACCGCCATAAAATAAGTTGTAAATAATCCTGCGGGATTATTTATATTAGCTTGTATATATCATAAAATGGTGCGGTTTATTTTTTTCCTTCTTATCTTCTTCTTTTGTACGGCAAAACAATAAATTAACAATTAAAGGGAGAGTTTTACTAACGTAAAACTCTCCCTTTTTAAATTGCTTTTAAATTGCGTTATTTAATTATGGCTATGGGCTAGGTGTAGTTACAACAGGGTCAGCAACAGTTAGTATAATTGTTGTGCCCTCGGGTACCAACGTGCCTGCAGGTTTTGATTGGCTGCCTGCCACTATTTTGCCGCCTTTTTCCTTGTCTTTAAACTCAAGTGTAAATTTAGCAGCATATTCCTCTGCCTCTGCTATGGTTAAATCGCTAAAATCAGGCACTGTGTGCATTGGTGTTTGAGAGTTATAATAAAGTATTATTTCGTCGCCCTCTTTCATCTCTGCATTAGGCGATATATTTTGAGATATAACCATGCCGGGAGTGCCGCCCGAAGCCTCTACAAACACCGGTACAATATTTAGCTCTTCGCAAATTTCTATTGCCCTTGTGCGTGTAATTAGGCCTGTTGCAAAGTTAGGCGCAAATATAACCTTGCCCTGAGAAACAACAAAATTTACACTGCCAATAACGCCTATTGTGTAGTCTGCCTTGTCTTGTGAAAGTACAGTGCCGGCGGCCTGTGAGGATGAGGTGTAAGTCGTGTTTATTGTAATATTAGCACCTTTTTCATTTAACGGTGTCGCCCATTCACGCACATCAATCTCTGTTTTGCCAACAAAAGACGGCACTAATATTTTGTTGCCTAGCGAGTATTCAAGCTTTAATATGGCGTCATCTGCATAGAGTGTGCCTGCGGCTATGGATTGAGATATTAAGTCTCCCTCCTCGTGGCCCGAGGAGTATTTCTCGGTGACAATTACCGTGATACCGAGGGTAGTTGTAACAAGTGCGCCCTCGTCCTTTGTCATGCTGGAATAGTTAGGCACTATTATCTCTTTACCCTTGGAGACGGTTATCTCAACAGAGTCGCCCGATTTAATAGTCTCCTCTGCCTTTATGCTCTGGCTGATAACTTGCTCTTTTGGCACGGTGTCGCTAAATACATAAATAATATTTAGCATTATTTTATTTTCTACTGCAAAAGCCTGTGCCTCTTCAACGCTCATGGTTAAAAAGTTTGGCAGCTCAACAGCCTCACCATCGCTCTCGCCTTTTGAGAATACAACATAAAAAGGAGTGCTTCTTTTTATCTCGTCGCTAAGCACTGTGTTGTCGTTTACAAGGTACTCAATTACGCTTCCCTCGGGCACTGTTTCGCTGTTCTCGGTAGTTATGCGCACAGACTGCATAAAGTTCTCTTCTGCCCATGCCTCTACCTCGTTTATGCTCATGTTCATTATGTCCGGTATGGGCACAAGCACGTCTAAGTCGGGGCCTTTGGATATGGTGAGCTCAAGGAATAAACCGTCCTCGACAGATTCTCCGGCGGCAGGGAATTGAGATATAATCTGCCCTTCGGGAACCTCTTCGCTAAACACCTGCTCTGACTGTATGGGTATGTTGTTTTCGTTTGCCCATAGGTTTGCATCGGATAAGCTCCAGCCCGTCATTGATGGCACAGGTGAGCCCTGTAGCATTAATGCTATGACAATTATAATGATAACAGCCGCAACAACGCCCAAAATTGCATATCCCCACGGGAAACTTTTTTTGCGGCGTCTACTGCCGCTGCCACTGCCGCCACCGCTTGTGCCGCGGCCGGGTGGGGGCGTAAAGCCGCTCGATTGTTCAAAATTTAAGCCCTGTTGTAATTGCGCCGCCGTAACCTGCGAGGCGCTGCCTTGCGGTTTTTGTGCAGGTTTATTTACAGGCGCTTGTTGCGGCTTTGCAGCAGGCTGCTTTACCGGCGCAGCTTTGGGATTTTGCGCATTTTGTGCAGCGGGCGCACCCTGTTGTAGGGGTGCGCTTTGCTGCTTTTGTATGGGCTGCTGTACAGGTGCGCTTTGCGCTACGGGTGTGTCCTGTACGCTGCTGTTGACAGCGGGGCTCGCTTGCGGCATTTGGCTGTCTGCGCCCACTATCTCAGAGAGCTGTGACATGTCGTCTGTGCTCTTTTTTTTGTAATTGTCTAAAAAATTGTTACTCATTTAGAAAAGATGTACCTTTCTTGTGATTGAAATAAAATCAAAATTAGTTTGTGATGTCTTGCTTTTTAAACAGCAATGTGGATAAGGTTATCAATATGCCGGAGTAGATTATCATAACAAATGCACCAAGGCCAAGTGTCAGCGGTATGCCTTTTTCAATTAGCTCTTGTGTCATAGAGTAGTCGCTGGTAAACATCTCGTGTATTGACAAATACGGTAGCGGTGTATAAGCAAGGAACACCAAAGGAGGTAAGCTGTAAGCAAATGTCATCAGTATCATTGTACCGAAAAGTACTATTGTGGGCACAATAATTGCAACCGCAATATTTTTTGCAAGCACAGATACCATAAAGCTTAAAGTGTATATAAACACAAAGCTTAGCGAGGACACGAAGAAATGCCCTATTAGCATTAAGAAGAAGTTAACCTCGCCGCTAGCTGTGTAGTTGGGGTATAAATAGTCTGAAAAGCCGCTCATAAAGCCTTGTGTTAGTATAACTGTAATAAATATCAAAAGGTAAAGTGCGTATACAATTTTAATGCCTGCAAGGTATTTAGAAAGCAGTATTTTTATCCTTGTGCGTGGGCGTATAACAAGTAGGCGCACTGTGCCGGATTGGAACTCGCTTGCTATTACCCAGCCTCCAATTAATATGCTAAACACAACTATAAACGTAGTAAATGGGAATGTGCCGTTGTAAACGCTGTTTCTTGCGCCGTCCGGTACAAAGTCCATGTCGGGTTTGCCGTTTGCCATTGAGTTTTCGCCGACCAAAACCTCGTATTGGTATTTTTCTATCTCGGCAATTATAGAATTTTCATAGGTTAAATAAGAGCCATGCTGGTCAACAAGCCATTGATCCTCGTAGAAATCTTCCTCAGATAGCTTTGATGACTCAATGCTTAAAATGCGGCTTTTTGCACCTGAAATAGCGCTGAGTGCAACGTCTTGCCAGCTGCCGTCGTTATATATAATATTGTTTTCTAGCCTGTAATCAAGCTCAGGTATATAGTTCTCTGTAATGCGTGTATTGCTCAATACTAAATATCTTATCTCATTTGCCACATAATCTTCTTGGCTTGGGTTTTTAATCAAGTCCGCCTCAAGTGTCTCTATGCGCTCTAAGTTTGCCTCTATCTCGGCATTATACAAATCTTTTTGGATGTCACAATATTTTGAAAAATCGTCGTTTTTCATAAGCTGATCAAAATCGTCAAGAGATTTATCTATAGTTGCAAGTCTCTCGGCTTTTTCGGTTTCGGTAAACTCTAAAAGTGTCTCTATACTTGTGCCGGTGTAAGCTGTGTTGTTAAAGGCCTCTTTTAG
>CAYJBO010000133.1:0-3515 GCA_964368295.1 uncultured Bacteroides sp.
GTATGTTTTACAAAGGTTTTCTATTTTTATTGCGCTGTTCATTCTTACTCCTCCTCAAAAAAAACACTTAATTCATTAATTTCAGATTTTTCATAAACAGTAATATCTCCATCTACTGTTTTTGCGTTAATGTTTATCGTATTATCCCCGTTGTCCGATAATTTAATGTATTCATCAATTTTTCCGCCTGAATAATCATGATGTATGTTATATCCGCTTAAATAGTTTGCACAGACATTTAAATCTGCACTTATGCTTTCAAAATTAATTTGTCTGCTAACTTCATTCGCACTAAGCGTCGCATCGCTACTTACAGTTTCAATATTTATATTTTGGCTGGCTTTGTAAATATTTATATCACCGCTAACAGAGTGTACGTCAAGATTATCGCAATAAGAAGATACATTTTTTGTTCCAACAGCGGCATTTATAAAAATATTGTTTGCGCTTTCTATGTCTATCAAAACATCTCCACTGCCGCTATTAATGTCGTAATCAAGCTCTAAATCGTAAGGTATTTCAATAGTTACGTACCCCGTTGATTTAGGTTCAATACCAAAAACAAAGCCTTGCGTGTAGTAAAGGGTGCCATTATCTTCCCATGCTTTTGCTTGTGTGGCAAACCCTATACCGCTATTTTTAGCCGTACTTGTCACTGTCACTTCTTTTACATCGCTTTCAACTATAGTAAGTGGAACATCATTTATGTCAAGGTTAATTTTACTTATAGCAGAAAATGATATGCTGTCATCTTGTTTGAAATTGCTTGTGCTTTTAAAAAACTGATTTAAACTTATAGATGCATTTTGTGATATTGTAATTGTGGCAGCACCAAAAAATAATAGCGCAACACCAAAACAAATTAGTTTAATTCTCACATCACTCGCCCTCCTCATCATAGAAAATAGCAATTAATTCCTGTAATTTTTTAAGTTTAATTCCGCTTGATTTTGCAACATCAACAGCACTATATAAGTGCCCCTCAATTATTTTTTGCTGCTCTTCTTGGAAAAAATCCTTATTGCTTTAATTTGAGATGTAATTTGCTCGTATATAGGCTTGCTTGTATTGCTGCTTATTATTATCTCCACTCAATACCTCCTGATAGATAGTGCCGGCGCTATCTACTAAAATCAAATGTAACATCGTATACTTATGTGTACTTATTGAACAAGTACAATTGTAACACTTGATTTTTGCTTTGTCAACAGCAAATTTAAAAAAATAGCATAGGCTTGAGCGCTCGAGGCTCAAACCTATGCTATTATTGTGTGTTGACTGCCGCATTAAATAAAGATTAAATTATGCCGCTATAACCGGAGTTTAATTAAAATAGCGCATAGGCTTTGTCGGCCTATTTACAAGCGTTAACTAAAGAATAATCGGCGAAAAAATGGCTCGTTTATCTGTGCATTTGTCAATCCCAACGGCTTTTGCTATGTCGGTAATTATTGGCGGCGAAATATAGTCTTTAGTCAAGATGTTAATGGTGTCTTTTACGGCATTTTGGCTTTTTAAGTTAATTCTGCTAAGGTTTTCGTCCTGCTCTTGCGCATAGCTAAGCAGTAAAAGAAACGCTTCTATAGATTTTGCCCTTAGGTAAAATTCAAACAGCTCGCTTGATATGCCGCCTATTTGTCGGCTTTTTTATTTAAATATTCTATGTCATCGTGGTTTAACTCTCTTATACTATTTATTTCTTTTATCAGTATTTTAACGGAGTTTTTAAACGTGTCAAAAACTCCGCCCTCGTTCATTTTTACAATAATAATACCTATGGGCACCGCTATAATCATCCCGAGCACGCCGCTTATTTTGTACCCTATAAACAGCAAAAACAAGGTAGGTAGCGGGGCAAGGCCGATAGAATCGCTTACAAATTTAGGCTGAATTAGCTGCCTTATAAATTGGCCGATTGCCCATATGGCCAAAAGGCCTATTGCCATTATGTAGTTGCCCATTAAAAATTGAACAATTGCCCAGGGCACTAAAACAATAGCCGTGCCCAAAAAAGGCAGTATATCAATAATTGCCATGCCAAAGGCAATTAACGCCGCATACGGCACGCCTAAAATTAAAAGGCCTATCAGCAGTATAAAATACATAACAATCTCTATTTTAAGCTGCGCTTTAACATAGCCTAAAAGCGCTGTTTTTAAGTTGCTAAGCACCAATATCATGTGCGATTTAACAGGCCCGGACAGTAATTTGCTCTTTATGGCTACCACATATTCACGCTCAGAAATAAAGAAATAAGCAGATAGTGCACCCGTAATAATGCTTATAATAGCAGAGGGCAAGTTTGTGGCAAATGACCCCACCGCACCCAATGTGGGCATACTGATTGACGAAATAAAATCGCTTACAAAAGTATTTAAGCCGACATATAAATTGCTCAAATCAAAGGGGAGTGCAAACGGCAGCTCAAAGATAGATTTTTCAATGTCTTTGATATTTTGCTGTAATTGGGCATCTACCGTGTTAAGCAGCGACGGAAGGCTGTCTAAAAAACCGGATAATTGGCTTATGAGTAGCACTGTCAAACCATACAGTAAAGAGCCCAGCGCCGCAATTACAAACACAACAATAATAAATGTAACAATTTTGCGCTTAATTTTTAATTTTTGCTCTAATAATTTTACAAGCGGATTAGCAAGTGCGGCTATTAAATAGCCAACTACAAAGGGGATGAAAAAGCCAAGCAAAAAAGGTGCTAAAAATACAATAAGCAGTAAAACTACTATAGATATTATAATGTTTAAACTCGCTTTTAAAATACGGTTATGCCTCATAGTTTTTACCTCTTTTTTCTGCAAATCTTCTTTTATGGTGCGCTCGTTTTGACGCCATCAGGCGAATTATTGACTAAAATGTCAAATAAGCGCGATAGTTGAAAATGCCGCACTAGCGCAAATAAATAAATGTGTTTAGGCTTATTTTTGCTAAATATCTAGCTCTTGCATGTTTGTCTTAGAATATAAAAATCTTCTCTTATACTTCATTTTTGCAAAGTCCAGTATTTTTTTTACAAATACGGCATCGTACACTCCGCCCACGGCCCCAACTAGGGGCACGCCTTGTAAAAATTTCATAATAAGTAGCTCGGTAGACAGCACGTTTGCCACAGCAGCTATTTTAGCTGTTTGGTCATAGTTTTTTGGCATAAGGGGAGTCTCTATAAAATCATTGATTGCCCTATTTCCGTTGAGGGCATCTACGCCATATTGCAAAGCGGTTGATATGATGCTTAAAATAAAATATCTTTCCTCTTCGCTCTCGTAATCGTATCCATACTGTAAGGCTATTTCGTAAATACCTTTTAAAATCATGCCTATAAATATGGGTATATCAGGAAGGCCTATGCCTAACAGCCCAAGCCCCACGCCTTTTACACCGGAAATCACAACGTTTTTTGCCTCGGATTTAGTTGTTTCTTTTTCAAATGCGCGCACTCGCTTATTGTCTTGTCTTAGAGAAAAGGCGTACGCATTAACTTTGTTTTTAAGCATTATTTC
>CAYJBO010000134.1:0-3465 GCA_964368295.1 uncultured Bacteroides sp.
TTAAAGGTATTGCGTAAACATCGCCTACATTGTATTTCTTTTTATATGCCATCTTATCGCTCCTTTACTTTATTGTATAAATCCATTTGCTTTTAAAACATTGTAAACTGTTTCGCCCATCGCAAATAGAGTTTTATAATTTTGAGCATACGGGCACACCGCTTTAGTTTTATTGCTAAAAAATCACTGTGCTACTTTTCAGCTTCTTTAGTATTTATCTTTACTTCGTGCGCAACAATTGTAAGCCTACACTAAAATTATAATAAGCTTACTATACTACGCTGTAATTACAAAACAGACATACCTTTTTCTTTAAATTCTTGCATCCCTATTAAGCGGCAATCACTCCACCAATTTTCGGTTGTCAAGCCGCTTTCTATCATTTCTATTACTGCCAGCGGACTATAACCATAGGGAAAAGGCGATAAACTTTTAATCTCAGGCGTCAGCTCCTCCGCTAAGCGCATATCAGAAAGTGCACATGAAAAATTTTCGTCTAAATATCCCCATGCATGAGCTGCCCTCATTTCGCCTGTCGTCGGGTCTTCCAATTTAAACACTATTCTTCCCTTTGTGGGTAATTCTACATAGCTTGGCACAGGGTAATTGCCAAGTTGCATCCACTTTTTTTTCTTGGCAAAATATCTTGGCTCATGACAAATCATTATTCGCTCTTTTTCTTCCACCATCTCCTCTTTAAAGTCTTCTAAATTTTCTATGGTCTTGCTTAATATCCTAATTAATGACGTGCCGTACTTGCCATCAGCCATAAAAAAGTGGAATTCCTGAGCAAGCCCGTACCCTCCTACGTTTAAAGGTATTGCGTAAACATCGCCTACATTGTATTTCTTTTTATATGCCATCTTTTCGCTCCTTTACTTTGTTATACTATTCCATGTGCATGTAGCACATTGTAAACTGCTTCGCCCATCGCAAATAGAGTTTTATAATTTTTGGCAAACGGGCTGACAGAATTAATTACATTACTTAAATTCTCCAGCTTATGTAATTCTATTAAATATTGCTCAAAGCCCCTTGCCGCATTATATGATAGCCATTCACAAACCTTGCTAATATTTCTAATAATATTACCTGTATTGTGTCCATTTGCATGTTCAAGATATCTTCTTGCAAAATCTATCGTCCTGCCAATGTATTCAGGTATTTTATGACTTCCATCGGCACCGGGGGAAGTGTATACAGTATGGTTGCCCACATAGTCATCGCCTAAATCTGCTACTAACCGCGCTGTTTCGGCTGTATTATTAGCTACGGATGCAGTACTTTGAGTGTTGGAACTGTTTGCAACACGCGCCGCACTTTGAGCCACTTGATGTGCTGCAGCACTTGATGTATTTGCCGCTTGTGCAGCTTGTGATGGGAAAAATTTATTTTGTAAAAATTGGATTCCATTTGAAATACCGCTAAAAACACTTGTTTCCGCTAGGTATAAATTTGTGTTTATAACATTGGCTGCAGCAGGTACACCACCTGCTACAAAAGCAGTAGCGACAGCAGCTCCACCTTTAACAACTGCGGCTGGTGTTGCTGCCACGCCACCTGCCAAACCGCCCGCTACAAAAAGTCCTGCTAGCGCACCTATAGCCGCACCAATAACGGCACCGCCTAATACGCCTTTAAGTATTGACTCACCTTTATTGTATGCGTTTACTCCGCCAACTATTGCACCAATAGCCATTCCAGCCAAAGCAGTAACTACAAATAAGGCAATATTTCCACTTGGGTCTGTTTTATTAACAGGATCATTCCCACAGTAATTATAAAAATTATTACCGCTATTTGCCGGATCTTGCTGTGTAAATCTTCCATTCGTGCTATCGTAATATCTTGCACGTAGGTAAAGCTCATTTGTCTCTCTGTCTAAATATTCGCCTGCGTAACCAAATGTATTTTGATCAATATTGATAGGATTATTAACATCGCCCACAATTGCCGGATTTAGGATGTTACCAAAACTGTCATACTTGTAGGACTTTAGCGTATCGCCTTGCTCTGACAGTGTATTGACTACATCACCATGACCATTGTGTAAATAATAGACATAGTTTGTGCCTATTTTTTGCGCCACTATTTTTGCGCCTGCTCTAATATATATACCTTTGCATTGTGATGATGCACTCGACTCCATCACTATGCTGTCATCATCATAAGAGTAAAATGTAGCCGATACTAAATTTCCATTTACAACTTTTTTGTAGTGCCTTAGCCCATCAGAGCGATAGCAGTAGTAAATTTTTAAATCTTCTTTTGCGTAGTAAATTTGTTTTCTTGTTGGGGAATATTTGCGCTCAATTAACTTAGCGCTTGCTCCTGTTCCCTTTACGGTTTTTACAAGGTCACCGTTGTCATCATACTCGTGTGTTGTTACTTCAACGTTACTATCACGGGTCGTAGTCTCTTTTAACAGCCTATCCGCATTATCATACTCATAAACTGTTTTATACTTAGGGAAAGTAGAGCTTTCAACACTTAAACGGTTTCCATATGCATCATAAGTGTATGTTAATTCATTTATTAGTGTCTCAGATGTTACTACAGGCTTATCGAAAACAACCTGTGCATAATTTTGGTTTTTTTCTGTTTCTAATAAAAGCTTTTTTGCTTTATCGTACACATAATAGGTAATTTGCCCCTCTTTATCTAGCTTTGAACTTACGGTTGCATCAAAGTTGTATGTGTACACAAAAGAGGATACAATATTTCCATTTTGGGTGTGAGTAATTTTTGTCGGCAAGCCTACAATGTTATACTCATACTCTGATATTGTGCCATTTGCTTTTATTTCTTTTACTTTATTTGCGTTATGGTCATATTCAAAAGAAGCAAGTACTTTCTCTGTTACAGTTTCGCCTTGCTTCTCGTGCGATATTATCTGTTTTAGGTTGTTATTTTCATCATAAGTATAGCATGTTTCAAAAGTATTCTCAACATCATTTTTGACGAATTTAAATGAAAATTTTGTACGCTTATTTGTTTTTGTATACTCGAAATTTTTCTCTTCGCCTTGTGGATCAATTTGCTGTACAATTCTGGATTTTCCATCATACTTATATGAAATTTTTTGTGGGCTTAAAAAGTTTATATCGTTAAAATTAGGCTTGAAATAAATATTATTTAATACAACACTTTGTTCTTTCACTAAGCCATTTTGATAAAATGTAGTTTCTTTTGTTTCACTTTCTCCACTCAGTTTTATAGTTGTCTCTTTAACAACACGCATCATTTTATCATATTCGTACTTTGTTACTGTTCCGTCTTTAGCAATTTTTTCTTCAAGTACTCCTGTTTGCGAATAAATAGTTTTTTCTGTCAAGCCGGTAAAGTCGGTAAACTTTATTACATTATTAAACCTATCATACTCGTAAAACAATTCTTTATACTGGTTGCTAGTATGTTTTTATTAAAATAAAACTATAGCAAATATAAATAAAAAAGTGTAGCACC
>CAYJBO010000135.1:0-1528 GCA_964368295.1 uncultured Bacteroides sp.
ACAAACCGCACCCATTTTATGATACACACAAGCTAATATAAATACATTTTATATTTTGACCGTTTTAAAGTTTTGACAACACCGGTGCAACGCCCTACAATAAAAACTAAAAAAGCACCCAAAAATATGGCGACCCACCGACGCAAACCCAAAAAACGAGAAGAAGATTGCACCGCACAAAACTGAACATAAGGCGCCGTAAAAGGCGCTATATTTACGCCCTAAAAAGAGGTAAGCGTGTTAACACGCTTACCTCTTTTTTATAGCATATTGTAAAATTATTGCGCTTTGCGGTTTAATTTACATGTTTAACCGCATTTTGAAAAACCGCAGTTGCGGCAAATTACACAGCCGCCCTCATGCTCTACAGCGCCGCCGCACTCCGGGCACTCGTGTATAAGGCTAACTTGCATGGGCACATTTACAGCCGCAAGGCGCTGGTCTGCAAACAGTTCGTCGTCGCTGTCAAAAAGCGATTCATCGTCCTCTAGCAGTGTGCTTATGTGCGGCAAGTTAACGTCGTCCGGCTTTATGCCAATGCTGCTGCCCTCGTATAAATTTTGCGTGCCCATAGGCGGCGCAACAGGCAGTGGCGCAATCCCTGTGCCGCTAAATATATCGTCTTGCTCAACTGCACTCTCCTGCTGCTCTATCGGCGCAAATATGTCGTCAAATATGTTGCCAAAACCGTTGTCTGTCTCTGTGGTTATCCCCTCGCCCGATGCTACCTGTGCAAAAAAATCGTCGATAGAATCGCCGCTATTTTGCTCAAAAGTGCTGTCTGCAATCGGCTCTTCGCTGTCGTCAAACGTGATGTGTGAGTAATCGTTATACAAATTGGTTGACGTCACACCATCGCCTGCGCTTTTATCGTCCGCTTGTGTGTTAAACAGCGCGTTAAAATCATCTGCCTCACTGCTTTTTGCCGTGTCTGCTTGCGGTGCGCCTGCCGTTTGATACACAATATTTGCGCTCTGTGCCGCCCTTGCCTGCTCTGTATACGGCTGTGTGCCGGCCGGACTAACGCCCGTGTTTTGTTGTGCTTGCGGCGCAGTGTTTTGCTGCGGCGCTTGCGGCACGCTTGCACTTTGTGGCGCTTGTGGCACAGTGCTTTGTTGTGGAGCTTGCGGCACGCTTGCGCTTTGTGGAGCTTGCGGCACAGTGTTTTGTTGAGGTGCTTGCGGTGCAGTATTTACAGCGCTGTGTGCCTGTTGTGGCTGCTGTATGTTTATATTAGCGCTAGGCTGTGCCGTGTTTACAGCGCTTACAATGTGTGGCGCCTTAGGTGCGCTTGCGCTTTGTGGTTCTACCGTGCTTTGTGGCTTTGCCATTTCGCTTATATTTTTTGCGGCTGCCTGCTCGTTAGCCGTGCCGGACTTTACGTCTATCCTTGCCTTGCTCGGCAGTACTTTTTCAGGCGCCGGCACAATTCGTCTGTCGTCTCCATCCTTTATAAATGCATCTACCTTGCGCAATACTTTTGCTATCGCATCCGGGCAAGATGTGCAGTTCATGCCGCCCTGCCTTA
>CAYJBO010000135.1:1538-3152 GCA_964368295.1 uncultured Bacteroides sp.
AACTGGTCGTACACTTCGTATACGCTTAAACCGCTGCGCAGTGCAACGCTTGCAAGGCGTGCTGTTGCCTCGCTTTGGCTTGGGCAGCCGCCCGCTTTGCCCGTGCTTGTAAACACCTCGCAAATGCCGTTTTCGTCATAATTTACTGTTACATAAAGGTTGCCACAACCTATTTTCATGCGCTCTGTAAAGCCCATTGTAACCGCCGGGCGTGGCCTTGGGCCAATCTCTAAAGGCAGCTCGCTTTGCTTTGCAAGTGCGCCTGTCGCTTCTGGCTGTACTTTTTTGTCCTCGTCTTTATTTACGCTGCCTATGTTTAAAACTTGGTTGCCCCTGCTGCCGTCTCTGTATATTGTTACGCCCTTACAGCCAAGGCGGTAGGCCAACATATAGCACTCTGCAACGTCCTCTTTTGTGGCGTCGTGCGTCATGTTAATCGTCTTAGACACAGCGTTGTCTGTGTGGCGTTGGAACGCCGCCTGCATGCGCAGGTGGTACTCTGCCGTTATGTCGTGCGAGCACACAAAAACACGCTTTAGGTCGTCGGGTATATCATCGATGTGCGCGAGCGTTCCCTCTTTAACAATGCGGCGCATAAGCTCCTCGCTATAAATGCCACGCTGTGTTAGCGCCGCTTTTAAAGCAGGGTTTGTCTCGGTCATCTCTGTGCCGTCCATTATGTTGCGTATGTAGGCGTAGGCAAAAACAGGCTCTACACCGGACGAGCAACCTGCTATCATAGACAGCGTGCCCGTGGGCGCAATAGTTGTTGCGGTGCCGTTTCTAACCGGTGCGCCGTTTGCGTAAATGCTGGAGTAAAACAGCGGAAATGCGCCCCTTGTTCTTGCTAGCGCCTTGCTTTTATTGTGCGCCTCTATGTTGATAAAGTTCATTATATTCTCGGCTATTTCTACCGCCTCCTCGGAGTTATACGGTATGCCAAGGTACAAAAGCATGTCTGCAAAGCCCATAACGCCAAGGCCAATTTTACGTGTTTCTCTTGTTACTTCGCCTATTTTTTCAAGCGGATAATTATTTACATCTATTACGTTGTCTAAAAAGTGCACTGCCGTATGCACCGTGTTTCTAAGCACGGTGTAGTCAATTTCGTAGCCGCCGTCCTGCGCTTTGCGCAGCATTTTAACAAGGTTTATGCTGCCAAGGTTGCAGCTCTCGTGCGGTAATAGCGGCTGCTCTCCACATGGGTTTGTGCTCTCAATTTCGCCCTGTGCAGGCACAACGTTGTCCCTGTTTAGCCTGTCTAAAAATATAATTCCGGGCTCGCCATTTTGCCAAGCGGCCGTTACAATGGCGTTAAAAATTTTGCGTGCGCTCTTGCTTTTTACACTTTTATGTGTAAGCGGGTCCATCAGGTCGTAATCGGTGCCGGCCTCTACTGCTTGCATAAATTTTTCTGTTATGCCCACAGATATATTAAAGTTTGTCAAATCTTTATTGTCCGATTTACAGCTTATAAACTCCTCTATGTCGGGGTGATCTACACGCAAAATGCCCATGTTTGCACCACGCCTTGTGCCGCCTTGTTTAACGGCCTCTGTTGCCATGTTAAACACGCGCATAAAACTTATGGGACCTGAGGCCACACCGCCGGTT
>CAYJBO010000136.1:0-3150 GCA_964368295.1 uncultured Bacteroides sp.
CGCAAAAGTTAGACCCATATATGAATGTGGACCCGGGCACGATGAGCCCGCTTCAACACGGTGAAGTTTTTGTAACCGACGATGGGGCAGAGACAGACCTTGATCTTGGTCACTACGAGAGATTTATCGACGAGAGCCTCTCTAAACACTCGAATTTAACATCGGGCAAGGTTTACGATAGTGTGCTAAACAAGGAGCGAAGAGGCGAATATCTAGGCCAAACTGTTCAGGTTATTCCACATATAACAGACGAGATTAAAAAGTTTATTTACGAGGGCGCAAAACATAGTGGGGCAGACGTTTTAATAACTGAGATAGGCGGTACGATAGGTGATATCGAGTGTCAGCCTTTTTTAGAGGCAATACGCCAAATTTCTATAGAAACAGGGCTGTCTAACTGTCTTTTTATTCACGTTACCCTCGTGCCTTATTTAAAGGGCAGTAACGAGCATAAATCTAAACCTACACAGCACTCGGTTAAAGAGCTGCGCAGTATAGGCATTAACCCAAATATAATTATTGCAAGGGCAGACGAGCCCATAAATAAGACTATACTTGAAAAAATAGCCATGTTTTGCAACGTAAAACCCGATTGTGTAATAGAGAATTCTACACTGGATAATTTATATGCCGCACCAATTATGCTGCACGAGAGAGGGCTTGACAGCGTTGTGTGCAGAGAGCTTAATTTAAAAGGTGATATCTGTGATTTAACGCAGTGGCGCAAAATTATTGAAAAACAAAGAAGTGCTAAAGGACAAATAACAGTTGCGCTTGTGGGCAAGTATATATCATTGCACGACGCATATCTTTCGGTTGTAGAGGCGCTTAACCACGCGGACTGTTTTTACGAGACAAACATTAATATTAAATGGATTGACAGCGAGCAAATAAACGAAAACTCGGCCGAAAAATTATTTGAAAACGTTAATGCAATACTTATACCGGGCGGCTTTGGCAGCAGAGGTATAGAGGGCAAAATTTGTGCATGCAAGTATGCAAGAGAAAACAACATCCCATTTTTAGGCATTTGTCTTGGCATGCAAGTTGCCAGTATAGAATTTGCAAGAAATGTTTGCGGCATAAAAGATGCAAATTCACTTGAATTTGATGAAAATTGCAAAAATGATGTTGTACATATCATGGAGGACCAAAAAAATATTTCGCAAAAAGGCGGAACTATGCGCCTTGGCTCCTTTGATTGTAAAACACAAAGCGGCAGCCTTTTAAATAAACTATATGACAAAGAAATAATTAAAGAGCGCCATAGGCACAGGTTTGAGTTTAATAATAAATACAGAGAAGTATTTTTACAAAACGGCATGGAATTAAGCGGCGTCTCGCCGGATGGCACACTTGTAGAATGTGTGGAGCTGCCCCAAAACAACTTTTTTATAGCGGTGCAGTATCATCCCGAGTTTAAAAGCAGGCCCAATAAGGCTCATCCATTATTTTTGGGCTTTGTCAAGGCCGGCATAGATATGTAATAATTTACTGACATGTCGCTGATAAAGAGTATTTTTTGTAATTGCTATGTCATTGCCCAAATAGCTAGCGAGTGCAGTGTCGGCATTAATTCTTTAGATTTTTCGGTTATAAAATACTCAACTCTAATCGGCATTTCTTGATATTGAATTCTGGTAATCAGGCCGTCTCTCTCCAGCTCTTTTAATGATGATGCAAGCATTGTATTTGTAATCCCCTGCACTTTTTTCATTAGTTCACTATATCTAATGCCCTGCTCATTTGAGAGCACACAAAGTATTGGGATTTTCCATTTGCCACCGATGCGCTTTAGCGCCGTTTGCAAAGGGCAAACTTCCCCACATGGACAGTGATTAGCCTTACATTTGCTCATATTTTTCTTATCTCCTCATAATAATGTGCGTTATTGACGATGGTTTTTATTTGTGCTATTATCATATCAACTCAGAAAAACAAAGTCAATACAATAAACATACTAGGAGGTTTTAAACATGAAAAATTTAGAGAATGTAAGCAAATTATTCCAAGACAAAGAGAGTGTTAAGGTTATTAGCACGGTATCAAAAGACGGTGAGGTTCACTCTATCGTGGCCGGCAGTATTATGGTAGTAGATGAAAACACATTGGGTGTTGCCGAAGTATTTATGAATACGACAAGCGCAAATTTAGCCGATAACGACAAAGTTGCACTGTTGGCTGTTAAGGGGATGGAGTCCTACTTAGTTAATGCAACCGTGCAAAAACGCCACACAGACGGGCAATTATTTGACGCTATGGCCGAGCAATTTGCAAAAATGAATATGCAAATTAGAGCCGTTTGGACATTTTATGTAGATAAAATATTTGATGAAAGCGCAGGGCCAAATGGCGGCAAGCAAATTTTTTAGTTGAAAAAATTTCAATTCAGTTATAAACGTGTTGTTTAAAATTTATAAAAGTCTACAATATGTATAATGACAAAAGAGCTTTTGTAGCGTCATTGTACACTTACTGTAGACTTTTTGTTTGTTGTGCGGGATGTTAACAACTGTGCTTAATTTATATGGCGTATTAAATTTGTCGCGCCAATAAAAAGTATATTAATATTACTCTAAAAATAATGTGCGCAATAGCTGAAGCTTAAATTGCGCACAAATGGAAATTGCAGGCGATAATTCGCTGCTGTTATATTTTTTAAATGGCAACTGGGCCGAGAATGATTTTACAATAATTCCGCCCAATCATAAAGTTGCGGCAACAAATAACGATGACATAATCGTCTATAGCAGTTTATAGCGTGCAAATAAAAATTATATTTAGGTTATTTTTTGCAAACTGCCTAGCCAGTTAGGTGCGTTTGCGCTTGTAAACCTACTTTACAAGCTAATTTTGCCCATTATAACGGCTTGCGTTGCCCCTGTTGCCGATGGGGCATTATTAGTGTTGCCGCAAAGGGTCTCGTTGCCGAGCACGGCAAAGGCGACCGCCTCTTTTGCATCACTGCTGTAGCCTAATTGCTCGTTTGTAACAACTTCAATGTCAGGCAGGCATTGCCTTATATTGTCAAGCAATGTGCTGTTGTAGCTGCCGCCACCGCCTATTATAAGCTGTTCGGGCCTGCTGTTTTGCAAATTGTCTATGCCAATGGCTATGCTTTTTGCCGTAAACATTGTTGCGGTAGCAAGC
>CAYJBO010000137.1:0-3060 GCA_964368295.1 uncultured Bacteroides sp.
ACATCACTACACGCAAGAAAACTTGCCCCTAGTAGAATTATATTCGATGAGTCGGGCGGTTTTGCAAGTGGCGCAAACATGTACCACCCATTTGATGATGAGCCTGTGAGGATTAATGATATACACTCATACCCAAATGCGCCGCTTGAACAGTCTATGTATGATTTGTACAGACAAATGGGACAAGAAGACTTTTTGGGAGAGGGTACACATACTCAAAGCTGCATTAAACCAAATTGCTTAATAAATATTTCAGAGCTTGGATATGGCAGCTTACCTAATTTAGAGGAAAATATAAGCGAATATTTAAAAAACGGAAACGAGATAACACCTGATTATCGATATCACTTTAGAGTATATAATTCCTTGAAAAAAGTTTTGGAAGAGTGCAAGCTACAGTATTTATATAAAAACATTAATGCATATTGCTTAGCAACACAAAAAGTGCACTATGAAGGAAATAAATACATGATGGAGTCTTGCAGGCTTAATCCTAAGGTGGGAGGCATTGTAATGCATGCTTTCACTGATGGTGATTGGGTTTTCGGTGCAGGAGTCTTAGATATTTTTAGAAACCCTAAATTGCCATATTACGCCTTTAAAGAAGTGCTTGACGAAACACATGTTGCACTACGAAGCGAGAAACCAAATTATTTTGAAAATGAAGAAATTGTTATTAATTTACCAGTTATCGGTGAAAAAAACCTAGGTAAACAAATTATTGATGTTACAATTGAGGATTTGCAAGGCAACTGTGTAAAAAAAGAGCATGTGGATTGTGATATACAAAATGGTGTGACACGGACTTTGCCTATAAAAGTATGCTTGCAAAAAGGCTCATACTTAATAACGGCAACACTGCTTGAAAAAACTAATACTTATAAAATACATGTTATAGAAGAAGTCAAAAATATTTCTGGTTTTACGCAAGTAGCTTTTTATAATTTGAACCAACCGGCACTAGAGTTTTTGAAAGAATGTGGGGTGAAGGCAACAAAGTTTACTCCTGAACTTGATAAAGAAACAGTACTTTTAATTGGAAAAATAAAAGATGAAAATGCACAAGAGTATCTTGATATAAAAAAATGGATAGAACTTGGTGGCACCGCTGCATATTTACAACTACCTGAGGGCGAAAAGTATTTGAGCGAAACAGGGTGGATGTTTAAATGCGAAAGCCAATTGTTACCCTTTTCACTTAATATGGCAGACGGAAAAGGCTTATGGATTGGGCATAACCACATTCTGCACAAACACCCTGTTTTTGAAGACGTGCCAAATGATGGCATGATGGATAATAACTGGCAAAATCTTATACCGTCTCGCTCTTTGATAACAGATAGGCCTGGCTGGATATCAGGAATGATAACGTATGATTTTGACGGCGGACAAGATTATAAGCAACATTATATAGGTGTGAGCGAAGTGTATTCATGTGCAAATATGATAATGCAAGATTATAAAAAAGGTAAAGTTTTATACAACACATTGCCTATAATTGAAAACTTAGAAAAAGAACCTTTTGCAAAAAGGATATTTGCTAATTTATGTGAATGGCTGTGCAAGCAGTAGAACAGAGGTGACAAATGCCAAAACATGTGTTTTTTATAATATGTGACGAGCTTAGGTATGATGCACTTAGCTTCAACGGCAATAAAATCGTAACAACAAAAAATATAGATGCACTGGCGAAAGATAGTGTTAACTTTCACAATTGCTATTGCGATGCACCCATGTGTGTGCCATCAAGGGTAAGCATTGCCACAGGAAGGTACTCACTTTCACATGGAGCTTTAGATAATATGCTGACACCCATAGAGACAGAGCAGTCGCTATATACAATACTGCAAAGCAGAGGTGTAAATACAATTAACCACGGGAAATGGCACACTAATATTGCACCGAGTAAATTTGGCTTAGATGTTAACAACACGGGTGAGGCACAGCGCGATTTTCCGGAAAAATACATTAGCCCTTTTGGAATACGTGAGCCAAGCGCGCGTGACAATGTGAGTTACACACGTAATTACGGAGAAATACCTTTAGTGCTTCACGGTACACGCCCTACAAGGGCTGAAAAAACATTGGACAGCATAGTAACACAAAATTATTTACATGAAATTGAAAATATAGCAAAAAGTAATACACCTACATTTGCAAGATTATCTATTTTAGACCCACATTCACCGTACTTTCCGTCGAAACCATACGATACCATGTTTGATTGGCAAGATATTAAATTGCCGGAAAGTTTTGAGGACAGCTTGAAAGACCGTCCGATTTTACAACAATATTTTTACAAAGGGCGAGGCTTTGACTTGTTGAAACAAGAAGATTTTAAAAAGTGTATTGTGGCTTACTATGGGCTAGTGGCACATACAGATGACAGAATAGGGCAAGTGATAGCACATTTAAAAAAGTTTAATTTGTATGATGACAGCATGATTATATTTACTAGTGACCATGGCTGTATGCTAGGGGAACATAAATTTATTGAAAAGTGGGGGCATATGTATGAACCTGTTGTTCACTGTCCACTCTTAATTAAAATGCCAAAAGGAGAGTTTGCAAATACTGAAAGGAACACCTTTGTGCAATCTATCGATATAATGCCGACCGTGCTTGATTATTATAATATTTTGCCACCTAGCAATATACACGGTAAAAGTGTTATACCACTTATTAAAGACGAAAAAACAAAGTTCCGTGACAAAGTTTTTGCACAATATTTTTGTGCATCGGTGCAAAGTGAGCCTGCGTTGATGGTAAGAGATGAAAAATACAAGCTAACCATATACCCGGGGCAAGAAATGTTAGAGCAAGCGCTTTACCTTGACCACCCACTGCGTATGACAAACTTTTTCGACGGTGAAATTATCGAGGGCGAACTTTATGATATGCAAAATGATAAGGGTGAACAAAACAATTTGTTTAATAACAGTAATTTTGCAAATGTGAAAAAAACATATATAAATTATATATCAAATTGGAAAGAAAGCCTAAACGGCACAGCGCAAATTCCACAGCACATTGATGTAGGTAAGTTTGGGATGTTTACAT
>CAYJBO010000138.1:0-3034 GCA_964368295.1 uncultured Bacteroides sp.
AAAAAACCGTCGCCCATTTTGGTGTATTTTCCCCAATATTTTGCAAATATTCTTTTTGCATACTTAGATACTGCTATTATTGACAGCGGTATAAGAGGCAAGCACCCGATAAGCACTAGTGCGGTTTTCCACTCTAATGTGGCACATATAACAAATAATATTACCGGCGCTACCATTGCATACATAAATTGTGGAATATAACTTGTGAAATACAAGTCAAGCTGTTCTACTCCCTCAATTGACATTTGTGTTAGCTCTGCGTTTTTTATTTTATTACCATTTATGCCTAAATCGTACATTTTATTGGTTATCTTTTCCCTAAATGCCAGCTTTATAAATGCACCAATCATATTTTTTAGCTTTCTTACTTTTATAGTGCAAAATGCTTTTACCCCTATACAAGCTAAAACTCCAATTATCAAAGGCAAATATGTTAAAATATCCTGTTCTTTTTTTAGCGCTAAACTAATAACATAGCAAAACATAGCAGTTATTGATACGCTCGCAATCATTCCTACAACATTTAATATTGTTATCACAAACATATGCTTTTTCTTATCTCCAAGCAGTGCCATTAATTTTTTATCTATCATTTTTAACCTCGATTTTTTGTTCTCTTTTAAATTTTAGCGTTTTTTGCAAATGTTCTATTGACACTATTGGGTGGGAGAAAATCATTCTCGGCCCTGAAAATTTCATCACTTCTACCATGTCTTGTTTCATATCAGCCTTGTAGCACTGTATTGTACAGCAAGAACAAAATGGTTTTTTTCCATTAAAATTTTTCTTTCGATGCGGACAATTTTCTATGCGCAAATAAGAATAGTCAAGTAGCTCTTGCATTTCTTTTGTTAACTGTTTTTGCCCCAGCTTCTTTTTGTTATAAAGTTTTATCATTATAGTTATAAGTTCTTTTTCTTCAATCTTCTTCATCTTATTTTCCTTAAGCAAATATGGTGTTTAATGGCATTAAATCGCCTATCGTCGAGTTAGTTTTAACTAATTCGTTTATCTCATAATTATATTCAAATTGAGAGCTTTTGTCAAATAACAACTTTCGCAATTTGTCAAGATAAAAGCCTGCCGCAATAATAAAAACAAAGGCTTTACATTTGGCGGAATAATAACCCGGCGGACAAGGCTATAACAAAAACAACTACGGAAATAAATTATGCTTGCATGGCGCAAAAACAGCTAAAAAAACAAGCATAAGCGATATACCTATAAGAGCTTTTCCATCGATGAGAGAAAAGCAGAATAAAACCACCGCTCCGCCTTCGCTTTGAGCACAAAGGGCAAATGATGTTAAAGCGCATATGACAGCACTTTATATTCAAGGTTTCGGCGGCGTAGATGCTTTTGCCCTTGCTGCTGCATCTAATTTGCGTAAGGGGCTGTACCACAAGTTATTTCTCCCGTCAAGCTTACAAAAAACAAAGATAAAAATGTAAATAAAACTGTTGAAAAGTCGTATAAAATGTCAATATCCTCTATAATAATACTTATGCTATACTTTAATCATCGATAATTGTGAATTAAACATTATTTAAAAAGGTCGATTATTATGAAAGCTAACACTAAAACTAAAATTATTGTACTGATTGGACTATTATTATTTTCCGTGGCTTTCATTGTAGTTTCATATCGGGTAGAAGAAAACAGAAAAGAGATTGAGCTCGAAGTTCAATCTGAGATCTATACCGAGAGGCTTACCAATGAATTTGTTGATTATTTTAGCACAACAAGTATTATAAAAGCACTTATCGAGCTTGATGACGATGAGTTTTCGCAGGGTGAGTTTAATAGGGTTGTTGCTCTTCTTTATTCTGAAGATACAATGGACTTAATCTACTACGCTCCGGATGGCATCATAAAATGGGTATACCCCCAAACAGAGCTTAACGACAATACCGTTGGCATCAATATCTTCGCCGATCCAGCAACAAGCGTTACGGCAAATTGGGTTCGAGAAAATAATAAAGCTGTTCTTGACGGCCCATATATAAGCGGCTATACCGACACCCCTGTACTTGCGGTAAGGAGCCCTATTAACAAAACAATTGATGGCGAGCCGCAGTTTGTTGGATTTGCAACCGTTCTTTTTAAGAGCGAAAAGGTAGTTTCACTTTTGACAACCCCTGCAAGCTCAATTATCGATAACAATTTTATTTTTAGCATCCACTCTATGTATAATAGCGAAGAAACTGTGCTGTACAAAGACGAAGCCTTAGATTACGACAAAGCACATGCGAATGATTTTAACGTCAGCAATACACATTGGACGCTATATCTTGACTATAAAAACAGAGATGAAATGCTTGTACAAACAATCATTCAATCGGCACTTATGGCCATTGTTATCTCTGTTGTTGTATATATTTTCTTTTTAATTTATCTGTGGGGAAAAGCTAAGCAGTATGACGAGATATACCTTGACTCTTTAACAAAAATACATAACAGAAAAAGTATCCCTAAAGTTATTCCCAAAATGAAAAGTTATATATTCTTTTTTATCGACCTAAACAAATTTAAACCTGTCAACGATACCTATGGCCACGAGATGGGCGATAAACTGTTAATCGCCTATGCACAGCGGTTAAAACACCGATTTAATAACGATTCGTTGCCACTAAGACTCGGTGGCGATGAATTTGGTTTGCTCATTAACGGCTCACTGAATGATGATGAAATTCAAAGCATAACCAACCGATTGATTAACCTTAGCAGTGAAACTTTCGTTTTAGATGGCATCGATATCAATATATCCTCCGCTGTTGGCTTTGCGAGCTACCCAAAAGACGGCAACTCTATTGAAGAGATAATGGAGCTAGCCGACCAACGAATGTATGAGAATAAAAAATGCAGAAGGTAGTGTAGATTAAAATTAGGTTGTTTATATTAGCTGACAGTGCAATATAAATTGGCGTGTGCGTAGCACCGCTATAAAATAAGTTGTAAATATTCCGTAAAGGCTATGGGGATTATTTATATTAGCTTGAGGTGGACAATGAAAAGGAAAATTAAAATAAGTATT
>CAYJBO010000139.1:0-2974 GCA_964368295.1 uncultured Bacteroides sp.
TAAAAATAGAAGTTGGCGACAATGCAAACGAGCAAGTGCTAAAGCGCATTTGTGAGGTGATGGCGGATCAACTGATGCAGGCCATAAACGTAAAAGTACACGATGTAAACCACTTGCAGCTGTACACAAACGACGGGAAACCATTAAACACAAGCTTACATACGCAATGTGTTACTTTTTCGGGCGGTGTTGCAGACTACATTTATAACCCTACCCAAAGCGACCCATTTAGATACGGGGACATAGGTGTTTTGTTGGGGTATGCACTTTTTAACCATCCGCTGATAAACAGTGTAGAGCTAGTAAAGTCCAGCGAGACTATAAGGGCAACGGTTGTGGGCGCAGGCACACATACTACCCAGGTGAGCGGCTCTACCATATCGTACGAAAAAAGCTTGCTGCCCATAAAAAACATACCTATATTAAAGGTGTCCGAAGAGGATGAAGTTACCTGTGAGGGCATTGCAAACTCAATAAAAACGCAGATACCTATTTACTGCCCAAACGGCAAAATAGAGCAAATTGCAATTTCGCTAACGGGCGAGGGACGCACCACTTTTGAAGAGATAAAAAAACTTGCCACATGCATTATAGATGGTGCGAAAGAAGTAATAAACTCCGATTATCCGCTGATTATAATCGTTGAAAAAGACATAGGTAAAGTACTGGGCAATACAATCAGCATACAGCTAAATGACACAAAACTTGTCATATGCATTGACAGCATACGTGCACTTAGCGGTGACTACATTGACATTGGTGAGCCGTTGGCTAACGGGCATGTTTTGCCTGTTGTCATCAAGACACTGATATTTAATTCCTAAAAATAATGAAATGCGAGGTGAACAAATGTGCTGTTAAAAACAAAATTGTTCGGCCATACTTATGAGTTTAAATCTCTGTGTGAGGTAATGGCCAAGGCAAACGAGGAGAAATCCGGCGACAAACTAGCAGGAATTGCGGCACAGTCAGCGGAGGAGAGGGTTGCAGCTAAAGTTGTGTTATCGCACATAACACTTAACGATCTGCGCAATAATCCCGCTGTTCCGTATGAGGAGGATGAGGTTACACGTGTAATTCAAGATTCGGTAAACGAGACTATTTTTAATGACTTTAAAAATATGAGCGTTGCTGAGTTCCGCGAGTGGCTCCTTAGTGAGAGCACAACTTCGGAGATGATTAAGCGTGCTAGCCGCGGTATTACAAGTGAGATTGTCTCTGCAGTTTGCAAACTGATGGGCAACCTTGATTTGATATATGCCGCAAAAAAAATGCGTGTTACAGCACACTGCAACACTACAATAGGCTTGCCGGGCACATTCTCTGCTCGTTTGCAACCTAACCACACAACAGACGACCCAAAAGGCATTATGGCCTCCGTTATGGAGGGGTTGTCGCTAGGTTGCGGAGATGCAGTTATTGGCCTTAACCCTGTTGATGACTCTGTAGAGAGCGTTGCGCGCATACTAAAAAGCTTTGATGAGTTTAAAAATAAATGGGAAGTTCCAACACAAATTTGTGTGCTTGCCCACGTTACTACTCAAACAGAGGCTGCAGACAAATTTGGCGCACCTATTGACTTGATGTTCCAATCGATTGCCGGCTCACAAAAAGGCAACGAGGCATTTGGCCTTACAGCGCAAATGCTTGACGAGGGACGCGAGATGATGCTACGCAAAGGTACAAGCACAGGGCCGAACGTTATGTACTTTGAAACAGGTCAGGGCTCTGAGCTATCGAGCGAGGCACATCACGGCTGGGATCAGCTGACAATGGAAGCTCGCTGCTATGGCTTTGCTAAAAAATATCAACCTTTCTTAGTTAATACGGTTGTAGGCTTTATTGGCCCCGAGTACTTGTACGACTCTAAACAAGTTATACGCGCAGGCCTTGAGGACCACTTTATGGGCAAACTTACAGGCATACCTATGGGCTGTGACGCATGCTACACTAACCACATGAAAGCCGACCAAAATGATATTGAAAACCTAGCTATGCTACTTGCAACGGCAGGTTGTAACTACATTATGGGCGTTCCTCAGGGCGATGACTGCATGCTTATGTATCAGTGCACAGGTTATCATGAGGCCGCCGCGTTGCGTGAGGTTTTAGGCCTTCGTCCAATAAAAGAGTTTGACATGTGGCTAGAGAAAATGGGCTTTTCAGAGAATGGCAAGCTAACAAAACTCGCAGGCGACGCGTCTGTATTTATGAGATGAGAAAGGTGGTGCTGACTAGTGGAACAAAAAGATTTAAGACTTATCATTGAACAAGTTTTGACAGAGATGAATATCTCGGATGGCGATAAATCTGAAGTGGCAAATGGTGTTGTTGCCGCTTTCTCTTCAAACAACAACGCAACAGTTATTGAGGATGGGTTTATCCCGGATGTAACAAAAGTTGACATCCGCAACCAATACCTTGTAAAAGACCCTGTTAATAAAGACGCCTACATGGATATAAAAGTAAAGGCTCCTTGCCGCCTAGGCATAGGCAAAGCGGGCGCTAGGTACGTAACAGATCCTGTATTGCAATTTAAGGCAGCTCACTCGGCCGCACAAGACGCTGTGTTTAGCGATGTAGACCAAGAATTTGTTGATAAGATGGGTCTGTTTACCGTTCAAACAATGTGCGACAATAAAGACACATATTTGACACGGCCGGACCTTGGAAGAAAGCTAAACGATGAGGCAGTAGCTACTGTTAAATCAAAGTGCAAAGCTAAACCCACAGTGCAAATTTACGTTTCCGACGGTTTGTCATCTGCGGCTGTGGCTGCAAATGTGGCAGATTTATTGCCAACTTTAAGACAGGGCTTACAGCGCCATAAAATAGATGTGGGCACAGAGTTTTTTGTAAAGTTTGGCCGTGTTGGTGCCATGGATGAAATATCTGAAATTACAGGGGCAGAGGTTTGCTGTGTACTTATAGGCGAGCGTCCGGGCCTTATTACTGCAACATCTATGTCTGCGTA
>CAYJBO010000140.1:0-2961 GCA_964368295.1 uncultured Bacteroides sp.
TGCCGACGGCGAAACCTTTAATGTGCCGGTAGAGCTTGCAGAAAGCCGCTACGGCATAAGGATAGACGAGTATAGCCTAAACACAGACGGAAAAGGTGCCGGCGAGTTTAGGGGCGGCAGCGGCTGTGTTCGCTCTTACCGCTCTATGAATGATAATCAGACATTTACAGGGGCATTCGGCAGACATAAAATACCGGTTTGGGGAATGTCCGAGGGTAAAGAGGGCTCTAATAACTACTTCCAGTTTATAGATCCCGACGGAACTGTAAGTCCTCCGACAAATGTATCGGCCCGTAGGATTTGCAACACAGACTGTGTTGTACGCATGGTAACTGCAACGGGCGGCGGATATGGCAACCCATTAAAGCGTGACCCCGAAAAAGTTGCCATGGACGTAAAAAATGAGTACATAACTGTTGAGCAGGCATGGAACGACTACGGTGTAAAAGTAGATGAAAAATCGTTTAAAGTAGTAGGTTTTTCAGATAAGCGTGCACAATAATTTATAGCTATTTAGTGACACGTTAAATCCGCTTTAACATCCACAAAAAAGCAAGTGTTATTACAAAGACGCCAATAAAATACGGCTAATTGCCGCATTTTATTGGCGTCTTTTATGGTTTGTAATTGATAAAAATACATATTGAGCTTTGCAAAACAGCTTATATTTTTAAGCGGATGGACTTGCTTTACATATTAGTATTATTTTTTCTAGGTGCCTGTAAATTGCGCCTTTAATCACTTACTTCGGCGCCGCCCCACTCTATCACCGTAAAACCACTCCTGACAAACGGCGAAAGTTGCGGCTCTTCGATTTCAATTTCTTCATCAAGGGGTTTAAATGCCATAAATACACGCTGAATACTGTCAGGTTTCGGGGTGATATTTAATACTGCATTATCGGTATACGCCTCTTGCTGGAACGTTATGAGGTTGTAAGGGTTTTCTATCATTTTGGGCAGCCAATAAACGATAAACTCGTTATATTCTTTTGGTGTTAATCCCAAAAATTCTAATTTTTCTATTAAAAATTCCTCTGTCTGCTCGCCTTTTACAACAAAGCCTTTGCTAAAATCGTAATCAAAGTTGTTATATCCGTCCCAAAACAAATAAGAATATTCTCTGTCATCGCTTATAATTGTGCCGTCGGGGTAGGCAGTTACCTCCCATCCATCGCTGTATTTTGGGTAGGTGAATAATAACTCGCCATTAAATTCAAGCTCCACAAAAATTTCTGTTTGCTCTGTGGGGTAAAGATAAATTACAGGTTTTGCTGTTACTTCGGGCTCTTCGGTCTCGCAGCCAGCTAAAGAAATTGCGCATATTAAAGTTAAAGCAAGTGCAAATATTTTTTTCATAAAATAAACCTCAATTTTTATATTTGTTTGTTATAGCATTTTTGTGTTAACGCATTATAAAATTATTACAAAGGTAGCTAAATTAAAAACAAGTGGCAAAGTGCAGGGGAGATAGGGCTATTTAATAACTTTGTGCCTATGTGTTTAATAGGTAATTGACAAAACAATAAGGTTGCTATTAATATGCGAGCTGGCTGTATAGGCTATGTACCAATACAGCCGGCAAAAAAGCAAGTTATAAATAAGCGCTTTGTTAATTAAGCATCAGGTAGCTCAGATCCTGTTGCATGGCTGTATATAAAAATACCGGTGTCTTCGTCCGGCTTATAAGTAACATAAACCCTAGTTCTGGAATCCTCTTCCGATATCCAAACATAGGCTATAGACTCATCGTTTTCGCTATCAATTTCAGGCGCAATACCATAAAAATATTGATTTGTCAGCTCTTCAATGGTAAGAGGGTACAATAATTCTTTGTCCTCTGTTTTTAATATGTCGTATATTATTCTAAGATCCGCACCTGTAAGTGTATCGGAAGGTGAAATTGTGCCTGCATTTGTGTTGGATTGCGCTTCGGTAGCTGTGCTTGAGTCGGACGAGGCCACGCTTGATATTTTAGCTATGTTATAGCTAAGTGTAAAGCTGGTGCCCTCATAATCGTATTCATATGTCGCCTGAAGAGTACCGTTTAACATGCTTGGAATTAGCCAGTTTTCGCCTGATTCTGTATATGGAGCACCGCCGTAAAGCCAGTCGTGGTCATCTTCAATAGGGAAGAATGTGTAATCGTGTACATCGACATTAAAAGATATTAATTGAATTTTATTATCGTCGTCTACGGGAGCGCCTGCATATAGTTCAAAATAGGAGCCTTTTTCGTCTTCGCCAAGATATCCCCATGCCTCATATTCTCCTGATATATCATTGTCGCCAACAAAATTACTTATAGTAACTATGCCGTACCAGCGAGATGGGAATTCGAGTGTTTCGCTGTATACAGTTTGCTCTGCGCCATATCCGGGCGCTACAAATGGATCAAAATCATTTGTCAGTGTCCCGCCACCATTACCTTCGGTTGCAGCGGCATCGTTGCCGGTTGAAGTATCTTTTGTAAAAATAATATCAAGGCCCATGTTTAATAAATTTGTTATTACAAGCTCATTGTCTTCAATAGTGCCGGGGTATTCTTCAACGCCTTGTATTAATTTAAAATCAGAGCCGTCAATTTCATATTCGGCGTAAAAGTCATCGCCATCAAAAGATAAAGTGCAATCATTATTGTTTTTAAGCTCTAAGGTAATGCCGCCGGTATACATTTCGTTAGGATCTATTGTTATGCCGAGCATTGTAACGTCGGTAGCTCGCCATAAGCCTACATGTGCCGGGTCGTTAGAGCCACTAAAGATAGAACTGAACAATACGACTGCAAGCACTATGATAATTAGAGCCGTTACACCTATACCAATAAAGATAACGGGTTTTGTGTTTTTTTGTTTTATGGCTGTTTTAGTGCTACCGTGTGCATACTGATTTTGTACAGGGTTATCCGTTTGAATAGGCATACCTTGTTGTGGCATACCTTGTTGCGGCATACCATGATACG
>CAYJBO010000141.1:0-2884 GCA_964368295.1 uncultured Bacteroides sp.
GCAGTAAGGGGTGGCAGTACAGGTGCAGGCGTTGGTGTTGGCGTTGGCGTTGGCGTTGGCGTTGGCGTCTGCCCACTGCCAACTGCACTAGCCGTGGCAATATTAGTTGTAAGCGCAGCGCCTGTGCTTACCTGTGTAATAACACAATAATAGTACTGTGTAAATGGGTTTGATGTGCTAAGCGAAACTGTGCTACTTGTTTTGCCTATCATTTCAATGCCGTTATAGCCGTTTGTTAAGCTTGTATACCACTGGTAAGTTAGCGTGCCACTGCCGCTTGCGCTAACGCTTAAAGTAAGCGGTGCGCCAACTGCAACGCTTGTGCTTACAGGCTGTGCTGTAATGGCAAAGCCACCTTGTGCGCTACCTGCGCCTGTTTGCGCAGCGCTTGTGGCACCTGTGCCGCTGTTGTCGTCGTCATTGTCGCTGTCGCTGTCTGAGCCGCTATCGCTATTTGAGCTATCATCGCCCTCGCTTTGTGAGGCGCTGTCGTCCTCTTGTGCGGCGGCGCTAGCAGATGCAGAGCTGTCTTGAGCGCTGTCGTCGCCCTCGCTGCTACCCTCGCTTGTAGCTTGCGATTCATCACCGTAGTCACTACGGACACCTGAGCTATCGCATAAGGCGCAAGCGGCAAAGCTTAGGCCCATTACCAAAATTATAATTAAAGCCAGTAGTCGTTTCATCATTTTTTTCCTCGCTTATTGTCGGTTATTAACCTGTATTTTGTTTAAGTATGCGTGTAAATGCACATTTTTATAATATATGCTTAACAAGTATAACATATTAGCAGTTTAAATGCAATTAAATTGGTGGAGGTTTAAACTGTTTTACAATTACTTTTTTATGTTATAGCGTTATTTTTACCTTGGACTGCATAATGAGATAACTTAAATTGCTTATAAAAAATGTATACACATAAAAACTCGGGCATAAAAGCAAAGCGCCGCAGGCGCAAACCGAAAAAAGGTGAGCGATGATTTTTATATTTTTGCAAAAAAGTAAAGCACAAAAATATCAAGCCGTATAAACTGTTGGTAACAAAGCGTTTATATAACAGAACGACCCTAACAAATTTAAACATTCCACAAAAAATGTTCAGATTTGTTAGGGTTGTTCACCCTGTGTGATTAAGCTTTTAACAAATTAACAGCGTGGCGGAGTTTATGCCCCGCCACGCTGTTTTAGTTTATATTTTTGGTTTGGCTTTGGTTATGGTTGCTGCGCTGCTGTATATGTGCCGCCGGCTTTGCTTGAAGGTGCTCCTTCTAAACTGTTATTAATATTTGCACCATAACCGCCTGTTCCGTGGTTGCTACTGTTGGTGGAATCGCCGCCGTTTCCGCCTGTTGCAGTTAACGTGCCGCTTGTATTATTTACGCTAATTGTTGCATTTATGCCTATGCCGCCTGTGCCGCCGAGGCCCGATATTCCAGTACCGTCGCTGCCGCCTCCGCTGCCGCCGTTTCCGCCTGTTGCATTTAAAGTGCCGCTTGTATTATTTATGCTATTTACATTTATGCCTATGCCACCTGTGCCACCGTTCTTAGCCCACAAACCGCCGGATGAACCCGCGCCAGCACCTATGCCACCTATGCCACCTTCTGCATTAATTTCTCCGGAAATTAAATAAATAACGCCGCTAAAATCAATACCTATTCCACCTGCGCCGCCGTGGCCATTTGCGCCGCCTGTGCCGCCGCTGCCGGCTCTTGCTACAAGGTTAGCACCACCGTCAACTGTTAGGTTGCCGTTTGTTATTTCCAATGCATTACCACCTGTGCCACCGAGGTTTGGGCCAATTTCATTTTTGCCGCTATCGGCATTACCGCCTGTCGCATAAAATTCACCTGTACCACTATACAAAACATTGCCGTTTACAGACATGCCCACTCCGCCATTGCCGGCGTTTGAACTTGAGGTGTACCCATCAATTCCTCCGGTGCCACCCTCCACTACAAATTCATTTGTGCCACTATGCGTAAATGTTCCGCCTATATTTGCGCCTATACCGCCGTTGACTTCGCCAATTACTCCATTGCCATATCCGCTTATTGCCGCAAATGCACCTGCACCGCTGTACACAGCATCACCGCCAACTTCTATAGCGTTTTGGCCGACTGCGCCACGTGCAACAATTGTACCACCTGTGGTGCTTATTGTTAAATTGCCTGTAGCAATAAATCCGTGCGCTTGCTCTGCTATAACATAATCACTGCCGCTATTAATATTTCCATCACCTGTAAATGTTAAATCGCCTTGTACATATATTCCTGCTGTGGGTGCAGGGCTTAAAATATTATTGTCTACCTCTATAACATTATTACCTAAAACATTAATTGTTAAGTCTTGCCCTGCGCCTATAATAGCATTTTCATATGCATTTGCACTCGTAGTTTCACGTGTATATTCTACTTCAAACTCGTTAAGCGTCAGTGTTTTTAATGTGTTATCATAGCTCACTGTGCCGTTGCCCAAAACATCGGCTGCGTTAGTAGATGTTACCTGTGTGCCTGCCACCCATACATTATATGATGTTGGAGTTGGTGTGGGTTCTGTTGCTCCAAAATGCACGCCATCCCACCTTGTTTGGTCTAGTGGGAGAGGTGGGGTGCTCACATCACTAGGCCCTGACCAAGTTGTGCCGTCAGCCGACCAATAATACTTCATGACAGTGCCAAATGATGCGGATGTCACATTTTCACTTATCGCAGAGGATTTAACAAAACTGCCGCCTGCGCCGCATATTGCAGTTAAGCTTCCGGTAAACGGGTTATTAGCATCACCTAAGGTAATACCGCTAAATGCATATATTCCGTTTCCATTGAATCCACATCCTTCCAAGCCCCCGCCTTTGGCAATTACGGTTGGGCTGCCATAAATGTAT
>CAYJBO010000142.1:0-2866 GCA_964368295.1 uncultured Bacteroides sp.
AAAAGCGAAGTTGTTTGGGCAAAAACAAACCGTGCTTGTGGCAGAATGTTTGTTGTTATGGGATTTATTTTGGCGATTATTAATGCTTTTAGTGTAAAAATCGCTGGTATTTCTATCATAGTTATGCTTTTACTCAGCAGTGCTTATGTGATTATTTATTCTAAAAAAGTCTATAACAATTTAAAAGAATAACTTTCGTATGGCATTTTGGCTACACCAATGCCCATCATTAAATCTTAAATGAAGTAATCTTGACAAGTTCATCTAACGAGTGGTTTTACTATACAAAAAAAGCAGTGCGCTCGCACTGCTAAAAACTGCTGCTTTCTTTAATATTAAAATTATTTACTTTTCTGATAACTTGTGTATGAATACACGAAAGGTAAAATAACCAATACAGCAATAGTTATTAGAGTAATGTATACAGATAAACTAAAAATGCCGTTTAATAAAAGAACAAACCCGCCAATAACCCATAAATAGCCCGAAAACCTATGCGTTTTAAACCAGTTATCTTCACTGCTCAATGTCCAAGGGAGTTTAATTCCTACAGTGTAATTACTCTTGCATTTCGGAAAATAATTTCCTATGGCTATAATTATTACACCAACGGCAGACTGCACTATTATTATAATTGGAATTGACACACCCATAGAAATAAATAAAGTTATAGGCATTACTATAACAGATAGCAAAGGAGTTATCCACTGTAAAATGGCTTTTGTAATATTTGCAATATTACTATTTTTAGGCTCTGCGTAAAGCCTAAAATGCGAATAAGCATTAATCGCACAAAATAACACAGGTAGCGCAAAAACCACTACGGCTTTCGGAAGATAATTATCTCCCACCCCTGAACTATTAAAATGCACAGCAATGGTTTCGGGAAGCTGTTCGTAAACAATAATTCCTAAAAGTATTGGTAATAAACATATTAGTGTTGTAAGTACAGTTGTTTTATTTTTCATCTTTCGCACCTCCAAATTGTGAGAACCAAATCATTATTTCTTCAAAAACCGAAGTATTTAACTCATAAAAAACAAAATTTTTATGCTTAGTTTCGAATATTAAATTTGCTTTTTTTAATTGTGATAAATGATATGATATTGTTGCACCTGTCATATCAAAAGCCTTCACAATATCTCCGGCTGACATTTTTCCACCTCTGAGCATAATTAATATTTCACGTCGCACAGGGTCTGATAAAGCCTTAAATGTTTCAGGCAATTCCATTAAATCATCCTTTCAATCTATTTCGAATTAATTCTAAATAGATTATACAACAGATATACTCGTTTGTCAACATCTATTTTGAAAAAATTCTAAATAGATGTTGATGAAACAAATGTTGCAATTTGCATTTTATCTTATATTGGCTATATATAATTTAACTTTAATAGTGTCTTAATATAGGCAATTGCCAATATAGTAGTCAAATAATTTAATTACTATGTTGTTGTGTAATAAATATTATGCTATTGTTAACTTGAAAGTGAGGTTGATACCTTTGTCAAATTTAATAATCAATAATAACAGTAATCGTGCTTCGGATATAGTAAAAAAATACTTGTATGAAAATAATGGACGGACGACAGTTTCATCAGCAAGAGGGAAAAATTATGTAGTGTCCGCTCATGTAGACGGAGTGCACTTTGAGTGTAAAGAGTTGCCTATAAAGCCCCCATACGAATATTCAGTTTTTGATATAATTGTAGATTGCATAATAAAAAATGGTGGCGAGGCAAGAAAGGGCAACGCTAGGAACTACCGGCTTGGTGAAAAGCAGTGTGACAAAACTACTTTGGTGGGCTATATAGGACAGCATTATTTTGGCAAAAATATCGGTGATTCTGTTTATGATCCTGTTTTTGTGCTTGTCCCAATTTTACAAGCAGTGGGAATTGTAGAAAATAATCGTGGAATTGTGACGTTTACAGATTCATATATTAATATGTGTGGGTTTGACTTTTAGTGAGGTGTAATACGTTAAGATTGCTTGCATTAGCGCAATAATGGTGTGGCTATTTTAACATTGACTCACCTTAAAAAGTCACCTGTATTGCTTATATAAAATGCATATCGTTAAATTTGGGGCATAAAAAAGGGCATAGATTGAACACTCAAGGTTCGAATCGATGCCCTCATTTTAATTTACCTTTGCACTCGTCCCGAGCCATCACCTTTTGCAAGTTTTAACACTTCGTCCACGCTCACAAGGTTAAAATCGCCCTCTATTGTGTGTTTCAAACAGCTTGCAGCAACCGCAAACTCAATTGCATCTTGTGGCGCATAGTTGTTGATAAGTGAGTAAATAAGCCCACCGCCAAAGCTGTCGCCGCCGCCCACCCTGTCAACTATGTGAATTAGGTAGTTTTTGCTGAAGTAATAGCCATTGCCGTCATACATCATAGCCGCCCAGTTGTTGTCGTTTGCGCTGATTGAGCCACGCAGGGTAATTGCAACTTTGTCAAAGCCGAATTTATCGCTGAGCTGTTTTGCAACATCTTTATATCCATCGTGGTTTACTGTGCCTGTTGTAACGTCTGTGTCTTTTGCATGTATGCCAAAAACGTCTGCGGCATCTTCCTCATTCGCAATACACACATTTACGTATGGCATTAACTGCGCCATAACTTTGCCTGCTTCTTCTTTGCTCCAAAGGTTTTTGCGGTAGTTTAAATCACACGAAACCGTTATATTTTTCTCTTTGCAAATTTTAAGCGCGTCCATGCAAATTTCGGGTAATTCGCCACCCAGTGCCGGAGTTATGCCTGTAAAGTGGAACCATTTTGCTCCGTCAAGGATTTTTTGCCAGTCAAAATCTGCACGTGTTGCCTTTGCAATTGCGGCATTTGCCCTGTTGTAA
>CAYJBO010000143.1:0-2731 GCA_964368295.1 uncultured Bacteroides sp.
GCTCTCTCTTGAGTGCTAGATTAGTATATCATGCGTATATACAATTGTCAACACTTTTTTTCAAATAATTATAAAAAACTTCAAATTTCTTTATATTTCTAATTTTACAGCGCGTTTTTCATCGGGGCGACATTTTCAAATCGTTTAAACTGTCTCAAAAAATAAGCCATTTTTCCCTATATATTATAATAAGGTATATAAGTGCTGTTTTTGGGCTTTTTTTTGCATTTATTACACATGCATTTAACTTGCCCCACAAATTGCTCTGTGTTATAATTAAAACCTACTTAAAACTCGTTATTAAGTGTAAGTGCTTTGCACTTGCCACAACAGTCGCCTATTGAGTGTGTTTATTAGGCTTATCTTTATGCCGACTGCATCGATTATTTTTATCAACACACTTGTATTTGCGCATAAATTCGATAATTCACAGCGTATTATTTATCTTGGGGGTAACAAAATGACTTCATATCTTGTAGGGCACACCGGTTTTGTTGGCGGCAACCTAGCCGCTGCGCACGGCTTTGACGGTGCCTTTAACAGCAAAAATATAAAAGAGGCGTACGGCGCAAAGCCCGACCTTTTGATATACAGCGGCCTACCCGCCGCAAAGTACCTAGCTAATGTTGATGCCGACGGCGACAATGCAGTTTGTATGCAGGCCGCCGATAATATACGCAACATAGCGCCAAAGCGCCTTGTGCTTATAAGCACCGTAGACGTTTACGCACAGCCGCACGGCGTTGACGAGGACACTGCGGCAGACACAGACAGCCCCGACGCATACGGCCGCAACAGGGCCCTATTAGAGCAGGCCGTGCGCACAGACTTTGAAGATGCGCTGATAGTGCGTTTGCCCGGGCTTTTTGGCAAAGGCTTAAAAAAGAACTTTTTATATGACATGGCAACGCTTACACCGTCTATGCTCAAAGAGCAAAAATATACCGAACTTGCGCAAAAAAGCCAGCTAGTTGCAAAGAGCTACTCCCCTGCTAAAAACGGTTTTTTTGCCCTTACAGACACCGCAAAAACAACCGACAAGGCCGAGCTGCGCAATTATTTTAGCAACAGCAATTTTAACTCGCTGTGCTTTACCGACAGCCGTGCTGAGTACCAGTTTTACAACCTTGCGCACCTTTGGGCGGATATTAATACAGCGCTAAGTGCAAATTTGCACACGCTTAACATTGCAACACAGCCCACTACCGCCGCAGAAATTTACACAGCCCTTACAGGCAATGTTTTTATAAACACACTTGCACAGCCGCCGGTTAAGTATGACATGCACACATTGCACGGCGGCGTTTTTGGCAAAGACGGCAGCTATCTTTACAGCAAAAACGACGTTATTTCGTCTATAAAACTGTTTATGGAAGAGTGCGCCGCATTATAGAACTGCACACAAGTAAAAATTTAGTGCGCGGCATATTTTTAAAAGCAAACGCATATACATATATAATGTGCGGCTATATAGGCTAACACAACTATTTGTATAAATTGTAATAAATATCACCATTTGTATTTTTTGATATTTGACAACAGAGAGGATAAAACATGAGGCTTTCAATTTCAAACATAGGTTTTTCTGACAGTGACACGCTTACTGTTTATGGGGAAATGAAAAAAAACGGTTTTACAGCGCTTGAGATAGCGCCGGGCGCTTTTATAGGCAACGCGCCCTACGATAAGTGCAGCGAGGCGGCAAAAAAGGCGCAGGCGCTAAAGGAGGAATACGGCTTTGGCATCAGCTCTTTACAGAGCATATGGTACGGCCAAGAGGGCAACATTTTTGTGCCTGAGGACGCTATATTTTTTGAGGAGTACACTGCAAAGTGCATAGAATTTGCAGCGGCTTTAAGCTGTGAAAACATAGTGCTAGGCTGCCCAAAAAACCGCAATATGGCAGACGGCCAAACAGTTGCCGATGCGATTTCGTTTTTTAGTAAGATTTCAAAGATGGCACATGAGCGCGGCACGTGTATTGCGCTTGAGGCTAACCCGTCTATGTACGGCACTAACTTTTGTAACACCAGCGCACAGGCGTTTGCCTTTGCAAAAGAGGTGCCACACCTTAAGGTAAATTACGATTTGGGCACGCTATTGATAAACGGCGAGAGCCTGCAAATTTTGGCAGACAACATAGACGCGGTTAATCACGTGCACATAAGCGAGCCCTCGCTAGGCGCTATAGACACAAGCGGCGAGCGCAAGGCTCTGCACACAGAGCTTGCAGATTTGTTAAAATCGGGCGGATACAGCGGCTATGTGTCTGTTGAGATGCGTGCACAGCCACTGGACATGACACAGAGGGTACTAGCGCATGTGGCGGAAGTTTTTGGCGGATGACGCTTTAAACAATTAATATAAATACACACTGGGTCTTGCTCAATGCATCTACTTTTACACAAGGGTACATATTGTGCGGGCAAGGCACGTAATGACAAATAAAAAAAGCAGGCCATTAAGTAGCACTTTTAGCACTTTATGGCCTGCTTTTTTCAATTGTGTATGTTTTACATATTTTGCATTATTATATTAGTTTTTCGCCTTGCGCTGTTGCCGGGTAAGCAAATTGTGTACAACTGCGGTTTGTTTTGACTGTTACGCCTTGTTGCAAAAGGCGAGGAACGTGCCGCATTATATAAATAATCCTCGTATCCTTTACGGATTATTTATAACTTATTTTATGGCGGTGCTACGCACATGCCAATTTATATTGTACTGTGTACAA
>CAYJBO010000144.1:0-2676 GCA_964368295.1 uncultured Bacteroides sp.
AATCGAACCAACGACACGAGGATTTTCAGTCCTCTGCTCTACCGACTGAGCTACAGAGGCAAAAAAATGGCGACCCGGATGGGGCTCGAACCCACGACCTCTAGCGTGACAGGCTAGCGTTCTAACCAACTGAACTACCGGGCCAAATGGTGGAAGTTAACGGGCTCGAACCGCTGACCCTCTGCTTGTAAGGCAGATGCTCTCCCAGCTGAGCTAAACTTCCACAACGAGTACGACCATTATTTTACCATGTACTCACAGTCTTTGTCAAGACTAATTTAACAAAAATTAAAAATTTTTATTAAATTTGGAGCGGCTTACGAGGCTCGAACTCGCTACCTCAACCTTGGCAAGGTTGCGCTCTACCAGATGAGCTAAAGCCGCAAATGTTAACGTCGGTTTCAGCCGACAAAATATATTTTACACGCTTTTGAGTAAAATGTCAACACTTTTTTTCGTTTTTTTTTAAGAATGTTTATTTTGTGTTAAAATACGGCAAAATATAAGTACAATAAAGGCATAAAAAAGCATATATACCCTATGTTTTTATTTTTTTTTGCGGTTTAGCCAATTTTTGCTTTTTGGCATGGCGCATGCCAATTAATATTATTAATAAGCCAATATATACATATAATAAAAATAAATGCAACAAATTTTAATTTCTTGTTATTATTATGATGTTGTAATTTTTGCTAATTTATAGTAGAATTAATAATCGTAATAAAATAATAAGTGCGTTTGCACAGGGGGAACAAAATGTCTGAGAAATATTACAATAAAAGTACAGACGATGTATTAAATGAGATTGATGTAACAAAAGACGGCCTCAGCGCAAAAGAGGCTAAAGCTAGGCTTGAAAAGCACGGCTTAAACCAACTGGCAGAGGGCGAGAAAAAAAGCATTTTAGCTGTTTTTTTAGAGCAGTTTAAAGACATGCTTGTAATTATACTTATTGCAGCGGCCATTATAAGTATGATGTCGGGCCACACGGAGAGTACTATAGTAATATTAGCAGTGCTTGTGCTAAATGCCGTGCTTGGCACAGTTCAATACCTAAAGGCAGAAAAATCTCTTGCAGGCTTAAAGGCTATGTCCTCGCCGTCTGCAAAGGTGCTAAGGGACGGCGTGCGTGTAGAGATGTCGTCTATAGATATTGTGCCGGGAGACATAGTTGTGCTTGAGGCGGGCGACATGGTTGTTGCCGACGGCCGCATTATTGAAAACTACTCTTTAAAGGTAAACGAGAGCTCGCTTACCGGCGAGTCGGAGAGCGTTGAAAAGACAGCGAGAATAATAGACGCCGACGAAGTTGCCCTTGGCGACAGGAAAAACATGGTTTACTCGGGCTCGCTTGTAACATACGGGCGTGCGGTTGTAGTAATTACAAGCACAGGTATGCACACGCAATTAGGTAAAATTGCAACACTTATGAACGAGACTAAGCAGCGCAAAACACCGCTACAACAAAGCCTTGACAATTTTAGCAAAAAGCTTGCGACTGTAATAATTATTATATGTGCAATAGTGTTTTTGTTGTCGGTATTGCGCACAGGCATGACGGTGCTGGATTCTATGATGTTTGCCGTTGCTTTGGCAGTTGCCGCAATACCGGAGGCGCTCTCGTCCATTGTTACAATAGTGCTTGCAATGGGCACACAAAAAATGGCAAAGCAAAACGCAATAATGAAAGACTTAAAAGCCGTTGAGAGCCTTGGCGCTGTAAGCGTAATATGCTCTGATAAAACAGGCACGCTAACACAAAATAAAATGCATGTAAAGCGCATATTTGCCGGAGGCAAAATAATTATCCCGGACGAGCTCAACTTGCAATCGGACCCACAGCGTCTGCTTTTAAAAATAGGCCTTTTAGTTAGCGATGCAACCACGGACGAAGAGAACGGCACTTCAATAGGTGACCCTACAGAGGTTGCACTTGTAGAGCTTGGCGATAAATTGTTTATTGATGAGACACAGTACCGCAACCAGCACCCGCGCGCAAGCGAGCTTGCGTTTGACTCCGACAGAAAATTGATGAGCACGCTGCATGACATTGAGGGCGTGCCGACAATTATGACAAAAGGTGCACTAGACGTGCTACTTAGCAGGTCTGACAGCATGATGTTGGAAGATGGCAAAACACCTATGACTGATGAGCTGCGCAATGAAATTTTGGATGTAAATCAAAAATTGTCAGAGCAAGGGCTTAGGGTGATTGCATTTGCAATGCGTGAGATAGATGAGCTGCGAGAGCTTACATTAGAAGACGAGAATGGCTTTTCACTCGTGGGCCTTGTTGCAATGATTGACCCTCCAAGGCCGGAGTCTATACAAGCGGTTGCAGACGCAAAGCGTGGCGGAATACGCACTATAATGATTACGGGTGACCACAAAGTTACAGCTAGTGCAATTGCAAAAGAAATTGGCATTTTACAAGACGGCGACATGGCGCTCGAGGGCAGCGAGTTAGACCACCTAGAAGATGCACAGCTAGACGAAGTATTGCCTAAAGTGTCGGTCTATGCGCGCGTTTCGCCAGAGCATAAAATACGCATTGTATCCGCATGGCAAAGGCGTGGCTGCATAGTGTCTATGACAGGCGACGGCGTCAACGATGCGCCGGCACTAAAGGCGGCCGACATAGGCGTAGCAATGGGCATAACGGGCACAGAGGTAAGT
>CAYJBO010000145.1:0-935 GCA_964368295.1 uncultured Bacteroides sp.
TACATCTTGATGCCCATTGTTAACAAGAAATTTTATTTTTTCAACGACACCTTTAGCTTCTTCTGATTCATCTACAAATTCATTAATTTCAAATTCTCCATCGTACTTACACACACCAAATACTTCAAAAGATTTTTCGATTCTATTTGCCGCAGCAATTACCTTTTTCGACGACCTGAAATTTTCCGCTAGTTCAATTCTTTGGGCGTTAAAATCTACCATGAATGATTTCTCAAAATAATCACTATCTGATCCATTAAATCCATATATAGACTGCTTTGGATCGCCAACCATAGTAACATCAATCAAGTTTTTAGCCAAAGACTTAATGATTTCATATTGTGCTTTATTCAAATCTTGCGCTTCATCTACGCAAATATGTTTGTATATACGTCTGTATATTTTTGATACACTTTCTCTTTCAGTTAATATTTGGAATGCATATCTTAGAATATCGTCAAAATCAATTACTCCTTGTACTAATAATAAGTCATCATATTCTTGGAATAACCTTTGTAAATTTGGTTTCTCATTATAGTCTTTTGAAAATTTTAAATTTCTTTTAGCGTTACTTAATCCATCAAATAATTCCTTTAACTTTTTTTGATTTTCCTTATTGCTACCTTTTAGATATTTTGATTTAAGTTCAGGAATAGATTCTAAGGCGTCTATCTGCATACGATTCACAAATTTGCAAGTCATTCGGTAATCCAATTAAACTACCACGCGAAGTGACAATATCAAGACAAAATTGATGAATTGTCCCAACATACACTTTATCACTCAACTCTTCTTCACCCAATGAGTTAGATAGCCTTTCATAGAGTTCATCTGTTGCTTTATTGCTAAATGTAATAGCAAGAACTTTTTCGCCTTTTTTAAGTTTTGATGTCAATTTTAGAATTCTTTCTGTTAAAACCCTTGTTTTTCCACTT
>CAYJBO010000145.1:945-2052 GCA_964368295.1 uncultured Bacteroides sp.
AACAAACTACCATCATCATAGTCTACTATTTTTTGCTGTTGCTCTGATAATGTGATTTTCATTTCAAATCACCTCCTATACTTATAAATCTGATTTAACTTTATCAAACAACTCTTTTATTGTAGCAGGTATTCTTTTGCTTTTAGGAGACATAGACACTATTTGCTCAGCTATTGCTGTAGTATACTTAGTTTTATTCATTAACATACAATCACGTAATGCTCTCTCTCTTCCACCAATACTTTTATAATCTCTAATTGTGCTTTTCTTACCTTGTTGCCCATGGTAATGATTAACAAACCATGTCATATATTTTTGATCATACTCTACTTTACAAATAGCTTCTTTTATTTCTCTGCCATAACCTTCTTCAATAAAGAATGTTTCAAAGCAATGACCGTCTTTCAAGTAGAACATATTATCAAAATCTTCAAGATTAACACTCTGAATATTATTTAATGTTCTAATGCAATTTGACAAATCAGTCAAAGCTTGAACTTCTCCATCGCTAAACACATACCAGTTGATGTTTAATCTATCCAGTAATCGCATAAACGGTAGGTAATTATTACCTCCAACACCTATAATATTAATACCCAATTCGAAAGGTTCTTTGTTAAAATATTCTCTTAAGTAAACCGCAAGTGCTTGTTCTTCTGTTTCTCCCTCAGCTAAGATTACTGCATTGGAATATAGTATTTCACCACGAGTATTCATAACTGTTCGCTTTATCTTTCTAATATCTTCACTGGATAATCCATCCATAAGCAACGGAGTAGCTACTGTATTAGCTGCATTTTTGCAAATATAGATGATTTTGTCTAAATCAATTTGAGATAAAATATATGGAGAGTGGGTTGTTATAATCTTTTGTCCATCTACTTCGTTTATATCCGAAAAAAGTTGCCTTTGTGCTTGTGGATGAACATGAGCTTCAGGTTCTTCAATTAGCAATAAAGGAAAGTATGCAAATTCATCTTGTTTGGCTTTCTTTATCTTACTTAAAATTTGTGCTTTAACCGTAGAGAAAACAGCCCAACTTCTAATGCCTAATCCAAGGTTTTCAACAGCAGTAGGGTTAGAATTTTCAGTAGTATAATATATATT
>CAYJBO010000145.1:2062-2644 GCA_964368295.1 uncultured Bacteroides sp.
CGCTGTTTGCTTCAGCGGTTGTATTTTGCAATTCTTTACCGATAGATTTTAATATTTCACTTTTTCTAACAATCTGATTATTTAATTTTTCTAACTGTGAATCAATCTTTCCTCTAGTTGTATCATCTACTTTTATCTTAGAAGTAAGCTTTCCCCAGATTGATTTTTTATCTCTAATGTCTAAAGATATATCTCTTTGTGCATTTACAAAAATATTTTCTATAGCGTCAAATGTATCACGTTTAATTAAATCACCTATATCTACGCCATTCTCATTCCACTGATCAATTCGGTTTTTTTTATTTACATATTGCTCCCTATCACTATCATACTTGATTTCAGTTCTAAAAGCAAAAAATTCTTTATCTGTTTTTGAATCTATACTTATATTTTCCCCAAAAGCAAGAGCCCATTCATCATTGAATTCTTTTTCTTGAGCTCCTTTATTGGATACAGGTAATATTTTCACATCTATTTGTATTTTTTTATCAAATGCAAACGGAGAAGATGGCGAAACAAAAACGTCTTCTTTTTCAATAGTAGAGTATGTAAATGCATACGCTATTGCTTGTATAATATTAG
>CAYJBO010000146.1:0-2612 GCA_964368295.1 uncultured Bacteroides sp.
TTGTAGGATTTTGTGTAACAACTATACGCAAACCTTCAAATAATCCACTTCTTAAGTCTAGAGTGGTTGCATATATTGAAGATATGTGCGTAGACAGCAACTATCGCAGAAATGGTATTGGAAAAAAGCTGTTTGATGAAGCTGTGCGTATATCAAAAAAACTAGGAGCTACTAATGTTGAGTTAATGGTCTGGAATTTTAATTCTGATGCTATTTCCTTTTATGAAAAAATAGGTTTTTCATTCCGAAGCCACATTATGGAATATAAAGTATAGTACTTATTTTTAGCTTAATGTGTAATTAAAACAAGCCGACACTTCACAAAGTGCCAGCTTGTTTTTTTATAAGTAGGTGTATTTTTCGGCGGTATTATGTATTTTCGCATTATTTATAGATTTTAATAAAGCGTATAAACCGCTAAAAGTTTTGCATTAAGCGAAAAAATTATTTTTTGAACATAATTAAATAATTTACGCCCGAAAGAGCAGGCATTATTAATATGTAGCAAGCGGAAAATATTATTAATCCTATTATCGTTGAAATTGTAAGGTTAAACGCTGCAAGTATTTGAGTAGACTGCATTAAGTAGTAAGTTAATCCACTTATAGATACCGCTAGGCAAGGCCCAATTAGCCATTGTCTCCACATAATTTTTAAGCCCGTTACTTGTAATAGTTTGCGCAAGTTTAAAAGACAAGTTAGCATATTACTTATAAGCATTATAAGTAAAAAGCCCTGCATTCCCATACTCGGTAGTAATATAAAAATAAGCGCTAATCTTATTGTGCAGTCTAATAAAGTGTATTTAAAAGTGGCAACTTGTTCGTTCATGCCTTTTAAAATTCCGTCAACCATACTCTCTAAATACATAAATGGGGCAAGGGGGCCAAGCACCTGTAAGTAAAAACCTATCTCTCGGTCGTTGTACAAAATCAACGCTATTTCGTCTGAAAAAACAGTGTAAACACCGCCGGCCATTATAGAAACGCTGAGCGTTAATATCAACACACGAGATATAAGGCGTTGCAAAACTTCTTTTTGCCCCCTCACATGTGCGGCAGAAATGTCCGGGAGCAAAAGCGTTGCAAGCGTGCCGATAAATGAAAAAGGAAAGAACAAAACAGGTATGGCCATGCCCTTAAGCGCGCCAAACTGCTGTACTGCTAAGTCTCGGCTGCCTAAAAATAGCGCAAGACATATAGGCACAATTATATTTTCGGCGGCCTTTAATGTGCCGGTAGAGTACTGTGCGGCGGCAATTGGCACTAGTATCCTGCTTATCGGTGTTGTCAATACACTTTTTTTGTCATATGGCAAATCCCTTACCGATTTTTTATAACAATAGTACATGTAACACCAGCTTAGCGCTTCGCTTACCGTGCTGCCTACTACTAGGGCAATTATACTTTTTGTTACATCTGCACCGTTAAAATAATACAACAAAGCCACAACAAGTATTATGCGTACAATTTGCTCGAAAATTTGAGAGCGTACGTTTGGGCCAACGCGCTTTACGGCTAAAAAATAACCCCTTAAAATTGACGAGGAAGCCATAAACGGCAAGCTGAATGACAATATTTGTAGCGGCAAAATTGTCGTTTTATCGCGCAAAAGATGCTCGCCTATAAAAGGTGAAGCAAGCAATAAAACAGCGCAGCATAAAATACCCAATACAAGGCCGAGCTGTAGTATTTTACGCATACAGCTGCGCACATAAGATTTATTTTGCACCATTTGCTCTGCTATCACCCTTGTTGAAACAACAGAAAGGCCGGCAGTGGCAAAAGTGATGCTAAGAGCATAAACAGTTGCTATAAGTTGAAAAACACCCATGCCGCTCGCGCCGATAAGGGCTGCGATGTATATGCGAAAAAACATACCAACCGCACGCAGGGCAAAACTTGTTGTTGTTAACAATGCCGCGTTTTTAACATAAATATTTTTTTGCATATGCGCTCCAATCTATAGTAAAAGATAGTGTAGTTATTATAAGCTCGCCATCTGCAGCCGGCTATAATAACTAATTTTATGCGCTTAAAATAATAAATATGTACAACCAAGCGCAATTGTAAAGCTAACTGTTGGCGTATAAAGCGGTGCCATACCGGCAGCCGGGACGAATGCTATATTGATTACGAAATTAAATAGGCAAAGCAAGCTGCAACTAACAGGGAATTTGCTTATATATATTTACCGTGCAAATGTAAAACTTAGCCAAGAGATGTTTCTTATTATCAAAGCATTATACACATTAAAGTAAATACAAGCACAATACAAAACCGATGCGCCTTTAAAAGGTGCATCGGTTTTGTGGTATAAAGAATATTATAATAGGCTATTCATAAGTATAATAATGGCTATGTGTTTTTAGGCGCCGAGGAGCTATCATCTGTAAGGCCTGCAAGGGCACGCAATCTAGCCTCAGCACGCGCTGCAGCTTCAGCCGCACGGGCTTCAGCCTCGTTTGCAGATGCAACTGCGGCATTAGCCTTTTCTTTTTGCTCTTTTTCTTTTGCAATTGTCATAACTTCATGTTGTTTGCGACGCTGCTCTAAAAGCTCTTGTTCCTGTTTTGTCTTTGCTGTGGCCTGTGCATTTGTATTTTGCTGCAC
>CAYJBO010000147.1:0-2595 GCA_964368295.1 uncultured Bacteroides sp.
CGCAGACACACTTATGTTGCGCGGTTTTAATAGCCTGCCTAAACTTGCCGCAGTAATACCTTTTCCCAGACCCGATACAACCCCTCCTGTTACAAAAACAAACTTTGTCATTTATACTCGCACCCCTTTAAACTTAATTTTCATATATCTTTAATATATTTTCCGACACCTCGCGCCTAGACGTCCTCATGTCCATTGCCTTTTTTTCAATATGCTTGTGCGCTTGCTCTTCGCTCATATTTTAATGAGTTATAAGCACAAGCTTTGCCCTGCCCACTATTCGCACGTCTTCTAACTTTTTTGTAAGCTTTGTTGCTTTTTGGTTTAATGTTTTCATCCTGTAATAAACAGCCTTAGAAAGCTTTAGCGATGAGTAAAGCATGCTTTTATTTATAGGCTTTGAAACGGTAATAATACCGTGTTTCTCCAGTTTTTCGCTCGTGTAGTCGTACAGCTCGCTTTTGACAAAAAACACCACTTGGCTTATGTCGTTTTTAATTAGTTCTGCAGCCAAATCCTCGCCCGACTCGCTGTGTACCGGGCTATTTATAATGTACAAATCAAAGCTTTGCTGTGATACTTTTCTTCGAGCTTCTCCACAAGTATTAACAGTGGTAATTTTTTTAAAAGACAATGTTTTTAATATTTTTATTATGGGCTCACTGTTTTTATCCGCGTAAGAAACAATTAAAGCACTCTCCAAAACACTACCACCAATCTTTTATAATTTATTAAAATAAGTTTCTATATAATATTTTTGCTTATCGGCTTCTTTTTTGTAAGCTTTGTACTCTGCCGTCTTCACTTCAATATACTTTAACAGCAACTGCTCACTCACATGCTCTTTTACAAACTCGCTATTTTGAGCATGCTCAACTGCCTTGTCCAGGCTCATCGGCAAGCTGCTCAACTCATCCTCTTTATCTTCGGTTAAACAAAACAAATTTTCATCAATCGGCGGTGCCATTTCCAAGCTGTTTTTAATGCCGTATATGCCTGCGTTTATTATAAGCGCAAAGGCTAAATACGGGTTTAACGCACTGTCCGCACTGCGCAGTTCCATCCGCTTTGTCTCCCCGCTTGCAATTGGCAGCCTAATTAACTGAGAGCGATTTTGCCTCGACCATGAAACATACCTCGGGGCCTCGAACTTACCTAATCTCTCGTACGAGTTGTTGTTAGTGTTTAAAAACAGCGTTATCTCTTTAATTTTGTCCATAACCCCTGCAATAAAGTGCTTTGCAAATTTATAATTATCACTGTTTTCATCGCTAAATAAGTTTGTGCTATTTTTATATAACGACATATTAATATGCAGCCCGTTACCGCTTTTGTTTTCAACCGGCTTTGGCATAAACGACGCAAACAGGCCGTTTCTTGTTGCAACCGATTTTACAACAGACTTAAAAGTCACAAAATTATCCGCACTTGTTAAGGCATCGCTAAATTTAAAATCAACCTCGTTTTGCCCCGGCCCTTGTTCGTGGTGCGAGCGCTCGGGATTTAGCCCCATTTCTTCAAGCAACAGGCAAATTTCTCGCCTTATGTTTTCGCCCTTATCCATTGGCGAAACATCAAAATAACCGCCATTGTCCAAAGTTTCAAGTGTTGGTTTTTCGTCCTCGTCTGTTTTAAACAGGTAAAATTCACACTCGGTGCCTATTTTGCAGTCAAACCCCAGTTTTTTTAACTCTCCAACCGCATTTTTTAACATATGTCTGCAATCGCTCTCATAAGGAGTTTTATCGGGGTTTTTAATGTCGCAGTAAAACCTTAAAACAGCGTTTACATTCGGCCTCCAAGGTAAAAGCGACAACGTATTTACATCGGGAAACAACAGCAAGTCGGACTTTGTAACGTCTGAAAAGCCCTCAATGGCCGATGCATCAAACGAAACGCCGTTTTCCAGTGCGCTTTCAATTTCGCTGGCCATTATAGAAATATTTTTTTGGACGCCCAAAGGTGTGCAAAAGCTCAATCTTATAAACTTAACATCATTCTCTTCAATAAAATCTAAAATGTCTCTATTTATCATGTTGTAAAACTCCCTTTAAAATAAAAAAATCGCCCACCAAATGTAAGCAAGCAAAAAAATTGCGCACTAAAATTGATGAACGCCTTTGTTCTTATAAATAATATACTATTAATACAAAAATGTCAATTAATATTTAACAAAAAAAATTTCAAAACAACCATTGACAAATTAAAAACGATGTGTTAAAATACGTAGCATAGACAACAAAGACGTTGTGAGCCTTCCAGCTTGCAGCGTCTTTCTTTATTTTTAAAAGGAGAATTTATTATGATATACTGTACAAAATGCGCTATGCCAAGCACAAGACCAGGTATTAGTTTTGATGAAAAAGGAGTTTGCAGTGCATGTAATCACTACGATAACCGAAAGAATATTGACTGGGACAAACGCTTTGAAGAATTTAAAGCACTTTGCGATAAATACCGCGGATGTAACGGTAAAGGCGGTTACGATTGCGCCGTTGCTGTAAGCGGCGGAAAAGACAGCCATTTTCAAGTTTACATGCTAAAAGAAGTTATGGGAATGAACCCAATTTTATTTAGCGTTGAAGATAATTTTCC
>CAYJBO010000148.1:0-2569 GCA_964368295.1 uncultured Bacteroides sp.
TCTCACCCTTGTCAATTAAAGAGCATTTAGCAGTGGTTCCGCCCACATCAAATGCTATTATATTTTCTTCGCCTATGTATTTGCCCAGTATGCTTGCGCCTAGCACACCTGCAACAGGGCCCGACTCAACAACATTTATAGGTGTCTCTTTGGCTTGCTCAAAAGTAGTTGTTCCGCCGTTAGATTGCATTATATAACGCTTATCGCAGATGTCTGCGTCGTCTAACTTTGCTTTTAGCTCGTTAATATATTTAGAAGCGATAGGCATTACGTATGCATTTAGTGCCGCCGTAGATGTCCTCTCGTACTCGCGCCACTCTTTTGTAATGCTAACGGATGGCGAAACTATAATTTCAGGCCAAAGCTCTTTTATATACTTTACGGTTTCGGTCTCATGTACATCATTTGCATACGAGTTAATATAGCATACGGCAATGGCTTCTACGCCCTCATTTTTTAGGTATTCAACTTCCCTTGCTATGTCTTCGCGGCAAAGCGGAGTGATAATCTTACCGTCATAGCTAACGCGCTCGCTAACTTCACGCCTTAGATACCTAGGTATAAAAGGTACCGGTTTTTCAAACACAATATTAAATAGGTCCGGGCGGTTGCCACGTGCTATTTCCAAAACATCTCTAAAGCCTTTAGTTGTAATAAGTGCTGTTTTTGCGCCTTTTTTTTCTGTAAGTGCATTTATAATTGTAGTTGTACCGTGAAAAAACACCTCTACACTTTGCAGTGATATTCCACTTTTTTCAAGCACATCCATTACACCTTTTTCAAAGTTTGGTGGGGTTGTATGCGCTTTTTCAAGGTACACTTTACCGTCCTTATCTATTGCAACAAGGTCTGTAAAAGTACCGCCTATGTCTGTTGCTACTTTCATAATTTCACCCTTCCTTATATATATATTAAAGACCCTCTGTAAATTGGTCAGGGGCAATTTTTAACTTTAGCTTCATGCCAAAATAATAAATTAATGCTGCCAGTGCAAGAGATTGAATTGGCGGAATACCTACAGGGTAAATATATGTTGTGAGGTAGCCGAAAAGCGCACCTAAAACCAGCGCTATAGTTGCTACAAAGTTCCAGCCAAGTCTGTCTTTCCAGCTGCCTTTTCTCATAAAAAAGTCTACAAATATAACTGCTGCAATTCCCGGATATAACAGCGATGAAAGCGTTAACAAATCCATAAAGTAGTTAAGTATGCCTGCAAGAGCAAGCCCAATAGATATAACAGTGCCCACGCAAGTTATTATAATTCTGCCTTTGTTGCTATCTACATTTAATATATTGGCAAACGACAGACCCATTGTGTAGTTGTTGACAAGTTGGCTTGTCCAAGAAGCCAGCCAAAGCACTATAAAGCCCCAAACCGGAAAGCCAAGGTCTTGCATAACTGCAACAATGTCTGCTGTGCCGTTGCCTGCCGCCATTACACCGCCAACAATGCAAAGCGGTATGCCAACGCCAATAATTCCCAAAGGAATTAATAGGTTATCTTTCCAGCGTGGTTTAGCGTAGCGTGTATAGTCGGCCGCAATTACGTATTGCGAAACATTAAGGCCCAGCAATGTAGTAATACCGGCAAAAAATGTTAAATCTCCGCTGCCCTCATAGCTGACAATGTTCTCCCAACCAACATTGCTAAAAGCAAGGTAAATACCAAAAACACATAGTATCAAGCCACAGGGAACTGCAAGGTAATCTGTCCACTTCATTGATGTAAAGCCTGAAATAGATGGCAGCGCAAACAGTATGCCAACTATTGTTGTAACAACAGCCCATGCAAATATATCGGTAGTGTAATCTATACCTAATATAACGCACAGCGCGTTTCCTGTAACGGCAGTTTGTATGGCCCACCATCCCATACTTACAACGCCTATTACAAGTGCAATAATAAATTTTGCCTGCTTATCGCCAAACCCCTGCCTAGCTATAACCGAAGAAGAAAGGCCTGTTTTTGCACCTATGTAGCCGCAAACTGCGTTTCCGCCCCAGGTAAAAACAAGAAATGTTACGAGTACTACAGGTATCATTCCCATAAGCCCAAATGCCCCTATTAAAGAAGCGCCTATCATCAAAACGGGAACACAAAATTCTAACCCACCAAAAATAACCGCCGGTGTGATCCAGTTTTGTCGATTCTCGAGAGGAACTGGCGATAATGCCACATCCTCAATTTTCGCCTTGGTTTTCGTGTTTGAATTGTCCATATTTACTCTCCCTATATTAAATTACTACCGTTAATCGGCCCATTTTTCTGGCATTGCACTTGGTTTTTTTGTTATGGGTCGTGGGTAGTTAGTGCCGTAATATTCCACCTCTACTCTCTCTATCACTATATCTTCTTTTGGTGTGTTTATCTCAACACCGACAAGCGATTCTATCTTTACAGGGTACGTATCGACTTTTTCGTATATTTTTAATTGTTCGGCCCCTTTAATTATACGGCCAAAAACCGGAAACCTCCCAACAAGCTCTGCGCACTCTCTAAGCGGGAAAAAAATCTCCCCGCCGGCTATTTCATTATCTCCGTAGCCACCCATGCACATCATTCCGTAGT
>CAYJBO010000149.1:0-2510 GCA_964368295.1 uncultured Bacteroides sp.
TCACCTTACGAGGTGCGCTGACACAGTTTTCGGGCTTTTGGCTAAATAAAAAACGCCTGATTTGAGGCCTACAATTTTATTGTAAATCCAATTTTAGCCTGTAAAAATTAAATTAATTAATAAGCGTTAATAAATTGCTTTCAAGGCAAACACTGAGCCCTAAATTTTTAATTTGCTTGTTTTTTTCAAACTGTATGCTCATAATATCCCCCGCTATTTTTATTATTGTGCCTTTGCCAAAAATAGTATGCTCAACTTTGTCGCCCACATTAATTTGCGCATTTAACAGTGCTGTATCTTTGTTAAAATTGTCTTTGCTCGTTGCATTTTTAAAAGTATTTGACGTTTGATATACAATTGTTTCATCCCTATTTATAAGCATTTCCTCTAAACAGGCTAATTGCATTTCTTTGCTTTCATATTCAACCAAAACCTCATCGCTGTTTTGGGCAATTATCACACCTTTGCCTTTTGTTTTGTGGCTGTATGTTTTGCCGCATAAATTATGTTTCAGCTCGGCAAAAACATCGGTTTTATCAACAAGCTCTCTCGGGCAAGATCTTTGCACTTCTGTATTAAATGATGCTTTTTTACCTATGCAGTTAAACATATGTAGCTTGCTTTTTGCACGGGTAATCGCCACATAGTAAAGCCTACGATCTTCCTCATAAAGCGCTATATCCTCGTCTGTTTCAAGCTCAAATTCCGTTTTTGATGGCAACACTCCATCTATGGTGTCGAGTAAATATACAGAATTATACTCTAAACCTTTTGAGGAGTGCACTGTTGAGAGTATCAATTTTGCTTTACTACTATTTTTGTGGTTACTGATAATTTCTTTTAATTCTAAAAGCCTATTTAGTAAATCTTTTGCTGTTGGCTTGCCCTCTGCCAGCATGCACAGAGTGAAAAATTTTCCGCTGTCTAAATTTTTGTCGATTACAAATTTGCTGTAGTTTAAATCATTCCATACAAACTGTACAGCATGCAGTGCATCGCCATTTATAGCTTTGGGCAAGTTTTCCATAAGGGTAATTGCATCGGCTATCACATAATTTTTTATATCGGGTGCATGTATTAATTCTTTAAGTATCGGTTTTCCTGTTATTGTGCTTTGTGTGCATGCGTATTCTGCAGATTTTTTAGTAAACTGGCCTGTAAATTTATAATAAATGCGCATAAAAATATCAGTGTCGTGAGGGTTATACGCAAAATTAATTATGTCTGTAATATCCGCAATAATTTTGTGGGAAAAATATGTTTCGTCAAACTTTTTACAGTTATAAGCTACGCCTGCAAATTCAAGCATATCAATTAATGGCAGTGCACTATCATTTAAGCGGTAAAGTACAGCTGCTGTTTCACTGCTTTTTTTTGCTTTGTAAAACAGGTATTTATACTGTGCCCTTCTATTTATCGCATTTATAAATTGCACCGGTAAACCTGTGCCTAAAGTGTCCTTTATCGTTTTTTCGTGGCGGAATTTATTATTTGATACAAAAGTGTTTGCGCATGAAATTATCTGTTTTGTTGAGCGATAGTTTTGCTCCATAAATAATATTTTTGCGTCTTTATAATCGTTTTCAAAGCTCATAAGTGCCTGCGGATAAGCCGCGCGAAACCCATATATGCTCTGGTCCTCGTCGCCCACCATAAAAATATTGTTGTGCTTTTTAGCAAGCACCTTTATAATTTCGTGTTGAATTTTAGACGTATCTTGTGATTCATCCACACAAATATAACGAAATTTATTTTGAAAATACTCAAGCACCGGTGGCGAATTTTTTAGTATGCTAAGTGCATATATCATTTGGTCGTCATAGTCCATCTTTTTACTTTGCTTTAAAATAGCGCAATATTCATTATATATTTTTTGTATATCTTTAATTTCAGCTTCCAGTTTATTAATTTCATGCTCATCCAGCATCATATTTTTTATATAAGTTATATAGGTGCGCACGTCTTTAACAAAGCTGTCTGTTGGGTATTCATCGTTAATTTGCATGCATAAGTCTCTGGTTATTTTATTTAACATGCCCTCGTTTGTAACAAGCTCAAACGGCGTATCTTTTGCATGGTATTTGCCGTAGTATTCAATTATTTTAGCCGATATCCCGTTAATAGTTCTAAATTCCATGCCTTTTGCATATTGCTCACCGAACATAGATATAAACCTGTTTTTCATCTCTTTTGTAGCCGCAACTGTGTATGTCATAGTTAAAATATTATCTGGGCTAATATTTTCACAGCAAACCATATACCCAAGACGTGTTACAAGCACCGTGGTTTTTCCGCTTCCAGGCACTGCCAAAAGCAACACTGCGCCTTTAATAGAACGCACGGCTGTCTGTTGCTGTTCGTTTAAGCTTTGCATAATTTTTTTGTTGAATTCATCGTGTGTCATTTGTGTTCACCTTTATGGCCTTGCTACATAATATACAGCTTACATACAGTGCATTACTAAATAGCATGTCAATCAACTACATCGAAAGAAACTTCAAACCTCTCAT
>CAYJBO010000150.1:0-2451 GCA_964368295.1 uncultured Bacteroides sp.
ATATTGGGCTGTTGCCGTGCAAAAGAAGAGGTAAGAGAGAAGAAAAACAAACCGCACCATTTTATGATATATACAAACTAATGTATATAACCCCAATACCCCAGTATGCACTATTTTTTATGCCGTGCCGCCTACATGCTTATTTAAGCTCTAACACAGTAACGCCTGCCTCGCCCTCTCCAAATGTGCCAAGCCTAAACTTTTTAACACTTTTGTGATTGCGCAGATGTGCGTGTATGGCACCGCGCAGTATACCGGCGCCCTTGCCGTGTATTAGGTATAGTGTATTTTGTCCGCTAAGCACCCCGTTGTCAATAAATTTATCGGCCTCGTATATAGCTTCTTCAACGTTCATGCCTATTAAGTTTATCTCCATAGAAGCCGTGCGTGCTGCATTTGCGGCGGCACTCGAGCCCTCATTTCTTGTTGTGTTTGTTCGTGGTACAAACTTTCTTGGCTCTTTTATCTTTTTAAGCTCTGCAAGTTGCGTCATTTTCACCTTTGTTTTAATAACGCCCGCCCTCACGTCTACCATGCCGTTTCTGTCGGGCATACTCTGCACAACTGCCGGTTTGCCAAGGCCTATTACGTAAACCTCATCGCCCACTTTTACACTTTCCACAAGCTTATGCTCTTGCGTTTGCTCAAATGCATTGTCGTTGCTAACAAATAATTTTTCCGATTCCTTTTTTGCTATTTCCCTTGCCCTTACTGCCCTTTGCTGTGCGCTTAGCTTATCCTCTTTCTCCAGCTTTTTAAGCTCGTCCATCAGCGCATATGCATCTTTTTGCACGTCGTTTGCAAGTTTATTTGCTTTTTCCCTTGCTGCGTTAAGCGCAAGCTCGCCCTGTTTAATTAGCTCCTCACGCTGTTTTTGCGCCTTTTCAAGCTCTGTTTTAGCTATATTGCCAAGCCTGTCAATCTCGTCCTGCCGCCTTTTTAGCTCGTGCTTCATGTCCTCTAGCTGGCCCAGCACGCTGTTTAACCGCCTGTCCTCGCTGGTTAAATGCACGCCTGCACGTGTAATTACGTCTTTGGCCATGCCGAGTTTTTCGCTTATTAAAAATGCGCCCGATTTGCCTGGCACACCCATTTTAATGCGGTATGTCGGGCGCAGTGTCTCTGTGTCAAACTCGCAGCTTGCATTTTGTACGCCCTTTGTGTCGAGCGCAAAAATTTTAAGCTCTGCATAGTGAGTCGTCGCCATAATTTTAGTGCCCGAAGTGCGCATTTTTTCAATAATTGCAACGGCGAGCGCCGCACCCTCGGCAGGGTCTGTGCCGGCGCCAAGCTCGTCCATTAAAACAAGCGTTTTTTCGTTGATATGATTTAAAATTTCTGTAATATTTTTTACATGCCCCGAAAAAGTAGAAAGGCTCTGCTCTATGCTCTGCTCATCGCCTATGTCGACGAGTATAGCCTCAAAAGCGCACACAGTGCTTGTCTCGTGCGCCGGTATTAAGTAGCCGTGCTGCGCCATTGTGTTTAAAAGGCCCGCTGTTTTTAGCGTTACTGTCTTGCCGCCCGTGTTAGGCCCCGTAATAATAAGCGTGTCGTATTCTGCGCCAATCTCTATGTCAATAGGCACGGCCACATCCCTATTTATTAAAGGGTGTTTGGCCCTTATTAAGTTAAATGTATAGCCGTCGGCAACGGCCGGTTTAGTTGCGCGCATATCAAGCGCAAGGTGCCCTTTTGCAAGTATGGTGTCTATTTTTAACATTGCATCGTAGCTGTGCATAAATAGCGGCTCAATAGACGCAACCGACGACGACATTGCCGCCAAAATCCGCTCTATCTCCTCTTGTTCTTGATTTTTTAGCTGTAATATTTTTGCATTCGCCTCCACAACGGCGGCCGGCTCTACAAAAACTGTTGCACCGCTTGATGACACGTCGTGCACTACGCCCGAGAGCTCTGACTTATTCTCGGACTTTACGGGCACAACAAAGCGGCCATTGCGTATAGAAACAACGGCGTCTTGTAAATATTTTGCGGTAGTCTGTGATTTTATTATGCTGTCAAGCTTATCTCTTATGGAGTTTTCCGCCGCCCTTATCTTCCTGCGCAAATCGTAAAGCGTGTCGCTTGCGGTGTCTGCCATCTGCGCTTCCGACAATATGCACTCAAAAATATGCTTTTCTATTGACGGGTGCGGTGTTATTGCATAAAAATACTCATCGGTAACAAGCTCGTCATGCTCCGCACTGCTGTACCAAGAAGTTATATTTGTAAAATTTTGTAGCGCCCTTGCAACAAGCAAAAGCTCCGCCATAGACAAAACGCCACCCTTTGTTGCACGCAGTACGGCATCTTTTACGCCTGCCGCATTTGAGTACCTCGGCCTTGAGTACTTTAAAAGTAGCGTTGTAAGGCTGTCGGTCTCGCACAGCTTTTGGCGCATTGCCTCGCTGTCGCTTGCACATTTCTCTTGCTCTAAAAGCTGTTTTG
>CAYJBO010000151.1:0-2448 GCA_964368295.1 uncultured Bacteroides sp.
AAGCGTTGCCGCTTCTTTTAAATGTAAATAATGATAAGCCCATAACAACAATTGAGAGAACAATTGCCATAGAGGCACCGTAGCCCACTTGAAATTGAGTAAAACTTCTTGAATAAATTTGATGCACTATCGTAGTGGTAGAGTTCATAGGCCCACCGGATGTCATAACATTAACCGATTCAAATACATTAAACGAGGATATTACATTTGTGATGAAAACGAAAAATGTAACAGGCCTAATCATCGGAATTGTAATATTCCATAATTTTTGCCAAGGACCTGCTCCATCAATTTCTGCAGCCTCATAAAGCGAGGTTGGCACACCTTGTAAACCTGCCAAGAACAGCACCATATTGTAGCCTAAATTTTTCCAAACACTCATTACAACTATAGAGCCGAGTGCTGTAGAGGCTTGGAGCAGCCATAAAACAGGTTCGATATTAAATGCAGCAAGAATTCTGTTAAAAAGGCCACCATTAGGGTCATATAACCAAAGCCATATCATAGAAACCGCTATCATTGAAGTTACATAAGGCAAGAAAAAACTTACCCTTGCAAATTTTATAAGTTTGCCAGCTTTGTTAAGCAATACAGCTATTGAAAAACTTAACACAACTGTTAAGCCAACATTAAACACAGCATATACCACCGTATTTAAAAACGCCTTATGAAAGAGTGTGTCAGTAAACAGTCTTATATAATTTGAAAGGCCAACAAATTCCATTTCTATCATATTAAAGTTTGTAAAGCTAAACACTATATTTACAGTAATAGGAATAAGCACGAATATAGAAAATAAAATAAAAAATGGTGCTATCATTACAAATGCAATTTTATTGTCTCGCATTTTTTGCTTGTTTTTTGTCATTATACACCTCTTGTTTTAAAGTTAATAAATTTATTTAGCTGTTTTATTTTGTAAATTGTGCTGTGTTTTTGCATATTATTTACTCACATTGCAATTTAGATTGTGTGATAATTATATATTATGCAAAAAGAAATAACAACAATGTATCTTGCAAAAAAACGTCCTGGCTTGCAGCTGTCAAACCAGACGTTTTTTAAATTATATTGTTATTTTGTTTTTATTTATTATTATGTTTTTTTCTAAATTGTTGTGGCGTGCATTTATACATTGTGTTAAACTGCCTAAAAAAATAGCTCGTGTTTTCATAGCCAACAAATGCAATTATGTCGTTTACACTTAATGTAGAGCTTTTAAGCATTTGCGTTGCAATTAAAAACCTTTGCTCCATTAATAAATGTCTAAAAGTAATTTTAAATTCCGACTTTATAATTCTGCTTGCGGTATACTCAGCAATATTATTTTGTTCACAAAATTCACGCAAAGTAGCCTTTTGAAAGTTGTTTTCTATATATTGTATTGCTTTTACAGCTATTGTCCGTGGGTCGCTTGTATTTATACTTACATCTTGAATCTGAATTAAATGCAACAATAGTAAGCCCATGGTTATTTCATTTATTTTATTATCTACATTGTCTTTAAACAAACTATATACCATGTTTTCTACCAAATTTTGAACCGGCAACAATTGTGAAACTGCAAAATGTATATACTCGTTGGCGTCACCATCTCCCACAAGGCAATTAATTATGTAATCACTTAAAAAATTTTGCTTATCCATCATATCAAATGCCGTCCTAAAAAAGGATGGATTTACAATAAAATTAATGCAAATATCGTTTTCTCCCACCGGTAATATTTCATGCAGAGTGTTTTTACCTAAAAAAAGCAATTCACCCTCTTTTAAAATTATCTTTTTGTTATCCACAACATGTGCAATTTCACCTTGACAAACATACATTATTTCAACAAAATCATGTTTATGACTTGTAAAATGCGCAAATCTTGTGTGTGGTCTTATACTAATTTGGTTTTCTTTTCCCAATATTTTTTTATAATGAAACACATTGTTTTTTTTAATGCTATAATGAGAAAAATTTACACCTTTGCCGTTTAATATGTCCTGCTCTTCCTTTGTTATTTTTGATAACTGATCCAGTAAAGCCTTGTTCATTACTTCTCCTCAATATATGTTCATTAAATTTTATTGCGTAGTAAATTAATACATTTCAAATTGTAAGATAAATCTATCAAAATGTCAATTTACTAACACTTACTTATTTAAGCATATCAACAAACAAAGACTTTACAGCGATTATTGCGAGTAGCTAAAAGAAAACTGTCACCCACTTAATAAAGTGAGTGACAACGTGAGGTGCTTATATAAAATGCATACCGTTAAATTTCGGGCATAAAAACACCCTCTAGCACAAGCTAAAGGGCGGGTTTGGTGCCCGGCTTCTCGACTGGCTTGCTTATATAAAATGCATATCGTTAAATTTCGGGCATAAAAATACCCTCTAGCACAAAGCTAAAGGGCGGGTTTGGTGCCCGGCTTCTCGACTGGCTTGCTTATACAAAAT
>CAYJBO010000152.1:0-2433 GCA_964368295.1 uncultured Bacteroides sp.
TCTGCAAGCTCTACCGGCACATTAAAGGTCTCGCCGTCGGCAAGACAAAACTGGCCTACAGTTCCGTCTCGTCCTACACTTGCGCCCCAGCCGCCAACAGTTGGCTCAATAATTAAATATTCTTTGCCCGTGTCTTGATGTACGCCTGCCATTAGAACAGTGCACACCGACAAAAGATGGCCTGCGCCCAAGTACTCTGGGAATACCGGCGCAACGGCTTTCCACACTAGCTCTGCCGAGTACAGCAAGCTCTCGTAGTAGCAGGATGTAGGCGCAGGGCGGTGCGCATGAAAAACACTGCCTTGATCGCACACAATTCTAAGCGGCTTAAATATACCGTCGTTAACTGCAAGCCTTGGGTTTACAATAGCCATAAATATTGCTTTTACACCTGCATAGGTGGCTGTGCCACCTGCGTTTATTGCGCCAAGCACTTGGTCAGAGCTACCTGTAAAGTCGGCAACAAACTCGTCGTCTGTAATTGTAACTTTCACCTGAACACGCACTTGATTTCCGTGTCCATCGTCGTCGATAAACTCCTCCATCTCCCAGCTGCCTTTTGGCATCTCTTTAAGGCGTTTTCTCGCCACTGCTTCACCTTGTTCAATCAGCCTTGCCATGGAGTCTTTAACGGTCTCTACTCCATATTTTTCGCACAGCTCGTTAATCCTTTTATAGCCTGTTCTCAGCGAAGCTATTTGGCCCCACATGTCGCCCTCTGCAATTGATGGGTAGCGAACATTAGACTGCATCATCTCCCAAACCTGCGGCACAAGTTCGCCTTTATCTACTATTTTAACGCCGGAAAAACAAAGCCCCTCTTGATACACATTGGTTGCATCTGTTGTAAAAGAGCCGGGCGCCATGCCGCCAACATCTGTCCAGTGCGCCTTGTTTCCTGCAAAGCCTATAAGCTCATCATTGTAAAATATAGGCATACACATACCCACGTCAGAGATATGTGTGCCGCCGCCGAGGTATGGGTCGTTAATAATAAACACATCGCCCGGGTTAAAGTTCTCTTCGCCAACTTTTTCTGTAACGGCGGTAATCATAGGCGAAATCATGCCTATAAAACCTGTAACACCATTGCCCTGTGTAAGCAGGTTGCCGTTTTTGTCGGCAATGCCACTTGCATAGTCCAATGTTTCATAAATAATAGGGCTCATAGAGGTTTGTGCGAATGCATAGAATATTTCGTTACCAATTGCAATCAATGAATCTTTTACTATGTCCAGTGTAACTGAATCTGTTTTATATGTATTCATTTTTATACCTCCGTCTCTACTATCAAGTTGCCGAATTTATCCACATGTACCGTTTGGCCCGGGCAAACAACGGTGCAAGCTGTTGGCTCTTCAATAACTGTCGGCCCATTAATACTGTCGCCAAAGCCAAGCTTTGCCCTGTCATATATTGCGCTGTCAAGCCATCCGTCGCCTGTAAAATAAACGTCACGGTTTTCAATATAAGCACGTGAGATATCTCCATCGCATGCAGCTACTAAAGGAAGCGAAGGTTTTTCTAGCATGCCATATGCAACTAGGTGAAAGTTAACAATTTCTGTTGGAGTATTAGGCAGCTTAAAAGTATAAAAATGCTCGTGTACGCCATGGAATTTTTCGTTAATTTCGTCTTTGTTTTCCTCTGTCCACGGATAAGCCGGAGATTTAACTTGAACGGTATGCTCTTGGCCAAGGTAACGCATGTCCGCAATAAAGTCGTACGCAACGTTTTCAGGCAAAACGCCTTGTTCAACAAATTTTGCCTCTGCCTGCTTTACAAGGTCTTTCCATATGTCGTTTAGTGCGCTGACCCCGGTAGTGTTAAAAGAGGTTATTTTCGTTTGAATATAGTCGTTTCTTATATCGGCCATCAACATGCCCCAGGCAGAAAAAACACCACCTGCCACGGGTATAATTACACGTTTGATTTTTAGCTCTTTAGCGAGTGTGGGGCCGTGCATTGGGCCGCCGCCGCCAAACTCAACCATAGAGAAATCTCTGGGGTCGTAGCCGCGCCTTACAGAGATTAATTTTAAGGCGTTATTCATGTTGGAGTCGGCTATTCTTATAATATTAGTGGCAGCTTCTTTAGCGTCTACCGAGAGCGGCTTGCCCACAGTGTTTATAAGTGCCTCGTCAATGGCATTTAAGTCTACATTGCCATCAAAATATTTTGCAGAAAGCCTACCTGCAATTAGGTTTGCGTCTGTTGTTGTTGGCGCAGTGCCACCTTTGCCGTATGCAACAGGGCCGGGCAGCGCTCCTGCGCTCTTAGGCCCTACACGCAGCGAGCCTGTCTCGTCAATCCAAGCTATAGAGCCGCCGCCATTGCCTATTTCAACAATGTCAACAACGGGTGTCATTATAGGGTAGCCGGGGTTAGCATCGTCTTTTTCTATATAGTACGATGTTGTAACTTTTGTCTCAC
>CAYJBO010000153.1:0-613 GCA_964368295.1 uncultured Bacteroides sp.
TCATATTCAGAAAATAGTTTCTGCGATAATAATGAAATTTCAGCCATTTGTTATGAGTATGCATTTTGTATAAGCAAGCCAGTCGAGAAGCCGGGCACCAAAACCGCCCTTTTGCCTTGTGTTAGAGGTCGGTTTTTATATAAAAAAGAGCCATGCTTTCACACATGGCTCTTTAATGTTAATCTCGTTTAATTTTATTATTCTGTTACCTTCAACGTCTGCATAGCTAATGTTAAAGCATCAATTACTACTTCTTTATCTGCTTCATTATAGTATGTTCCCACAAATGTATATGCCAATTCGTCAATTACCTGCGTCATCATTACTTGGTTTGTAGGTGGAATTGCTTTTATCGCTTCCCTGCCGCCTGCTAACTCAATTTGCTCTTCAGTTAATACACCTTGTTCTATTAAAAGATCAATCATTACATCATTCATAACTGTTACATTCTCGATATATGCTATTTCCGTTTCGCCTAGCATTTTCATCTCATTTACATTTACTTCGCTTCCCACTAATTTTAACTGAGCTTCCATAATTAGTGTATAACTACCCAGTGCAAATCCTCCAATACCAGAGTCAGGTGTCACAAAAGCTATATTCATTAATTGGT
>CAYJBO010000153.1:623-2422 GCA_964368295.1 uncultured Bacteroides sp.
TCTGTAAAGTCAGAATCATACAAGTGGTACGCTCCAACAGCACCACTGCCGTCAAAAACCCACATGTCCGCATTGTAATCCGCAGATACTCCCACACCTACGCCCGTTTCAATTGTCATTGTCGAAGTGTCGACTGTTTCCATCACTTCGTAGGCTGGCTCCTCTTCTACCTGTTCTTCTTGTTCTTCTTCTGCCTGTTGTTCCTCTTGTACGTCTGTTGTTGTTTGCGCGTCGTCCGTGTTGCTTTCTTGTGCCTGTTCGCTTGTAGCAGAGCAGCCAACATATAAAAGCAACGACAAAATTAATAACGCAATTATAGTAAGTTTTTTCATCCTCATTCTCCTTTTACACATATTTATAATAATAGCTGTTTCCACGTCTAAAGTCAAGTTTTTCCAGCTTTTTGTATCTTGTTTTTTATTTAACTGCTTTTAATTATACTAGCGCCGGTTTAACTGCGCTTTTATTGTAAATCAAAGTGCTTTTCCGTGTAATTTTTTTATTTTTAGCCTTATATTTTTTATGGCTCTTACCTATATGCTTTTCAAGCGCTTTTTGGTAATTGCTAATATACGCAGTTTCTGCCTGTCCCGGCCCTCCGTGCACACAAAGCAATATAGGATTTTCAAGGTTCTCACCGCTGACATACAAACTGTGCCCTACATTATTTATTGCTATATTTATGTACTCGGTCATTTAATTCTGCGCTCCTTTTGCATTAATTTTTAAACTTTATCTTTTTCTAAAAATTTCACCCTGCGATACTCAAGTGGCGAATGGCCGCAATAAATCCTAAACAGTTCGGCGAATTTGCCTTGCTTTGTATAACCTACTAAATGCGATATTTCGCCCACAGACAGCTTTGTTTGCAGTAGCATCTGCGATGCTTTTTCCATTCGATACTTTCTTAAATACTCGGAGATATTCTTGCCAAATACGGCTTTAAAATAGTTTTTTAGGCTTGTTTCGCTTATCCCATATTTTTCGGCGATGGCTTTTATAGGAATGCGCTCTGCAAGATTTTGGGTGAGAAGCCTTTCTGCTTTTTTTGCAATCTCGGCTTGTGTTTTGGTATAGTATGTTCTCTTCTCGCTGTTTTTTACAGTAGAGTTTAAAAGTATATTTATTATTTCAAGAGCACAGTGTTTTAGCCTAAAACTCGACAAATTTTCTCTGTTCTCCCACAGCATTATCATCACATCTCTAAGGTTATTGCTAGACTGCATAACAACAGTGCTTTGATCTTCAAGATATTTTTTATTCAAATTTTCAAAATCAAGTTCAAATAATGTAAGGAGCTCGGCGTTTTCGAGCCCAAATTTTTTCTCATCAAAATAAATAGTTACACCTTTATAATTTTTTGTGGGGAAAAAGAATGGTGTTTTTGAAACCTCTTTGCTCAAACAAAAATCGTCTTCCTTTAAGCAAACATTAAAGCCGTCTTCTAAAGAAAGCGCTATTCGCCCTTCTACACAATAATTAAGTTGCATCAAGTCCTTGTGATAACTGCCACTGTTGCCGGGAATTTCGGGTGCACTTATATCAAAAAAACAGATAAACATATTGCTAAAAACTTCATAGTAATAACCGCTAAAGTTGCTGTTATTGTTTTTAAACGCTCCACAGTTGCTATTTAGTCCTTTTTTTGTTTCAATTTTATTATTTTTATCAGCAAAATCCCATTTCTCCCAAGTAAACTCCAAAATTTCACCCTCTTCCCTGTTATTGTCTTTTTACTAATTCTTTTCGTCTAAATAGTCAAGCAAGATTATCAATTGCTATTTGTGGGTAAAATGATA
>CAYJBO010000154.1:0-2281 GCA_964368295.1 uncultured Bacteroides sp.
TACAACTTATTTTATGGCGGTGCTACGCACATGCCAATTTATATTGTACTGCGTACATTATAAATAAGCATACTGACTATTTATAAAAAAATAAATTATCAGTTTAGCACTATTAAAATAGTTTTGAGTTAAACACCAAATATAATAAAAAAATTAAAAGCTCGCCATAGTTGCTTATTAAATAATGGGAATAAATTTTACTATTCTTAATTATCTTTTTATATGAATAAGCTTTTTGCTTTTAATTATCTATAGCGTTACCACTAAAACAACTGTAAAGCTATATTGCTTTACAGTTGTTTTTCGCTTATTACATCGTGGTTTATTGGTCGCAAAAGACAAATAGCATCAAAACTTATTTTTCTTTTTATAACCGCCGCTTGTTTTAGTGTTTCCTGAGACAGGTCTTTTTACACGGCTATCTGCATTTGGGTTTTTTGCACGGTTTTCAGCGGCTTTTTTTGCTTTAGATGCACTTTTGCCCTTTATAGCCGCAGCTTTGAGCGCTATAACTTCTTGCTGCGTAAGCTCTCTGTACGCACCTGGGCGCAACATGCCAAGTTTTAGCGAGCCAACAGCCGAGCGGCGAAGTCGTATAACCTCAAGGCCTACTGCCTCACACATTCTTCTTATCTGTCGGTTTTTGCCCTCTTTTATAGTCATTTCTAAAACAGAGCGCTCAGGCTCATCTGCAACAACACGTATTACAGCAGGCAATGTTTTTTCGCCTGTTTCTAGCTTAACTCCGTCCGTTAAATTTATTAATTGCATCTCTGTCGCCCTGGGCTTTACTGTAACTCTGTATAATTTTGATACCCCGTGGCTTGGGTGTGTCATTATGTTGGCAAAGTCTCCGTCGTTCGTCAACATCAATAAGCCCTCGCTGTCTTTATCTAGCCTACCCACAGGGAAAACCCTTACAGGCACATCAGTTAGCAAGTCCATAACAGTCTTTCTGCCGCGCTCGTCGCTTGACGTTGTTATATAGCCCCTTGGTTTATGCAACATATAATAATATTTTTCGCTCTTTTTAGATATGTAAACATTTTGTCCGTCAACCGACAAAATATCCTTTTTAATATCCATTTTATCGCCTGTTGTAACAGGGCGGCCATTTAATTTAACCCTGCCCTCTGCAATAATTTGCTCTGCTGCTCTTCGGCTGCATAGGCCGGCTTGCGCAAGCACTTTTTGTATTCTTGTATCTCTCATTGTCTATTCCATTCTGCCGCCAATAAAGTCTATCGCTTTAACATTAAAATCTCAATAGCGGCACTGTTGAGATCTAAGACAAATAACAATAACAATAACAATAACAATCGCCTGTAAAGTTAAGGTTTATTTTTAAGTTGTTTCGCCTTCGGTAGTAGCGCTTGTAGGTTGGTCTTGTGTGTCTTTTTTCTTATTGAATAACCCTGTAATTTTATCTACCATTTCAGGCGCCATTCCTACTGCCCTGTCAATTGCGTTTTTGTTGTCTGCGAGCTGAATCATTTTAACGTTGCCGTTGCTTTGAATGACCAAAAAGCCGACAGGGGTAACGGTTACACCTGCACCGCCGCCGCCGCCAAACATATTTTTTGGCACTTTAGTTGGAAAATCTGAGCCGCCAACGCCAAACCCAACAGAGACCTTAGATACAGGCAATATTGTTGTGCCGTCTTTTGAATATACAGCCTCGCCTACTACCGTGTTTGAGTCTACCATTCCGTGTATTTTTTCTAGTGTTATATTCATTAACTCGCCAACAGGATGTCCGTTCATAACAATCTCCATTCTTACGCTTTTATAATTTATTTTACTTTTTTAATGTCATTTTGCAAATTATATTAACTGATATATTTTGTATTTAAAGCCACGCTATAATACATCTTTACGCTTTAGCCTTATTAAAACATAAACAAGTGCTATTACTATTATAATAGGAACAGCCCCTATTTTACAATAAAAATATGTGCTGTTTTTAAAATTATTGTTAAAATCACAAATTATATCAATATTTTTAACATCAATGTGCAAGATATTTTTTAAAGTTGAATAGACTCCGCCGACATATGCATGCATTTTGCCGTAATTTATGGCTGTGTCTGCGGCATCCTCGCTATGTATAGGGATAGTTGCACTTATATCTTTAAATGATATACCCCTAAATATTTTTTTTATTGCCGAGCCTGCTGTCTCAATAATTTCAACAATGTCATCGGCATAAAGCCTAAGGCCTTTTTTTGTTTTTTCTTTTGGCTTGTCTTCTTTGGGCGCTGTTTCTTTTTGCTGTTTTTCT
>CAYJBO010000155.1:0-2236 GCA_964368295.1 uncultured Bacteroides sp.
CATTGTAGGAAAACTCTAAATTTTTAATTGTCAATTCTGTTGCATTAACTGTTTTGCCGTTTGTATTTTCACTAACAGCCGGTATTTCCTCCATCAGTGCCATCACTCTTTCGCCACTTGCAAAAGTATGGTTTAAATCGTTTGGTAATGCACCTAGCGCAAGCACTGCCCCAAAAGATGACATCAATGACACAATAGCTACCAACATGCCGCCTATATCAATTACATTATTGATATACATAATTGCCGCTAATGTTATCATTATGCCATTTAATAAAGTTATCATTGATAAATTTATCGTTTCAAATATGGCCATCTTTCTGCTCAATTTTAAAGAAGCAGCGTTTAATGTATTTGAAAACTCTGTTACTTCGTTTATTTTTTGTTCCTCTTTGCCATAAAGCATTATTTCCTTGTTTCCACGGATTGTATCCATGAAAAACCCATTAAATTTTGAAAATTTTGTTCTGTTCTCCACACCACTTTCACGTAAAAACCTCGAGCTTAGTATTGGCATTACTATACCTAAAATACAATAGGCAAATATGGCATAAAACGCCAAATACCAACTTGATAATACGCCAATGACTATTGTAATTACCACCGATACGATAACCGCTATACATATAGGCGACATTGTATGTGCGTAAAACACTTCTAATGTTTCTATATCTGCTGTTATCATTGAAATAATACTGCCTTTTTGCTTAGTTTCTAATTTTGCAGGGCACAGTTTTCTTAACTGTGTAAACACTTTGTCTCTTAATATTGCAAGCAATTTAAAGGCGATATAGTGATTAGAATATTGCTCTATACACTTTAATACTCCCACCATTACCCCAAACACAATTATTAATTTTAATAATAAAGCCAAAGAAACGCCCATAAAAGCGCCTAGAAATTGTGATAAAGCCACCGTGCCTAAAACAGTTAATGCAACAGCACACAAAAAGCCCAAGCTACCATTAAATACAGCAAGCACTAACACATACATAAAGCTTCCTACAATGGCAAATAAACTTGCCATAATTTTCAAACCACTTCTACGCATATTGTTCCTCCTTGTATCCATTTTCTAAATTAAATTGCTTGGTATATAAATTTTCATAAGCACCTTTATTTTTTATAAGGCTTTTATGTGTTCCGCTTTCAATAATTTTCCCGCTCTCTAACATGAAAATATTATCACTACCTATAACATTATGCAGCCTGTGGGTTATAATAAGCACTATACTGTCTTTTGCCAAAGCTTTAATATTGTCAATTATTATAGCTTCACTTTCAATATCTATATTGCTGGTGGCTTCATCAAATATATATAAGCTTCTTTTCCTTAACAAATTAATAGCCAGTGCTAGCCTCTGCCTTTGTCCTCCTGAAATATTTTCGCTGTCCTCCAAAACAACATAATCAAGGCCGCCAACTTCATTTACAAACTCGTATAAATCCACTTTTTTAAGCGCCTGATAAATTTCTTCATCAGTTGCATTTTCATAATTCAATTTGAAGTTATCTCTGATACTTGTATTAAAAACAAAAGTGTTTGCGCTTACTACAGCTATTTTATCGTATACACTTCTTTTGCTAAATTCCTTTATATCGGTTCCATTGTAAAGCAATTTTCCGCTATCGACTTTAAGGCCGCCAATTATCAAACTTGCAATTGTGCTTTTGCCGCTTCCGGACTCCCCAACAACACCATTCATTCCTTTTTTCAAAGATAAATTGATATTGTTAAGTACAATTTTTTCTTCTATGTATGAGAATGTTAAATCTTTTAACTCTACACTGCTCACATCCCCAAGTTCTTTTGCTCCCCACTGCTCCGGCTTTAAATCTAAAAAGCTGAGCATTCTCTTTCCAGCTGTCGCGCCGTTCATTGCTACGTGGAATGCACTGCCAAGTGCTTTCATAGGCAAGAAGAATTCTGCAGAAATAAGCACCAAAAACAATGCCTGTATCGGCAAGGTATCTCCATTATTTACACTTAATATTGAAACTACTATTGCCACAGCTGCACCACCAAAAGCCACTAAATCCATAATGACTATGCTTGCCAGTTGCATTACAAGTACTTTCATCGTTATTACTCTAAACTCTTCAGCCTTTTCGGCTAGTTCTGCTTGTTTTTTATTATCATAAGAAAATATTTTTAGCTCTTTCATTCCGCTTATGCTGTCCAAAAAACCGTCGCCCATTTTGGTGTATTTTCCCCAATATTTTGCAAATATTCTTT
>CAYJBO010000156.1:0-2099 GCA_964368295.1 uncultured Bacteroides sp.
TTACACAATATTATTACTGTGTTATTACACAGCAAAGCACGGGCAAAACGCTTACGAGCAGTATTGCAACGGTAAGCGTTACGGGCACGGCGCAAACACCTGTGCTCACGCCACCGTCTACATCTGTGCCCATTTGGGTTAAGGGCGTGCAGATTACGCAGTTAAATTACACCGACGTTTTAGGCGATGGATCAAACAGCGTGCAATTTGATACTGCGACAAATACTTTAACATTAAATGGTGCAACCATAAGCCACGACGGAACAGGCGCAAAAACTGCGGCGATACATTCCGACATGGCGGGTTTGACAATAAATTTAACGGGCGATAGCACGGTTGAAAATACGGGTACAAGTACAACTAATGCCAGGGGATATAGCGCAATTGAAATTACAAATATTTTGACAGTAAAAGGCACGGGCACGCTTACAGCGACAGGCGGAGAGGGCACAGGAACTGGCGGAAACGGCGGAAAGGGCGGCAGCGGCATATATGCAAGCGGCAACGGTGCAATAACAATGCAAAGCGGCACGCTTAAAGCAATAGGTGCCGATAGCAATGAAGACGAACAACCTGCAGGCGATGCAATAGTGATGGATGGCGGCGCAATAACAATTGTAGGCGGTGCGTTACATGCAACAGGCGGCAGCGGCGGCGAAAGAAACAGTGACGGCGGAGACGGAATTAAAACAAGAGGCGCAATAACAATTTTAGACGGCGCGCTAACCACAACCGGCGGTTACGTTCATAGTAGAGCCGAAGGCGGTGACGGAATTGACACAACCGCCGCACTGACAATTGAGAGCGGCACGCTGACAGCGACAGGCGGCAATGGAAAGGATGAAGCAGACGGCCATGGAATTAAATCTGACAGTGCGAAGATTACAATTAAAGGTGGCACGGTAACTGCAATAAGCGGTAATAATGAGGGCGGCGGCAATGGAATTGATGCGAGTAATACAACAATATCAATTTCCGGCGGAAAAGTGGAAGCGACAAGCCAAAAGTCGGGAGACGGAATTTCTGTGTTCAAGGGCGGCTTAGAGATTTTAGGCAGTGCAATAGTTACAACAACCGGCGGCGAAGGCAGCGGTATGGGTGGAGCAGGTATTTATACGTATGCTATTCCGATGACAATTTCCGGGAATGCAAAAGTAATAACAAAAGGCGCTGAAGGTGGCACTAATGGAGGATCCGGAATCCGTGTAGATGGAGCAGGTGGAGTGCTGACGATTAAAGACAATGCGACAGTTGAAGCAGACGGTGCAACAAGTGGAACAACTTGCGGGAACGGTATTAGCAGCACTGAAAAAACGGAAATTTTAGGTAGCGCAAACGTGACGGCGAGAGGCGGTAGCGGCGCCGGAAGTGGCGGGTATGGGTTAGTATCATATTTTTCGGAAGATATAAATATAGGCACTGCCACAGAGCCATTTAGCGGCACTTTAACGGCAATAGGTGGTAAAACAACTGGTGCATTGCGGGAGGACGGCACAGCGTTTAGAAATGATGCAACAGCCACAAGCTTTTTAAATACAATGAATTATTATACATATGACGACGGTACAGGTTGGATGGATATTGGTATCGGTGCCACATCTTTGCCTACAGGCCATTACAATAACCTTGGCATAGGCTTAGGTACGAAAACGCCAACGGTAACACACATACCCACACCATAGCCAATTGAAAAAAAAGCTATGCAAAAAATTAAACAGCATACAAAAAATGTAGGGGCAAGCACACAGGTGCTTGCCCCTTTTGTAGGGTGCGTTTTTCCGTCTAAACAATTTTTGCTGTATTTTCTATCCGTGCAAAAGCATTAAAAAGCAACATCAAAAAAACACAAATCTTTTCATAAAGCTCTTCCAGCTTATAAAAAGACAAAACCTTATATATAATGTATATAGCTGAAGTTTTATAAGTTAGTTTATTCTCTTTTACCAGACTGGTAATTACTAAGGTTGATTATTTTAATGCAAAACAACAGTTACAGTGAAAGTGCTAATTACAAAAGGGCGCACTAACCCCTTGGTGTAATTATTTTGTTTTTAAAACAGAAAAAGCCCTAATCTTATGACAAATTGCATAAAATTAGG
>CAYJBO010000157.1:0-2094 GCA_964368295.1 uncultured Bacteroides sp.
TTGGCATGTGCGTAGCACCGCCATAAAATAAGTTGTAAATAATCCGTGAAGGATATGCGGATTATTTATATTAGCTTGTGTGTATCATAAATAGGTGCGGTTTGTTTTTCTTCTCTCTTGCCCCTTCTTTTGTACGGCAAAAGAAGCAAAACCGCCGGGGTCTGGCGATGTCCCCGGACCCCCAACGCCACACCCTTTAGCCGCCACCCAAGCGAGAGTACATTCAAAAAAGAACAATTCTTAACGACAACTTTTTTGCCTTACTCTCGCTAAGGTGGCTGAGGTTTTCTGCTAATTAAGTTTTTGTGTCCTGTTTTTCCGTATTGCATTATTGCACTAATTAAAGCTAGCTTTGGTCAGTAGGTACTACATATTATTTATATAATGCGTTGCATTATATAATTTTATCCAATGCGGCATTTGGCTCACCGCTAGTGCGGTAACCGCCAAATATGCCAATAAATAATCCTGCGGATTATTTATATTAGTTTTTGTACATTATAAAATAGATTACATTATAATATGTAGCTTTTATATTTTTTTAACGAAAGGTATTTCAATTATGATATCAATGCACACAATTAATGAGCCCGATGTCCTTTTTAGCCTGAATGCCGATCGCTTCGGCGACGAAACAAGGGGTTATGTGGTTATGGACGGCAAAAATTATCTTGGCCACTTTCTTTTTACGGTAGAGGAGGAGCTAGTCACAGTTCAAGAATGTGCCGTTGAGCAGACTCCCGTGATAGATATGGGCGTAAGAGCCTGTATTGCAGCGGGAGAAAATGCGGGAGCAAAGATTTTCAACGTCAATTTAAGCGATGAAAAGCTTGCTACTTGGATGAGAATTTTCTGCAAAGGTGACACAGAGCCGCAAAAAATAGAGAAAATATTTCATTCGTGCAAATAAATTGCGTTTTTTGTGCTTTTAGCACTTGTGATTATTTATTAAAAATAGTATAATAATAATAACGTTTAATTTTTTTAAACAGAAAGCACGTAAATACGTGCTTTCCATATAAAACCAGGAGGGCTGTTAATGGCTAGCGCTAAAAAAGACAAAAATATTCTTGTCGGTTTCTTTGACGAAGGAGTGTACACCTCTCTGTTTGCGGACAGTGCGGTTACAGTAGCCTTTGGAAATGCAAACGGATACCCGGTATACGCCGTGTGTCAAGACGGCGAGGCACTCTCGTCAAAAGATGTAGAGAAAATGGTCAAGGCACTTGATATGGCTGCAAAAACAGGCACACCAGTCGTATCATTTTACAACTCTAAAGGTGCAATGTTAGAGGAGGGCCTTTCGGCCTTAAGCGCAAGTGCAAACTTATGCGCAGCAGTTGCAAAAATTTCCGGTGTAGTAACACAAATAGCTGTTGTTACAGGTGTTTGCGGTGCAGATGTTTGCATCATGACTAAAGATGCAGAATTATTCCTAACTGCTCCATTTACTTCTGCCGCTAAAGGCGATGAAGTTAAAGGCGCAGGCAGTGCTGAATTTGCAGAAAAAGCTGGCGTAGCGTCAATAGTAGTAGACGATGCAGCAGCTGCGGCAAAAAAAGCAGCTGAACTTATTGGCATATTACCAGCAAATAATCTTACAGGTGCTGCTATATTTGAGCCCGTTGCTCCAAAAGGTAGCTACACATTGGCAAAGTATGATGCTAAAGCGGCTGTTGATACAATAGTTGATGCTGATAGCAACATAGAGATGTTTGCAGGCTTTGGCAAAAATGTTTACACAGCTTTTGCAACTGTTGCAGGCAACGTTGTTGGCGCTGTTGCAACTGCAGGCGAAAACGAGCAAATGTGCCGTTCTTGCGTTTCTAAAATTGCACGTTTTGTGCGTTTATGCGATGCATATGGCATACCGGTAGTTACTGTTATTAACACTGCAGGCTTTGCAAAAAGCTGTACAGAGGATATTTCAGGTGGACTTCGTGAGGCAGCACGCCTGGCAGGCACATACGCAGACGCAACAACGGCAAAAGTTGCAGTTGTTACGGGCAAAGCAGTTGGCACAGCATATACAGCACTTGCAAACGCAGATTTAACAGTTGCTGTAAACGGCTGTACTATTGCTCCTGTTGAGCC
>CAYJBO010000158.1:0-2074 GCA_964368295.1 uncultured Bacteroides sp.
TGGCGGTGCTACGCACATGCCAATTTATATTGTACTGCGTACAATATAAATAATCTTCAGTAAAGCATAACACAGAGAAAGTAATATTTCAAATTAATTTCAGCGAGCAGAGTAGGCGTATACACGCATACAAATCCTACCTAATGGCAAAATATTTCTTTATGAATAAGCGCCTATGCTATTGGCTTTTATAATAGTTACCTCTTTTTCGTTAACTACTAAAAAAGTGCCTTGTTGACTGCTTTAATGCAACAATAGTATAATAATTAATGTAATAGTAATTATTATACTATAAAGTAAATGTATTTTTAAATTAAAACAGAGAAAATAAAGTTAATTTTAGTTTATCAATAGAATCTTTTGGGGTTATTAAGCAGCACAGAGTGCTTTGCAAATTGGTGCAGAAAGCCTGCTCGATGAAAAATCGTCACCGCTTGGTATCGCAATGCATAGCATACTGGTTAAACTACAGCTGCGTAAAAGTACGAAAAAACATGAAAAAAGCAAAAAATGTATTTAATTAGGAGGAAGTATATGAATAACTTTACTTATCATGCGCCGACCAAAATGATATTTGAGAATGGTGCGGAAAATTTAGCCGGCAAAATGCTTAAAGAGTATGGCGCTAAAAAAGTGCTTATCCATTACGGTGGAGGCAGTGTTATACGTTCGGGCCTTTTAGAGCGTGTGCAAAAGTCTATCGAAGAAGCGGGTATCTCGTATGTCACACTTGGTGGCGTAGTGCCAAACCCTCTATTGTCAAAGGTATATGAGGGCATTGAACTTTGCAAAAAAGAAGATGTAGATTTTATTATTGCAGTTGGCGGCGGCAGCACAATTGACTCCGCAAAGGCTATTGGCATGGGCGTTAGTTACAGCGGCGATGTGTGGGATTTATACGACTGGAAAGCAGAGCCGACAGGCAGTTTACCCATTGCAACCGTGCTGACAATAGCAGCAGCAGGCAGTGAGATGAGTAACTCCAGCGTAATTACAAAGGATGAGGGTATGCTTAAAAGGCATACGGGCTGCGAGGGCGCAATTTGCAAATTTGCACTTATGAACGCCGAGCTTACAAAAACATTGCCCGATTACCAAACGGCGAGCGGCTGTGTTGATATTTTAATGCACACCATGGAGAGATACTTTAATAACGGCACTAATTTAGACATTACAGATGAGATATCTGAGAGCGTGTTGAGGGCAACAATTAAGCACATGAAAATCCTAAAGGCAAACCCTGCCGACACGGCCGCAAGGTGGAATGTTATGTGGGCCGGCAGCCTGTCTCATAACGGCCTTACAGACTGCGGCACAAATGGCGGAGATTGGTCGGTACACGGCATTGAGCACGAACTGGGTGGAATGTTTGACGTGGCGCACGGTGCAGGGCTTTCAGCAATTTGGTCAAGCTGGGCAAGATATGTCGTGGATATCATACCGCACAGGCTGTCCAAATTCGGCGTAAACGTACTGGGTGTTACCCCTTGCGACACAGAGAAAGAAACAGCGCTAAAAAGTATTGAAGCAATGGAAGATTTTTATCGTTTTATAGAGATGCCTACAACGCTGAGTGAACTTAAAATAGCTCCAACAGACGATGAAATTTTAAAAATGGCAGAGAGTGCAACGTACTTTGGCAGGCGATTATTAGGCTCTGTTAGGCCACTTGATAAAAAAGACATTGCAAATATACTTTTTGCTGCGAGATAAATATTAAAGCCACAGTTTAAATGCTGTGGCTTTGTTTGCTTGTATGTATAAACCTGCTTTTCAATGCTTTTGCAAGCGCTACTTTTGTGCACCCACGCTTTGCCTAAATTTAATTGCGGCCGATGATAGAAATTAAAAAACCTCAAGGCACAAACAAAAATTATATAATTTAAAGCTTGACATTTAATCTAACATCGTATATAATTCCATTAAACCGATGAGGCAGAAAAAAATTGGATTGATTCATTAAAGAGAGCAAGGGGCGGTGGAAACCTTGCATGAAACACCAAATAATATGGACTGCTGAGGGTGGCGTTAAATGCGTCAACGTTATGGCTGCGTAAATGTCTAGGGATATGTT
>CAYJBO010000159.1:0-2053 GCA_964368295.1 uncultured Bacteroides sp.
TTTCGCATGAATTTAAAACGCCGATAGCCTCTATAAACGGTTTTGCAAATATTTTAATAAAGAATAATTTAACAAAACAGCAGAGCAAAGAGTATTTATCGGTAATAGCGAATGAATCTGCAAGGCTTGTAAGTTTATCGAAAAATATACTTTTATTAAACAAGGTAGAAAGCCAAGATGTTTTGGTGGATACCGAGCAATATGATGTTTCAGAGCAAGTGCGCCTTTCAATTGTTTCGCTGCAAAATTTGTGGGACAAAAAAGATATTGATTTTGATTTAGACATAGATGAAATAACAATTAACGCAAATAAGGAAATGTTAAACCAAGTTTGGCTAAACCTTATAGAAAATGCTGTTAAATTTTCGGATGAGAAAGATATAATAATTATTAAGCTGCATAAAAAATCGGATAAAGTTGTTTTTAGTATTACGAATTTCGGCAAAGCGATACAGAGCGAGAATATAAGCAAAATATTTGAAAAGTTTTATCAAGCAGACTCATCGAGAAGTACCGCAGGCAACGGCATAGGCCTTTCAATTGTTAAAAGAATTTGTGAGCTACACGGCGGTAAAGTGGCAGCTAGTAGCTCACAGGAAAATGGTACTACTTTTATTGTTGAAATTTAAATTATATTATGTAGATTGTTTTTTATTGTATTTGCAAGATTTAACCGAAAAAGCCGACAATATAGCTTACTAAAACGGTCGCTTGTAAAATCCTGTGCGCACAAAAAATGTCCTCGGCTGAAAATGCCGAGGACATTTAAATTTACTGCCTTTTTTCTTATGTGAAAGGCGTGTTTATTTGATGTTAACCGTATACATTAGGTGTTATTTTCGTCAGATTTTATTTTTGTAAATCCTCTATCGTTTAGCAATACTTGCGATACTTCTTGCATAGTTTTGTCGTCTAGGGGGTAGTTTTTCATTGAAAGCACGGTTATTAAATGCCCTATGGCCGGCAAAATAAACACGGCTAAAATAATTGAGTAGTAAAATCTATCGTTTACAAACACATTTTCAGGTACTTTTGCGGCGTCGCCCGTGCCGCTAAAGCCACAAAATAGCATAATAGCAACCAGCAGAATGCCTTTAAAGCTCTCTGCTATTTTTGTTACTGTGGTTATAAGCGCACCGATAATAGCGGGCATAAAACGACCGGACTGCACATATTCATAGTCTGTTAAGTCGCCTGAAAGTGCTGAAATAAGCGAGCTTGAAATTCCAAGCGTACTGATATAAAGGCCATAAATAGTTAATACAATTATTAAATTGGCGTTTACACCGGGGTACACATAGTTTGGGTCTGCCGGCAGTAAAATTGTAGTTGCCAAAAAGCCTGCAACACCTAAAACAGTTTGTATGTAAGCAATGTTTAAATAGGCTTTTGCAGTTCCAAGCTTTGTTGCATAACGAATCCCTATAAACAAAATGGGCAGACCGAGCACAATGGAGCTTACAATGTCAAAAAAGCTAAAAACAGAGCGCTGCATAATTATATTAGAGAAAAGATAAATGGCAAGCCCACCTCTTATAGATGCCGCAAATGCGTCTGAAACAGTAGCTAAGAGAACTCTTCTCATGGGGCTGCTGCGCTTAATAATTGTAAAAAATTCCGTTATGTTTATCTTCTGTTTTGCTTTGTCGCCCAAATCGTAGTAAACGGGGTCATCCCTGTTAGAAATTGCTTTAATCGCCACTAAAATTGACACTATCATCAACGCAGCAGTTATATAAATAGAGTAACGCCAAACATCAGGGCTCTGCATTTCACCAAATAAATCGCTAGAAATAATTAAAGTAGTCAACATTATAATAACGCCTTCAAATATGGTTTTGCCAATTGCATAAAGTGGCCTTTGCCTCGGGTCTTGAGTAATAATGGCGTGCCCGGCCCTTGCGGCAGTTCTTAGCAAGGTGGTGCCTATAATAATTGAAGCGTACATACATGTTAAAATTGTGTATATTAGCCACTGCGGCATGTCGGTTTGCGCAGGGAAAGTAAAAATAACTAAGCCCGGAATTACAGTTATAAGCCCGCCCAAAAGCAT
>CAYJBO010000160.1:0-2023 GCA_964368295.1 uncultured Bacteroides sp.
GCCAAAACACGCTTACAATACAAAGAGATAACACAAACGCAGAACTGCAAGCAGTTGTTGACACCGCACAGGCGGCAGTAAACACAGCAAATGCGGCAAAGCCGACAGATACGCCACTTCCGACAGAAGCAGATTTTGACACCGATGGTATTGCGGGGCTTAGTGTCGATGAACAAGCACTATTTGATGCAGAGGTAGCAAAGGTAAATGCCGCAAACCAAGCCGCACAAACAGCATGGCAAGCGCAAGCCACGCAGGCACAATCCGCTTTAGATAAAGCCGTTCAAGCCAGGGACCAAGCATACGCCAGTTTTAACAGTCAAATTTCGTATGCCTCGCAAACTGTTACAAATGCACAAAGTAGTGTTACCGCTGCCGCAAATACAGGCAATGCCTCACTAAATTCAGCAGGAATAAGCATTACCACCGCACAGCTACAAGTGGAGCAATATACGGTAACTGCACCTATTTCCGGCACTATTGATTTTATGAATGTAACAGTAGGCGGCATGGCCTCGCCCTCTGTGGTAGCTTGCAGTATCTCCGACCATGAAAATTTACAAGTGCAATTCAGCGTGAGCGAGAGCGTAAAAGACGTGCTTACTGTTGGCCAAGGTGTCAGCGTTATTTCAAACGGCAATTCTTACAGCGCCACTATTGATGAAATAGCACCTGTAGCAAGTTCTCAAACAAAATTATACGTTATTATTGCAGATGTTGATGCAAATATTGACGAGTTGCCTTTAAACACAACAGTAAAAGTATCGGCAGAGCGCGGCAATGTTGAAAACTCCATAATAGTTCCATACAGCGCACTGCAATTTTCAGCCGATAAAACCTATGTATATGTAATAAAAGACGGCATTGCAACTCAAACTGCTGTTGCACTCGGCGAGTATAACCACGAAAATGTAGAGATAGTGGACGGACTTTTTGAAAATGATGTGATTATCACCAGTTGGTCGGAGAGTTTGCGCCACGGCATGGCCGTTAGCGATATAAATAATCCCACAGAAGAAGCACCAGAGGAGATTGTAGATGAAAATAACTAAGCTTGCTTTAAAAAGACCTGTTTCGGTTTTTTTATTGCTGATAACACTAATAGTTTTTACGGTATCGTCACTGACTAACTTTAAACTTGGCTATATGCCTGCAATGGAGTTTCCTGCCCTGCTTGTTTCTACCATTTATGTAGGCGCAGACGCCGATGTTATTGATGAAACGGTGTCAAAACCCATTGAAGAAGTTGGGCAAAAATTGCCCGGTTATCAAGGTGTAACGACAACTTCGATAGAAAACCAATCCTTTGTTGTGTTCACCTTAGATTATGACACCGACATTGACGAAGTGTACATGGATTTAAAGGCGCAATTAGATAGTGTCGCACTTCCCGACGGAGTAAGCGAGCCCACCATAATAAAAGCAGCAAACTCTACCGATGCCGCAATGACACTTTCCCTAATCTCCGACACAAACGCAGACGTACTCGCCTTTGCAACCTCGGTATTAATGCCGAATATCTCGACAATAAGCGGCGTTGCCGAGGTGAATATTCAAGGCGGTAGCGAGGGCTATATATCCGTCACCTTAGACGAGCAAAAATTAAGCCTTTACGGAGTATCGGCAGACACTATTTCGCAGGCTATACAGGCCGCAAACTACACAATACCGGCAGGCAGTGTAACGCAGGGCGACCAAGAGATAAGCGTATTTTCAAGCTCTGAAACGCAGACTCTTGCAGAACTTAAAAACACACCAATAACTACACCCTCAAGGGGTATTATAGCACTCGGTGACGTAGCGAGCGTATCGCTAAAAACCGATTTGATAACCTCTATCAGTAGGTATAATGGCACTTCTAATATATCGGTAGAAATCACAGCAGAGCAGGATGCCGACTTGGTTAAGCTGTCGGAAGAAATATACAAGGAAATCGATAACAGCTTAGCCGTAAATGACGGTATTAATATAAGCGTAATATCCGACACAAGCGAGAGTATAGAAGCTTCTTTATCAGCCGTTT
>CAYJBO010000161.1:0-2016 GCA_964368295.1 uncultured Bacteroides sp.
GCTGACACTCCGGGTATGAACCGAATGCTCTAGCCAACTGAGCTATACCGCCATAAAGCACCATGAATACAGGTGCCTAATTATTATAATACTATTTTTACAGCTTGTCAATACTTTATTTAAAAAGTTTGTGTGTTTTTGTATAAATAGCGTTTTAACGCTAAAATTTTTAATAAAACACAATAAAAACGCACTATTTTAAGCAATAATTAATAAAAAAATAGAAAACCCTATAAAAAAGTTATATGCCTTTAGTGTAAATTGTTTGCTTAAAAGTACTAACCTCGCCTGCAACAGCCAAGGCTCAACATAAATCTCTCATACGCCTTTTGGCCGTCCTGTGTCGGCTTAAAAACGCCGGCATGCTCTAGACATGTCTCAAACTTTGCGCCTATCTCTTGTTTAACTGCCTGCTCTGCGCCGTTAGGGCTTAATACTGTGCCGTATTTCTCTACAAGGTAATCAATCCAATCAGCGTGCTCGGGCATATCTTCTTTTGCCTTTTGCGCGCTTGCTTTGCCACTTAATACGCTGCATATGACCGCACTTTGCTCTTTTAGCCTAGAGGGCAAAATCGCAAGCCCCATTACCTCTATAAGGCCTATGTTTTCTTTTTTTATGTGGTGTATCTCGGCGTGTGGGTGGAAAATTCCGTCAGGGTGCTCGTCGCTTGTTCGGTTATTTCTCGGCACAAGGTCAAAAATGTATTCTCCGTCGGCCTCGTCAAAATGCAGTATTGGCGTTATTGTGTTGTGCGGTGTCCTGCCATTTTCGCCGTCCGTGTACGCAATTATGTCGGCCGCCTCGTCGGTATAGTCTCTAAATGTGTCAAGCACATGGCAAGCAAACTTTAAAATTTGCGCTTTGTCGGCAGATTTAATACGAAGTGTGCCCATTGGCCAGTTTATGTTTTCGATCGATATAAAGGGATAGTCTATGTGGGCATACTGCTGTAAAACGCTTGCTCTGTGCATGGGGAAAACGTAATTTCCGCCCTGAAAATGTGTATGGCTAAGTATGCTGCCGCCAACAATGGGCAAATCTGCATTGCTTCCGCAGGTGTAGTGGTTAAACGTGTCTACAAAATCAAATATTTGCTCAAAAGCACGTGGAGAAACCGTCATGGGCTCGTGCTTTTTACTAAAAACAATGCAGTGCTCGTTGTAGTACACGTATGGGCTGTATTGCAAATACCACTGCTCGTTACACATATCTATGGGCACCGCCCTGTGCGTTTGCCTTGCTGGGAAGTTTACTCGTCCCTCGTAGCCTATATTTTCAATGCAAAGCATGCATTTTGGGTAGCCGAAAGACGGCTGTAAGCGCTCGAGCGCTATGGTCTTTGGGTCTTTTTCGGGCTTTGTCATGTTAATTGTAATCTCAAGTGCGCCGTACTTGCCCGTGTAGTCCCATTTGATGTTTTTTTCTATTTGCGCTGTGCGTATGTAGTTTGATTTAATGCACAGATCATAGAACATATTTGTGGCGGCCCTTGGCCCCTCTTTTTCGTATGTATCTTTAAATTTTCTCGCAAGCTCGCTCTGCCTTGGCATAAGTGCGCCCATAAGCTTTGTCTCAAAGTTAATGCGCAGTGCCAACACTTCGTTGTCAAAAAGCTCTGCTTTTGCCGCCTCGTCAAGCAGGGCGTCAAGTATCTTTGTAGGCGTGTTTGGGCAGCGCTCTTCAAATATAGCCTGCCTTGTCTCATCGCCACATGGCTCTTGTAAGTGCATTATGGAAAGCAGGGTGTTTCTCGCAACATATTCATCGTCATCTTGTATGAGAGAATGTTGCAAACCGAAGCTGATAAGACGCTCGATATTTTCTGTGATCACCTGTGAATTTACCATGATAAACAACCCTTCTTTGTTTGCAAATATAGCGTTTTAAGCAGTTTGCAATAAAATATTTATACATTAAATTATAATACCGCAGCATACAACTTACAATGTACAAATGTTGCATACATATGGTTTAAAAAGTTGAAATACACACATATTAGCCACACAAGAGGCA
>CAYJBO010000162.1:0-1958 GCA_964368295.1 uncultured Bacteroides sp.
CATTAACTCTGGCTACTTCAGCATCAAATAGTGCTTGTTCATTGGCATCTAATGTACCACTTGTGTCAGCGTCAAAATCTGCTTCAAGCGGAAGCGGTGCATCAACAGGCTTTGCCGCATTTACTGTGTTTACTGCTGCCTGTGCTGTATCAACTACTGCTTGCAGTTCTGCGTTTGTGTTATCTCTTTGTATTGTAAGCGTGTTTTGGCTTGACTCAGCGGTAATTACGCCACGCTCCGCTGTTGTGATTGAAGCCTCTGCCGCCATCGCCGCTTGACTGTATGCCGCCTCTGCTTTATCTAAACTTAGCTGTGCGGCATCGTCATTTATTCTAAAAAGTTCTGTGCCTTCTTCAACATAAGTGCCGGGGGTAATATATACTTCTTCCACCATTCCTGTTGCTGTTGAAATTACATTAACTGTGTTTTTTGAAATTATAGTGCCGGCAAATTCGCTTTCAATTGCCATGTAGTCGTTATTAAGTGTTAATGTATCTACAAGTAAAGCGGAATTTTGCTCGCCTGATTGAGTCTCGGCACTTGCGCTTGAATTATATGGAATAATAAGTAACGCAACTGTAAGTGCTACTGCGGTGGCAAGTGCTATAAATATGGTTTTCTTTTTGTTATTTGGTTTAGTTTTCATTTCGTGTAATCACCTTTCCCGTTTAAGCTATGTGGCAATTATACACACGCAAAATAAACTGAATATAAACAAAGCTTGTAATTTTGTTTATATTCAGTTTATAATTTAAATGTATTATGTTGTTAAATAATAAAACGCTTTAAAGAGCATTTTTAAAAAGGAGTAGGCTATGATTAATATATTAATAGTAGAAGATGATTTATCTACACGCAAGTTTTTAGAAGCGTTGCTTGTGACTAATGGATATAATATATATACAGTAGGCGATGGTTTGCTTGCGTGGGACATTATAGAAAAGCAAAGTGTAGACTTTATTATTTGCGACATAATGATGCCTAATATGGATGGCTTTGAATTTGTGGAATCTCTGCGAGAGGCACAGTATGAAATGCCTGTTTTAATGCTCACCGCAAAGACATATATAGAGGATAAAAAGCGCGGGTACTCCGTAGGCTCGGACGATTATATGACAAAGCCTGTTGATGAGGAAGAACTACTGCTAAAAATAACGGCACTTTTGCGCCGTGCAAAAATTAATAAAAGCAAACAAATAACGGTGGGCAGTGTGCTTGTAGATTACGACAGCTTAACCGTAACCGATAAAAACGAGAGCATTGAACTTCCTCCAAAGGAATTTATGCTGTTATTTAAACTACTCTCATACCCAAACAAAATTTTCACACGCTTGCAAATTATGGACGAAGTTTGGGGCATGGACACAGAAACTGACGATAACACAATAAATGTTCATGTGAATAGGCTTCGCAAAAAACTATCACATATAAAAGAGTTTGAAATTATGACAATTAGAGGACTTGGCTACAAGGCGGTGAAGTATGAATAAAATTTTCAAAAAAAACTTCCAAATTATATTCACAGTGGGCACGCTATTTATAGCATTTATGTTTACTTTTGTAATAACAACACTGATTTTAGCGATTATATTTGAAAATGATTTAAGCGAGGCTATCAGTAGAATATTGCAATTGCCGTTTAATAGGCCTGCTTTTTTACTGTTTTTATCGGGGTTTATTATTTTTATGGCTTTTATTGCATACTGGTTTTCAAGTGCGCAGCTTAAACCACTTAGAAAATTTCAAAAATCGATGGAGGATGTGGCAAAAGGGGATTTTTCTATGCAATTAGTAGCACCAAAAAATTCGCCTAATGAAATTATTGAACTTGTACATTCGTTTAACATAATGACAAAGGAACTTGCAAGCACAGAAATGCTAAAGCAAAATTTCATCAACGATTTTTCGCATGAATTTAAAACGCCGATAGCCTCTATAAACGGTTTTGCAAATATTTT
>CAYJBO010000163.1:0-1901 GCA_964368295.1 uncultured Bacteroides sp.
GTTAAAAAATAACATAATAGAAAGTAAGAGAGGAGCGCAACTCCTCCCTTACTTTGCACAATTCAGTCTTCGTAAACATAAAACTATGCTTAATGTAGGAAAATATTATAATGGGCTAAAATAAAAAATGTCACATTAAGGAACTAAACCTTAATGTGACAACTATAGTTATTATTTAAAAATTAGGAACACATGGTGTAGTCATACTTATCATGACCGAGGCCAATACCTGGTATACCATTGTGGTTGCAATGGCCATATCCATTGCCATTACCATTATTTAAACCGTTGTTCATTGTGTCGTTAATTTCAAGAGACTCTATTTCAGGCTTGGTCCATTCTTTTTTTAGGTTGTTCATATAATTCTTCCTTTCGATCATTCTGTTTTAATATTTTATTTTAACTATGTATTTATTTTAACATCTTAAAGCTGCAAGGTCAACAATACTTACAAAATTGTAAGAGTTAAAGTTAAAATAAAGCTTATCAGTGCTGCCGTGCATATTTTTTGAAGTGATCTACTCGTAAATATTGAATTATCATCGAAAATATGCTAGATAGTGTCAAAAAATAACAAAATGAATAAAAGTGTTAGTCGTTGAGGCATAATATTACTAACATTTTTTTGCAATTCAGTAATATGATTTGGCAGCTTGAAAAACCATGAGCCGTTCAATTTACTACTTTTGCATTTAGTATATAATCCTTGACTTTATGGGCGATATCTTATATTATATAATGTGAACAAAGGAGGTGAATCAAATGATTAGTAATAAAAAATCAAATAAGGGATTTACCCTTGTTGAACTAATTATAGTGGTGGCAATAATAGCAGTTTTAGCGGCAGTTTTAGCTCCACAATACTTGCAGTATGTTGAAAGAAGTCGCGAAGCAAATGATATTCAAGTTGCAACACAAATTATGAGAGCAACTACGGCGGTAATGAATGACCCGCAAAACGAATTGCCTTCCGGTACAAACTTTACCGTTACTTGGCACTCGGTGGATGATGATACGACTGTTGTGGGATGGAGGAGTGACGGTACTATCGATGTCTCCCCTGATGTAGTTTCTTATTTTTCACTAATAAGGGATAACATGAGAGATCCTCTACTTGAAATTATGGGATGGTATGATGCATCAGCAACTGATAAATGGGTAGGACAGCTCGGAGAATCTAAAGTTGCTTTAGAAACTGACTTTACTTTTACAATAAACTCCTCAACTGGAGCAATAACAGGTATACCTCAAGAATGGCTTGATATGGGCCTAAAAGGGTAGCCATGAATAATAAAGGAGTTAAAATGTTTAAAATAAAAAATATTAACAACAGCAATAACAAAGGTTTTACCTTGGTCGAACTTATTATAGTTGTTGCAATAATAGTTGTATTGGCGGCAGTTCTTGCGCCTCAGTATACTGCATATGTAGAGCGTTCAAGACAGTCTAACGATCTTCAGGTTGCTACATCAATTATGGATGCGACTTTGGCGGCGATTATAGATCCGCGAAATGAAATTCCTTCTGACGCCTTGATAAGAGTGGGCTGGCTAACTGCTAGTGGTGGCCAAGCTATAGATGTTGGAGCTGCTTATGACTCCGGCATACAAGGGGCAAAGCATTCTAACGGGCTTTCTTTGGCAGATAATCTTGAAAATGAGATAGAAGCAATTATTTCTCAAGGAAGTAGCGTAGGGGCGTTGTCCGAAGCAGGGAAAGATCAGAACTTTATTTTTAGGGTTGATGTGGATACCGGAAAAATTGAAGTAGCTGATGGAAATCCGAATCCTGCCGCTAATGGTTGGAATGCGGGCAGCAACCTTTGGGTTACTGAAATTGGCGTAAATGCAACTTTGAGTCATGAATTTTATTACCATTATTAAATTATAATGCTATAATTT
>CAYJBO010000164.1:0-1884 GCA_964368295.1 uncultured Bacteroides sp.
CTTGTTTTGCTGCACGGTAACCTACGCCTTGAATCTCAAGTTCTTTTTTAAAGCCCTCTGTAACACCTACAATCATGTTGCTTATAAGTGTACGTGAAAGGCCGTGCAAGCTGCGTGCTTGCTTGTCATCGTTCGGGCGGGCTACTGTAAGTTCACCATTCTCCACTTTGATTTGCATCAAAGGGCTGATGACGGAATTTAAAGTGCCTTTGGGGCCCTTCACGGTCACCACGTTGTCGCTTATTTTAACTTCAACGCCAGCCGGAATGACGATGGGTTTTCTTCCTATTCTCGACATTGTCTTCTTGCCCCTTTCTTACCAAACAAAGGCTAAAACTTCGCCGCCCACGTTTTGTGCACGTGCTGCTTTGTCTGTCATAACGCCTTTAGATGTTGATATAATAGCTGTACCAAGACCCTTCATAACTTTTGGCATATCCTCACAATTTGTGTATATGCGCAAGCCCGGTTTTGATACACGGCGCAAACCTGAAATAACAGGTGCACCAGTTTTTGTGTACTTAAGTGTAACACGTATAACGCCTTGCTTTGTGTCCTCTATTGACTGAACGCCCTTCACATAGCCCTCTTCTACAAGAATGTTTGCGATAGCTTTTTTCAAGTTAGATGCGGGAATGTCAACAGAAGGGTGTTTGGCACTGCTGGCGTTACGTACCCTTGTTAGCAAGTCTGCTATAGGATCTGTAATATGCATGGCCACTAACCTCCTTAGTTATTGCTTTTAAAATCTTAATTGCTTTTAATAAATTTACATACAATTGGTAAATTACCAACTTGCTTTTTTAACGCCGGGAATTTGACCTTTGTATGCTAATTCTCTAAAGCAGATACGGCATACGCCATATTTGCGCAAATACGCATGTGGTCTGCCGCAGATTTTGCAACGGTTGTATGCACGGGTGCTGAATTTTGCCACCAATTGCTGTTTAACTTTCATGCTTGTCTTAGCCAAATTTCATACCCTCCCTTAGTTTGCAAACGGAGCGCCCATAAGCTTTAATAGCTCTTTGCACTCAACGTCTGTTTTAGCAGTAGTAACAAAGCAGATATCCATGCCGCGCACAGTATCTATTTTGTCATAGTCTATCTCCGGGAAGATAAGCTGTTCTTTGATGCCGCAGCTGTAGTTGCCACGTCCGTCAAACGAGTTGCCGTTAATTCCACGGAAGTCACGCACGCGGGGCAGTGAAATTGTGAAGAATCTGTCAACAAACTCATACATTTTCTCGCCTCTTAGTGTAACTTTTGCGCCTATGGGCATACCCTCGCGCAATTTAAAGTTAGCAACGCTCTTTTTAGCGCGGCATATAACCGGCTTTTGGCCTGTAACTTTCTCAAGGTCTGCAATTACGCTATCCATAAGTTTAGCGTTCTCTTTAGCCTCGCCGCAGCCAACGTTAATGACTACTTTGTCTATTTTAGGAATTTGCATTACGCTTTTATATTCGAATTTTTTCATAAGAGCAGGTGCAATTTCCTTGGCGTATGTCTCTTTTAATCTTGCCATTTGTTATTTACCTCTCCTTACTTAAAATTCAGCGTTGCATTTTTTGCAAACGCGTACTTTTTTGCCGTCTTTAATAACTCTGCCTGTGCGCACGGCTTTGTCGCACTTAGGGCAAACCGGCATAACTTTGCATGCGTAAAGCGCGCCTTCTGCCTCAACTTTGCCGCCTTGCTCGCCTTGGCGACGAGGTTTGACGTGCTTAATCATAATGTTAAGTCCCTCAACGATAACTTTGCCCTCGCTGGGTGAAACTTGTAACACTTTGCCGGTTTTTCCGACGTCTTTACCGCTGATAATTTTGACATTGTCACCGGTTTTAACGTGAACTTTATTCATTTTAAAACCTCCCTTACAGC
>CAYJBO010000165.1:0-1864 GCA_964368295.1 uncultured Bacteroides sp.
TGCCCCAGCTGTAAGGAATTTCGTTTTGCATGCGGTAGTAGTTAGCACGTGGGTTATCCCAGCTGCGGAAAACAGCTTGAACTGCGCCCATTAGTTGCTCTTTCGGGTCAGACGGGAAGTCTTTGCCGATTTTGTTTTTATATTCAGACTTAAATTGTTCTGCAAGTTTTTTCAAATCGTCGGCTGTTAGGTCAGTGTCGGCTGTTATGCCTTTTGCCTCTTTCATCTCGTCGATTAGCTCTTCAAAGTATTTTTTGCCAACTTCCATAACAACGTCGGAGTACATTTGGATAAAACGGCGATAGCAATCGTACGCCCAGCGTGCATTGCCCGATTTCTCTGCAAGCACTTCAACAACTTCGTCATTTAGGCCAAGGTTTAGGATTGTATCCATCATGCCGGGCATAGATGCGCGTGAACCGCTGCGAACAGAAACAAGAAGTGGGTTTTCTTTGTCGCCAAATTTTTTGCCAACAACCTCTTCCATCTTTGTGATGTTTTCCATTATCTCGTTTTCAATTGATGTGTCAATTTTTTTGCCGTCGTCGTAGTAACGTGTGCAAGCCTCAGTAGAAATTGTAAAACCCTGTGGTACAGGTAGGCCAAGAGATGTCATCTCTGCCAAGTTAGCGCCTTTGCCGCCGAGGAGCTCACGCATTGTGCCGTTGCCCTCGCTAAATAGATAAACATATTTTTTGCTCAAATTAAATTACCTCCAAAAATTATTTACAGTTGTGATAAATCAAAAGCAAGTGTTAGCTTAAAATAATCACAATGTCAATTGCGTGAAAATTTTAACATTTGCACACAATATTATAACAAAAGTGCACACAAAATGCTAGTGTAAAAAGCAAAAAAGCTTATAAAAAATTATTTTTAACGCTATTTTTTTATTTTTTTTATTTATAGTTAACTTTGTATTGCAAAAAAGTGCTTAAAATTAATTTATCTATTGCAAAAATTACACATAAGTTTTATACTAAAACTATACATTTATATAAAAACTAAAGGGGTGCGTTGCATTGACAGACAACCTAAAACGCTACAATGATATAAAGCAATCGTTTTTAAAGTGCATTGAAAAGCATGTTGAAAACGGCGTTTTGTTTTTAAGCGATAGCGGCATTTTAATTGATGATGAAGTTGCTATAGAGGCAGGCGCAACAATTATGCCGGGCACTATATTAAAAGGTAATACTAAAATAGGCAAGGGCAGCGTTATAGGGCCAAACAGCCTGTTGCAAAACGCAACAGTTGGCGAAGACGTTATTTTTAACGCCAGCCAAGGGCGTGATTGCACAATAAAAAGCGGCGCAAACATAGGGCCGTTTACACACATAAGGCCCGACAGCGTTATAGGCGAAAACGTGCACCTTGGCGATTTTGTAGAGGTAAAAAACAGCACTATTGGCGAGGGCACAAGCGTAAGCCACCTTACATATGTGGGCGATAGCGACGTTGGCAAGGGCTGCAACTTTGGCTGTGGCGTTGCCGTTGCAAACTATGACGGCGAAAAGAAGAGCCGCTGCAGTGTGGGCGACTATGCATTTATAGGCTGCTCTACCAGCCTTGTAGCACCGGTAAATATAGGCAGCGGTGCATACGTTGCGGCAGGCAGCACAATTACGGGCGACGTACCTCCAAATGCGCTTGCAGTAGCAAGGGCAAAGCAAGCCGTAAAAGAAAACTGGGCGCAGAACAAGCTAAAACCGTACATTGAAAAACAAAAAAACAAGCAAAAACCAATTACGACAACCGACAAGCCATAACTTATTTGTACGCTACCTTAATTTTCAAATAATAACGGCGGTGCTATTGTCTGTGGTGTTGCCCACTAAATATGCCGCAAAGATTGGAGCTGTTT
>CAYJBO010000166.1:0-1829 GCA_964368295.1 uncultured Bacteroides sp.
CCTTACTTCTCGCTGTGCGCCCTAGCCAACTGAGCTAATGGCGCATATATTTATTTCACCCCACTTAGGGCAGCCACAAAACTATTTGTAATGCAACTATATTATTATAATATATTTTTTATAATATGTAAAGATATATGTCCACTTTTAGCAATATTTTTTATCTTTCTTTTACTGTTATTCTCTTGTAATCTTTATAACTTTATTGTTTAGTGACTTTATGCACGTGCTGTGGTATACTAAGTATAAGTATATATTTCTCATTTTCACATCACAAAACACTGTAACTTTTAATATATTGTAAGGAAAAATTAACTATGGCTACACTAAAGTGCGGAAATAAAATAGTTCTTTTGTGCTCTAAAGCGTTGCGCTTTTTCGATGAACGACTTATAAGTCATGGTGAGCGAGTTGCGTACATTGCCGCTAAAATAATGGAAGAACTCGACGACAGCACTCACTTTAACCCTTCAACCCTCTACCTCATGAGCATTTTCCACGATATAGGGGCTTATAAAACTGAAGACATTAATAATCTTTTGAAATTTGAGACAGCCGATGCGGATGAGCACTCTGTTTATGGCTATCTTTTTCTAAAGTATTTAACGCCTATCACAGAGAATTGTGAGGCCGTGCTATACCATCATACGCCTTTAGGGTTAATGAGCGATGTTGACCCTGCTGTAACTGCTTATGCACAGCTTATAAATCTTGCCGATAAGATTGATGTTGGCACGCTAACAACCAATTCTTTTAGTGTGCTTTGCTCTAACATAGCAAAATCTAATCATATCGACAATAAATATCTTGATGCCTTTAAAAAATTAGTGGATACTAAAGAATTATGTGAGGACAGCTTTGCTTCTGATTCAAAAAAATGGTCTGATAGTATGTTGGATTCACTCGATTTAACCTCTGATGACCTAGTAAAATATTTAAAAATGATAATTTATTCCATGGAATTTAAAAGCCCTGTTACCATGCTACACTCTGTAAATACTACTACAATTAGTGTGTTTTTGGGCGAAAAACTAAATTTGCCAAATGAGGTGCTTGAAAAACTGTACTACAGTGCACTCTTACACGACATTGGCAAAATTGCCATACCTGAATCTATTTTAGAATTTAGAGGTAAGCTCGACAGTGATAAAATGACAATTATGCGCACACATTCTGCATATACCGAGGAAATATTAAAGGACTTATTTGATCAAGACATCATAGATTTTGCTGTAAATCATCATGAAAAACTAGACGGCACGGGCTACCCTAAGGGCCTTTGCGCAGAGCAACTTACTACAGAAATGCGTATTGTTGCAATAGCAGATATTACAAGTGCGCTAATTAGCCAGAGGAGCTACAAAGGCAAGTACGACTGGAAAAAAACTATCTCCATCTTAGAGGACATGGCACAAAAAAATCAAATTGATGCACAAATAGTGAAAATAATTGTCGACAACTATACGGCTTTACAAGAAAAGCTCGATATCATTTCGCGCCCTGTAGAAGAAGTATACACGAAAATTTTTTCAGAATATGACGTTTTATTAAAGCACATGAGGCAACTAAAGGTTAGCTGTCAAAACCAAAAAGTATAATGTAAAATATTAACCTTTTTCTCGTTTAATATTTTACTGGGATTTGTGTTTTCATCTTTAAATCTTAGTTATCAACTAACTAATATACCTAAAACCCAATCGGGCCCACACCACCCTAGCGCCTTTGGTCTTGCCTTTGCCACCCACGCCGCCGGTGGGGTGCACTTCGCCGCCTAATTTAATGCGCTATAACGCAAAAAAAGCAGACTGTTAAGTCTGCTTTTTTTAAAG
>CAYJBO010000167.1:0-1823 GCA_964368295.1 uncultured Bacteroides sp.
TGGATGGTAGCGTTACAGTTATGTGCGCTAAGGGCGGTGTTGAGCCTCAGTCTGAGACTGTTTGGCATCAAGCTAACAAATACCGTGTTCCCCGCATGATTTACGTTAATAAAATGGACATCATGGGTGCAGACTTTTATAGAGTTTTGGGCATGGTTAAAGACCGCTTGAAAGCAAACGCTATTCCCATTCAGCTACCTATCGGCGCTGAAGAGGAGTTTAAAGGTATTATCGATTTGCTAGAGATGAAAGCCGACGTTTATTATGACGATCTTGGCAAAGACATCCGTGTAGAGGAAATACCAGAAGACTTGAAAGCAAAAGCACAAGAATACCGCGATATATTGGTAGAGGCTATTGCAGAGAGCGACGAAGAACTTATGATGAAATATCTTGAGGGCGAAGAGATAACAGTGCCCGAGATGAAAGTTGCTTTGCGCAAAGCTACAATAGACAACCAAATTATCCCTGTAGTTTGTGGTACATCTTACAAAAATAAGGGTGTACAAAAATTGTTAGACGCAGTTATTGACTACATGCCGGCACCTACCGACATTGAGGATATTAAAGGCGTTAACCCAGACACAGAAGAGGAAGAGACACGCGAATCAAGCGATGCAGCGCCGTTTTCAGCACTTGCATTTAAAATCGCTACCGACCCTTACGTTGGTAAACTTTGCTTCTTCCGTGTGTACTCCGGCACAGTAAGCGCAGGCTCTACTGTGTACAACTCTGTTAAAGATAACCGTGAGCGCATGGGTCGTATACTTCAAATGCACGCAAACCACCGTCAGGACATTGAGGTTTGCTACGCAGGCGATATTGCGGCTGCTGTTGGCCTAAAAAATACAACAACAGGCGACACACTTTGCGACGAGAAAAACCCGGTTATCCTTGAGAGCATGGAGTTCCCAGAGCCAGTTATCCGCGTTGCTATCGAGCCTAAAACTAAAGCCGGCCAAGAAAAAATGGGTATCGCCCTTGCAAAACTTGCAGAGGAAGATCCTACATTTAAAACTTACACCGACGAGGAGACAGGTCAGACAATCATCGCAGGTATGGGTGAGCTTCACCTTGAAATTATCGTCGATCGCCTTTTGCGTGAGTTTAAGGTAGAGGCAAACGTTGGTGCACCTCAAGTTGCTTACCGTGAGACTATCCGCCGCAGTGTTGACCAGGATACAAAATATGCTCGTCAATCAGGTGGTAAAGGTCAGTTCGGCCACGTTAAAATTAAGGTTGAGCCAAACGAGGCAGGTAAAGGTTACGAGTTCGTTAACGCTATTGTTGGTGGCTCTATACCAAAAGAGTATATTAACCCGGTAGACCAAGGCATTCAGGGTGCAATGCAGGCAGGCGTACTTGCCGGCTACCCAGTTGTTGACGTTAAGGTAACACTTTACGATGGTTCTTACCATGAGGTTGACTCTTCAGAGATGGCATTTAAAATTGCCGCATCTATGGCATTTAAAGAGGCTTCAAGAAAAGCTGATCCCGTTATCCTAGAGCCTATCATGAAAGTTGCTGTTATCGTTCCTGATGAATACATGGGCGACGTTATTGGCGATGTTAACTCACGCCGTGGCCAAATTCAAGGCACTGAGGCAAGAAGCGGTTCTCAGCAAATTGACGCACACGTACCTCTTTCAAACATGTTCGGATATGCAACAGACCTACGCAGCAAAACACAAGGTCGTGGCCAATATTCGATGGAGCCAAGCCACTACATCGATGTTCCTAAGAGCATTGCTGAGACAATTATGGCTGGCCGTGCAAAAAAAGAGGGTTAATTTAAAGTTTTTCTGCTAATACTGCCATTAAGT
>CAYJBO010000168.1:0-1752 GCA_964368295.1 uncultured Bacteroides sp.
TAAACACAGCTTGTGTGCCAACAATTTGGCTTGTAGGTGTAACAAGTGGTGGATAGCCCGAGTCCTCACGCACGCGGGGAATCTCTTTTAAAACATCTTCAAGTTGGTTTTCTTTGCCTGCATCTTTAAGCTGTTTTAATAGGTTAGAAAGCATGCCGCCCGGCACTTGGTATAGCAATGTGTTAGCATCAACACCAAGCATTTTTGGGCTTAGTTGGCCCGATGACAGATACTTCTCACGCAATTTTGCAAAGTGAGCACGAACTGTATCAAGTTTTTTAAGGTCAAGGCCTGTGTCGTACTCAGTGCCTTGTAATGCAGCAACAAGGCTCTCTGTCGGCATGTGGCTTGTGCCAAGCGACAATGGGCTTATAGCTGTATCAATAATATCTGCGCCTGCCTCAATACCTTTTAATATAGACATTGATGCAAGACCTGATGTGTAGTGGCTGTGGATATCAACAGGTATGCTTATAGACTCTTTTAAAGATTTTACAAGCTCGTATGTTGAATAAGGAGTTAAAAGACCTGCCATGTCTTTGATACAAATGCTGTGTGCACCCATATTTTCAAGTGTTTTAGCATAGTCTGCAAAGTAGGCATTGTCATGTACCGGGCTTAATGTATAGCTTATACAGCCTTGAACGTGAGCCTTCTCTTTAACTGCCGCTTTAATAGCTGTCTCAAGGTTGCGCGGGTCATTAAGCGCATCAAAAATACGCAAAATGTCTATACCGTTAGCAACTGATTTTTGTACAAAGTACTCAACAGCATCGTCTGCATAGTGGCGGTAGCCAAGCATGTTTTGGCCACGGAAAAGCATTTGTAAATTTGTTTTAGGGCAGTTTTTACGCAATGTGCGTAAACGCTCCCATGGATCTTCATCTAAAAAGCGTATGCAAGAATCAAACGTTGCACCGCCCCAGCACTCTAGAGAGAAATAGCCAATTTCGTCCATAATAGGCAAAATTTCATACATTTCTTCCATTGTCATACGTGTGGCTATAAGCGATTGATGAGAGTCGCGAAGAGCAACTTCAGTAATTTTTACCGGTTTATTTGCCAAAATATTTCACCTCAATTTTAAATTAGTTCATGGAGATGAGAACGTCGCCGGCGTTAACTACATCGCCTTTTTTGCAGTTTACAGAAGCTACTGTTCCATCCTGCGGTGCTTTAATCTCATTTTCCATTTTCATAGCCTCAAGTATGCAAAGAACATCGCCAGCTTTTACGCTTGCGCCCTGTGCTACTTTAACGTCCAAAATGTTGCCTGGCATTGGTGCAGTAACTGTAACAGCGCCTGCGGCTGCTGCCGGTGCCGCTGCTACAGGAGCTGCAGCTGCAACCGGTGCTGCCGCTACAGGAGCTGCGCCGTTTGCTGCATCTTCAACAGTAACGCTGTAAGCAGTACCGTTTACTGTAATATTATAAGATTTCATTAGTTGACCTCCCAAATTGTTTAAAAGTTAATTATTATTTTTTTAGTATTTACTATATTAATAATGTACATTAATATAATAAATATATTTTTTGGTACTATATTCACAAAATTACAGCGACATATTGCCGTGTTTTTTCGGTAAACGCTGTACCCTTTTTGTGCAAAGCATTTCAACACAAGATGCAACACTTGCACGAAGTGCAGTTGCATCAACTGCAAAATCAGCTATACCAGCATCAACAGCCGCAGCTGCACTGCACACTTCAGCTGCATAAGCCGTAGCTTTTTTAGCTGTGTCTGCTGCAATG
>CAYJBO010000169.1:0-338 GCA_964368295.1 uncultured Bacteroides sp.
CATAAGACTTTAAAAATAGTTTTAGCCATAATAGCGGTTAATAAATATAGATAGCGATGAGAGTTATAAAAACAACCTGCAACTTATTTTTTAGTTGCAGGTTGTTTTTATGGCATTTAAAGCTCGCCTGTAAGCTCCTTAATTTTTCTTTTTGCCTCTTTTAGCACTTTTTCACCTTTTTCGGTAATTGCATAATACTTTCTAAGTTTGCCCTCAACATTTCGGCTCTCAACTGTCAGCAATTGCGCCTTTTCTAAGCTGTGAAAAATTGGATAAAGTGTCCCCGGGCTAATTTCATAACCGTGAGATTTAAGTTCTTCAATCATAAAAGAGCCATA
>CAYJBO010000169.1:348-1700 GCA_964368295.1 uncultured Bacteroides sp.
TACGGGCTCTTTTTTTGCATGATGCAATATATGTACTTGTATAAATCCTAAAAATAGTTTTCTTAAAATAGGGTCTTGCATTTTATTTCTCCTTGTGCTATCATATCAATATCGAAATACGATATTGATATTCGTTATCCGCCTTCGATAATAATATTATACATTTAAATAAGTGGGAAAGCAAGTGCAAATTATGTTTAAAACAAAAAATTTAGTTTTTAAAAACTTTATATTTTATGATGATATTCATGTTATTAAATCAAAAATCAATTTTTTAATAGGCGAGAGCGGCTGTGGAAAAAGCACGCTTTTAAAATTGTTTAACAGGACTGAAAATTTTACCGATGGTCAAATTTTATATAAAAATAAGGATTTAACCTCGGTTGATAGCATTGAGCTGCGAAAAGAAGTAAGGCTTATATCTCAAACCACATTTTTATTTAGTGGAACTATTAAAGATAACTTTAATATGTTTTTCGGCTTTTGTGAATACCCATGTTTGACAGATGAGCAAATGGAGAGTTTTTTAAAGCTTACTGAGGCCTATTTCTCGCTTGAAACACAGTGTGATAACCTTTCGGGCGGAGAAAAGCAAAGGGTTTATATTGCAATATGCCTTTCGATGAAAGCCGAGACGATTATGCTTGACGAGCCTACCTCTGCACTGGATTACAACTTATCTGTAAAGGTGCTATCTAATATAGTCTCTTATGTTAAAGAAAACAATTTAACATTAATTGTAATAAGCCATGATAATAAATTAGCCAAAATGTTTGCAGAAAATGTTGTGGATTTAACCGGGGGCAAAATTAATGAATGATGCAGTACAAATTAGCATATTAAACCTTGCTTTAATTTATCTTCTACTTATAATAGTGGGCATAGTAATGAAAGCCAGCAAAATAAATCAAACAAAGTTGCTACTTATCGCAAGCTTAAGGATGACCGTACAACTGACAATTGCAGGTTATGTGTTGACATATATTTTTGACAATCCATCGCCTATTCTTGTGTGCACCTATATAGTTTTAATGAGTATTTTTGCAGTGTATAGGATACTCTGTGTAAACAAAGGGTTAAACGGCAAATTTAAGATGATAATTGCAGGCTCAATAAGCCTGTCTTCCCTATTAGTTATTGCATTTTTTATAACAGTTGTAATCGGCGAAAACATATTTAATCCACAATATACAATACCTATAAGCGGAATGATAATAGGCAACGCAATGACCGGCATTACGCTCGGGGTAAAAACTTTTATGAGTAAAATCAAGGACTCTAAGCTTCAAATAGAGGTGCTTTTAAACCAAAGCGCAAAGCCAAAAAACATACTAAAACCATTTGTAAATACG
>CAYJBO010000170.1:0-1667 GCA_964368295.1 uncultured Bacteroides sp.
GAAGCTCGACACCAAAACCGCCCTTTAGCATTTGCTAGAGGGTGTTTTTTATGCCTGAAATTTAATGGTATCTATTTTGTAAAGCCCTGACACGTCGTCACTCACTTCATTAAGTGGGTGACGATTTTTTTATCTATTCATGAAAATTAACTAATACACGACGCACCGCAGTGCTAGTCTGTGTTTGCAACCGCCGAAAGGCGGCACTTAAGCGGACGACCAAGCGCAGCCATTACGCCACACTCTCACTACCTCCTTTTTTCGGTTTGGCTTGCGGCGCTGTGCTTTTTTATAGATATGCATTTTATATACGCAAGTTAGCAGCATGATAATACTCCAATTGGTACGATGCATCCAACTCCCACTCGCAAAAAGCGTCGGCACATAAATTTAAACTCACAAACTCTTAGACAATAAAATTGCGCAATGAGGGCAAATCTTTAGTTGCAAAAAAATTCTTTTGCGTGTAAAATATCTCTAGATGAAAGTGAGGAAATATAATGGAAAAGATAAAAATAGCGATAATTGGATATGGCAATCTTGGCGTTGGTTGCGAAAAAGCTATAGCCAACAACCCCGATATGGAACTTGTAGCGATTTTTACAAGGCGCTCGCCCGACAGCCTAAAGCCGCTCACCGCTGGCGTGCCGGTTTTTTCGGTTGAAAAAGCACAAGAGATGAAAAACAGCATAGACGTTGCAGTTCTCTGCGGTGGCTCGGCTACCGATTTGCCTGTTCAAGGCGTTTTGTTTTCAAAGCTTTTTAACACAGTTGACAGTTTCGATACCCACGCCAAAATACCTGAGTATTTTAAAGCGGTAGATGCGTCTGCTAAAGAGGGTGGAAAGGTTTCGGCTATATCTATAGGCTGGGATCCGGGTATGTTCTCGATAAACAGACTATATTCAAACTCTATTTTACCTTGTGGTGTGGACTACACCTTCTGGGGGCCCGGCGTTTCTCAAGGGCATAGCGATGCAATTCGTAGAATTGAGGGCGTGCTTGATGCAAGGCAGTACACAATACCTATTAAAGAGGCGGTTGAGGCGGCAAGAAGCGGCGAAAACCCGACACTCACAACAAGAGAAAAGCACCTTAGGGATTGCTATGTAGTTGTGGCCGATGGCGCTGACAAGGCTAAAATTGAAGCTGAAATCGTCAATATGCCAAACTACTTTGCAGACTACGATACAACGGTTAACTTTATATCCGCCGAAGAATTGCAAGCGAAACATGCGAGTATCCCACACGGCGGCTTTGTTATAAGGAGTGGAAAAACCGACGATAGCACGACCCATATTATAGAATACAGCCTAAAGCTTGATTCAAACCCGCAGTTCACTTCAAGCGTTATGATCGCCTATGCAAGAGCGGTATATAAACTTGCAAAAGAGGGTGTTGTCGGTTGCAAAACAGCGTTTGACATAGCACCCGGATATCTCTCGATAAAGAGCCGCGAAGAGCTAATGGCAGAGATGCTGTAAAAATAATATTAAAAAACATATAAACCCGCCGAGAAGCTCGGCACCAAATTCGCCCTTTAGCCTTGTGCTGGAGGGTGTTTTTTATGCCCAAGTTTTATTGGCATATATTTTGCAACGCCCCCGCCGAGAAGCTCGGCACCAAATTCGCCCTTTAGCCTTGTGCTAGAGGGTGTTTTTTATGCC
>CAYJBO010000171.1:0-1645 GCA_964368295.1 uncultured Bacteroides sp.
AAAAATGGATATAAGATACAGCGCAAATCAAAGGGATTTTAAAACCTATACAACCGAGCAGACAAGGGATGAATTTTTAATTAAAAACCTATACGTAGCAAACGAGGTAGTTAGCGTTTACTCACATGTAGACCGCATGGTAACGCTTGGCTGTATGCCCACAAACGAGAGCGTAAACATCGAAAAAGGCCTTGACTGTCGTGCTAATTTCGGCACAGATTTCTTTTTAGAGCGCAGGGAGCTAGGCGTTTTTAACCTCGGCGCAAAGGGCACAATTACGGTGGACGGCAAAGAGTACACCCTTGAAAACAAAGACTGCCTATACGTGACAAAGGGCGCAAAAGAGGTGCTTTTTGCAAGCGCAAATGCGGCAGAGCCGGCTAAATTTTACATGGTAAGCGCACCTGCACACTGCAGCTACGAGACAAAACTTTTGACAATAGCGGACGCCGCAAAAAAACCTTTGGGCGACGGTGCTACGGCAAATAAACGTGTTATCAACCAATTTATACACCCGGACGTTTTGCAAACTTGCCAGCTGACAATGGGCCTTACACAAATGAGCGAGGGCAACGTGTGGAACACAATGCCGGCACATACGCACGAGCGCCGCATGGAAGTTTACACCTACTTCGACTTTCCACAGGATCACGTTGTGTTCCACCTAATGGGCGAGCCGAGCGAGACACGCCATATAGTTATGAAGTGCGAGGAGGCCGTAATAAGCCCGTCTTGGAGCATACACTCGGGCTGCGGCACAACAAGTTACAGCTTTATTTGGGCAATGGGCGGCGAGAACCAAACTTTTGATGACATGGACACTATACCGAGCAATGAGTTGAAGTAATAAAAATTATAAAGGAGAAAAAGACATGATTAATTTTAGCCTAGAGGGTAAAATAGCGCTTGTTACAGGCGCGAGCTACGGCATAGGCTTTGCCATTGCAAGCTCTTATGCAAAGGCGGGCGCTACTATATGTTTTAACGATTTATCGCAAGAAAACGTTGACAAAGGCGTAGCCGCATACAAGGAGATAGGCATAACAGCGCACGGCTATGTGTGCAATGTGTGCGACGAGAGTGGCGTTGCCAACATGGTAGCGCAAATAGAAAAAGAAGTCGGCGTTATCGACATACTTGTAAACAACGCCGGCATAATTAAGCGCATACCAATGACAGAGATGAGCGCAGACGATTTCCGCCAAGTTGTGGATGTCGATTTAAACGCGCCGTTTATCGTGTCAAAAGCCGTTATACCAAGCATGATTAAAAAGGGGCACGGCAAAATTATTAACATTTGCAGCATGATGAGCGAGCTTGGCAGGGAGACCGTAAGCGCCTATGCGGCGGCAAAAGGCGGCCTAAAAATGCTTACAAAAAACATATGCTCTGAGTACGGCCGCTTTAATATTCAGTGCAACGGCCTTGGCCCGGGCTACATAGCAACGCCGCAAACTGCGCCTTTAAGGGAGCCGCAGGCAGACGGCTCAAAACACCCGTTTGACCAATTTTTAATGGCAAAAACACCTGCAGAGCGCTGGGGCACACCTGATGATTTAGCAGGCCCTGCCGTATTTTTGGCAAGCGATGCCAGCAATTTTGTAAACGGACACATTTTATATGTTGACGGCGGCATTTTGGCGTA
>CAYJBO010000172.1:0-1525 GCA_964368295.1 uncultured Bacteroides sp.
CTTTAGCAGGAATAGCGATGACTGCTATTTTTAGTGTTTCTGACAATACTGTTGTTAATAAATCCCTTGTAAGTGGAAGAACTCAGCAAGAGAATGAATATCGTAGTTTTACACGTAAAACTGTTTTCCCTAAAGTCATCTTAAAAACTTTTACTTGTTGACAAGCAAAATGAGCATAACAAGCGGTGGGCATACGGCAACGTGCGTGGTTATTGTGCGTAATTGCATTTAGGCGCTAAAACACACGCATGTAGATTTAATAGTATTAGACATAGACCTGCCCGACAGGAGCGGGCCTAATGCGTGCGAAGCGATAAAATTAAAGTACGATATCCCCATAATATTTTTAAACGCCATGGGCGAAAACAGCGACGCGGTAAAGTGGTTAAATGCGGGCGGCGACGATTATATGACAAAACCATACGATTTACAGGTTATTTTGACAAGTAACAAGGCAAGGCTGCGCCCGTTGCAATCCCAAACGGCAATGCGCACCTTGAGCAAGTTGCAAATTGACAATATAAGCGGAATAGCACGCTATGACGGCGAAGATTTACTGCTGACAAAAAGGGAACTACTGCTGTTGTGGATATTGATAGATAAAAAGGGAGAGCGCATAGACGAAGACAGCCTATACCAAAAAGTGTGGGCTGCCCCAGTGCAGACAATTGCAACTCACTTAGGGTTTTGCTGTCTAGAGTTAAAACAAAACTGCAAGACGCACAGTGCGATATAAAAATAGTGACAAAACGACAAAAAGGGTAAAAACATTACATTTTGCAATGTTTCTTTTTTGCATTGTAACAATGACACTTTTCTGTTATAATAAATAAACACATGTGTGCTTTTAGCGCACTTTGAGTATGATAAATATAAAAACGCTATTAAGTGAGGGAATATGATGATAAAACGCATAATAAGCATAGTAATTATCTTGGCGGTATGCCTTGGGCTTGCGGCTTGCAGCAGTACGGGCTGTGGCGCCACAAGTGTGCCTGCCGCAAATAATTCTTCACAACAGGCGGCAAGCGGCGCCGATGGCGAAAGTGACGATAATACCCAAAGTAGTACCACCGATACAGACGGCAATGCCGAGGGTGAAGAGCAGGCAGACAGCGCAGAAGATGCACCCACCGCTCAGAGTGAGAGCAATAGCGACAGCGACACAGATAGTGACAGCGACACAGATGACGACGACAATAGTACAGCAGACGCTACACAAACGGGCACAGGCGGCGCACAAAGCGGCTTTGCCATAACAAAACAGCCAAAAAGCACTAGCGTTGCCGTGGGCACACCTGTAACCTTAAGCGTGGCGGCAAGCGGCACGGGCGCTTTTTCTTATCAGTGGTATGCAAGCTTGACAAACGGCTATAACGGCGTTGCAATGGATTATAAGACACAGAGCTCCGCCGCCTTGCAGACAAACAGTCCGTATGTGCAGTATTATTACTGCGTCATTACGCAAATAAGCACGGGCAAAACGCTTACGAGCAGTATTGCAACGGTAAGCGTTACGGGCACG
>CAYJBO010000173.1:0-1519 GCA_964368295.1 uncultured Bacteroides sp.
GCCCTGCTCCAAACCCCTCGTTTTTTTCAAGGCAGATAATCTTTGCGCCCTCGCATGCTTGCGAATTTATCAGCCTCTGCCCTGTATTATCAGGGGAGGCGTTGTCTACAACATAAAGTGTAAAATCTACCCCACCAGTGTTTTTTATTACACTGGTTACAGCAGTTTCCACTTCGTCAAAACCGTTATAAGCAACAATACAGCCGCTAACTTTTATTTTTTGCATAAACCACCGCTATTAACCAAAGGGGTGTACAACGGCAGAATTTTCTCCTGTTGCCTCGCCTTGGTTGCTTGCTGTTTCCGGCATTCCTACAACGCCATCATCCTCGACTGTGTCTGTGCCGGTTTGGTCCGCTTCAGTGTCTTCTGTTTGCCCGTCTTGTTCAGCGCTGTCAATTTGCTCGGCTACCGAAGTATCACCGCCTACAGGAACAGAGCCCTCGTCTGGCACAATGAAGTTTTGCATTATATACCAAATTCCTACACCAAGTGCAATTGATACAAGTACCATTACAATTATAGGAATTAACAAATTTTTAGATTTACCGGAAGATTTGCCAGCCTTTTTCTGCGACAGCGGCTCATTCCAATCTATCTCATGGGCAGCTTTAAATACACGTGCATAAGGTATCTGCGCGCCGTCAATAATGCGCCTTAACATGTCAAACACAGTAAGCGCCGCCACTTTTTGTGCGTCTTTTGAAGTTTTAACACTGCGGATATAAACAAGTTTGCGGTGAGTAATAGCAATGCAAACCGTCTCACTTGTGCCGATACCTGTTATTGAAACACCAAAATCTGATTTTGTGCATTTTTGTGCGGCAAAACTTCTGTCTGACGAGAGCTGAACAGGGTCTTCGCTCTCCTCATCGTCCATTATAGAAGCATCTATTATTTTATCAGCCATCCTGTCATCTTTATAGCTGTTTTCGCCAAAATCAAAAACTTTAGAAGCATTTTGCACGTTTCTAAGCTCGTCTTCTAAAATTCTGCCTGTGTCCTCGTCGGAGGCAATCATGTCAAACTCATGTTTGATCATTTGCGCTATAACGCTATACGCAAGCGACTTTTTACCCTGTGAGTAAACTGTGTCACCCATTGCGGCCTCAAGTTGTGCCGCTGCATTTTCTGCTAGCTCTGTAGCTGTATCTGTTCTGCCTTGGGCTGTTATTACTACAAGTACTTCTCCACTCTGGCCATATAAATTAAGCTTTATGTGCGGTATCTCTGACAGTTGCCTTGCAGTTACTTTTAGCAAATTCATATCCGGTTGGAACATGCGCACGATAATCTGCACGCCGCTACCCTCGGCCATGTTAGGGGCAATACTGCTTGCGGCAGCCGGGCTAGGTGTCTGTGGTTGTTGCATAGGGCGTTGCTGTGGCATTTGTGCGCCTTGTGGCTGTTGCATTGGGCGCTGCTGTGGCATTTGTGCGCCTTGTGGCTGCTGCATAGGGCGCTGCTGTGGCATTTGTGCGCCTTGTGGCTGCTGCATTGGGCGCTGCTGTGGCATTTG
>CAYJBO010000174.1:0-1454 GCA_964368295.1 uncultured Bacteroides sp.
AGCCAAGTTACTTTCATAACTTGCCCAAATGCAGATGCTGCCAGTAAATTCTCGTAAATTGTTCGCTTTGTGCCGCTTATATAGTGTGGGTTAGGTGTAGGGTCTTCATTGGTTAAATAAGGCGTGCCTTCTTCTGTTATAATAACCATGCCTTGTTTAAATTCAGGCTCTTTTAAACTGTTGTCAAGGTATGTTGCAAAAATAACAACTAATACAAGCACTGCAAGGCTTATAAGCAAAATAAGCGTTTTGTTTTGGCAAAGCATTGCTATAAGAGTGAAAAGCGCACAAAACACGATGTTTGAAAACAATATTATTAACAAATAAACGGCTAAAGTGCTAAAGCCGAGCGAAAAACCGCCAAAAGTGCTGTAAGCAATCATACCAACAGCTAAAAATAAAACAGTAAAAAATGTTGACACTATTATATTGCTTAATAAATTAGCTAAATATATTTTTATGCGTGTTTGCCCTGCAATAATTTTGTTGCGTAAAACGCCGTCGCTGTGCTCTGTGCCAAAAAACATGCTTGAAAAAACGGCAATTATTGCACATAAAACTGGTGCGAAAAAGAAGTAAATATCTTCAAAGGTGTAATCGGCCGGCAAGTTTTCTATATTTATCATCGGCACAATTGTGCTGTAAAGGCCAAAGCCCAAAGTAAAGGCAATTAAAATAAAAAATATTTTATCTTTTTTTAGCCTTATAAAATTGGCTTTTATTAAATTATTCATGTTTGCCACCTCCAACTAAACTCATGTAAAAGCTCTCTAAATTTTCGTCTTTTTCGGTGGCAGAAATTAGCTGTGCGCCGTGCTTTGCAAGTGAGTTGCTAAGAATTGATAAATTAACTTTTGCGTATATTTCAGCTGAGTTTTCTGATAAAATTTGGTACTCTAAATCTAATTCATCAAGCACTGTAATAAGTGCCTTTGTGCTTGTAACTTCAACGTATAAACATTTTCGGCATGCGTTTTGCAATGCTTTTGCACTCATCTCTTTAACCATATTGCCGCTATCTATAAAGCCAAAATGAGTGGCAAGTTTTGAAAGCTCGCCCAAGATATGACTGGAAATTAAAACAGTGATATTTCTTTCTCTATTCAGTTTTAAAATAAGTTCTCTTATTTCAATTATTCCCTGTGGGTCAAGGCCGTTTGTCGGCTCGTCCAACACTAGAAAATCAGGGTTGCCGCAAAGTGCAATGGCTATGCCAAGGCGCTGTTTCATGCCGAGCGAAAAGTTTCTAGCGTTCTTATTTCCTGTGTTTTCAAGGCCTACAAGTTTTAATAAGTCGTCGATGCCATCGTACGAGGGCATACCTAAAACAGTGTATTGCTGTTTTAAATTGTCTCTTGCGCTCATGCTTAAAAATATAGATGGCGTTTCAACAACTGCGCCCATTCTTTTTCGCATATTTGTAATTTGGCTTTTTTCTGTACTGCTTATTCCGT
>CAYJBO010000175.1:0-1414 GCA_964368295.1 uncultured Bacteroides sp.
TGGGTTTTAATTGAGTTAACTTATTAATTATCCAGCAACGGGATCTTTAACATTATTATACCACCAGCCGCCGCATATTTTACAAATGTACATATCAAATCCAATTGACGTTGCATTTGGTGCTACTACACGCATGTAATATTGATGTGTATGTCCGCCGGAAGCTACTTTTTCGCTTTCACTTAGTGCAACTGTCGGTAATGTTGAGCCGCTTCCTTCTGTAGCCGCTACTTTAGAACCATCTGAGATCTGTAAAGAAATTCCTGATCCAGGGTCTCTCATTGCGCCTCCGCTAGGATTTTGAGTAACTACAGTACCGGCAGCTGATGAGCCCGACACAGTAGTAATACTTGAAACATAAAATCCTGCTTCCTCAATGCTAGTGGTTGCTTTTGCCTCAGATAATCCTGTAACTGTTGGCACAGCAATTCTTTCAGCAAACATAGAACCTCTGCTTACATATAAAACAACCATGTCGTCAGCAGTTATAGTGCTGCCCGCTGTAGGTTCCATCTCAACAACTGTGTCCTCAGGTGCATCTGAATTTTCAGCTGGCTTAATAAGAACAGATGCTCCTAAATCTCGTAGTGTGGCAAGTGCGTCGTCTTGAACCATGTCTACAAGGTTAGGTAAAGTTACTGATTTTTCTCCCGCACATACTTTTAAAGTTACCGTTGAGCCTACTTTTATATCACGTGGAGCCTTTGGACGCTGATCTATAATATACCCTGTTTCATATTCTGTAGTATAGACAAATTCGTACTCAAAATGAATATCGTCATATTCAGAATTACCTATAATATCGTCTGTGTTCATTCCGTTAAAGTTAGGTAGAACTATTTCTTCTTTTGGCGTTAAAAGAAAACTTTCGGCAGCTACAAAAAGATAAAGTACAAATACTGCTGCCATTAATGTAAGCACTGCAGTTAGAGCTGTAAACACTTTAAATGCACTAGTAGGCTCTCTTTCCATTTCGCGCTCGGCTACTGCAATGTGTTTGTTGCGTATTTTTTTTATTCTCTTCTTTTCTGCCAGCTCTTTTTTCTCAAATAAATCTGCTTGTTTGTCTTTGCTCTTTTTGCGTTGATCTCTCTTTTTCTGCCTAATAAGTTCTTCTTTTTCGAGTTTTTCGCGCTCTAGTTCTTCACGCTCTTTTTCACTCTTGCTGGCACCGGAGGTTAGAATTGTCCATATATTACCAGTGCCTTCAATATCATTGCTCTCAGATATTTCTTCTTCAGTGTCTTCCCCATCTTCTGAGGTTTCGGCCTCTTCTGAGGTTTCGGCCTCTTCTGAGGTTTCAGACTCTTCTGAGGTTTCAGACTCTTCTGAGATCTCGGTCTCTTCTGAAATTTCGGTCTCTTCTGAGGTTTCGGCCTCTTCTGAGGTTTCGGCCTCTTCTGAGGTTTCGGCC
>CAYJBO010000176.1:0-1347 GCA_964368295.1 uncultured Bacteroides sp.
CGGGTGATATTCTAATGACTGAATATCTCTGGTGGCGTTCATTAAGTTCAGAAATCCATAGTTTGCTCTACATTAGTTCATATTATCTTAAAGACAAAGAAATAACTACGGAAATAATTGAATTTATACTTGCTTGTCCTGATGGTTATTGGTTGTATCAAGATCGAATGCAGACCGTAAAAAAAAATGTTACCGAAGACAATAGTGGTGATGTCATTACAATTTTAGAAAAGTATCTTATTAATGAAATATCAGCCTATAAAGAAAAGAATATTCATAAAAACGATATAATAATTAATATTTCTAAAACAATAGCTGCTATAGCTCGTGTTTGGATTTATCAATTGGAAAACATATCAAATTATATTCTTGATATGGGCAAAGATAATTTAAACTTAATAAAGTCTTCAATTATTAAATTAGCACCTTATTTAACATTAAAAGCAAAAGAATTAGTTGTACAGAGTTATGATATTACAACAGCAAGGGAATTAATTGAAAAAGTTGAAGTGGATAATACGATTAAGATTGAAAATTATTTACACTTAATTGACGAGTTTTTTATAAAGGAAATAGAGGAAAACAATATTCCTGGTGTAATGAAATATACAATACCATCACAAGAACAGTTTGTTAGAGAAATATTGTTTTTTATTATCAATAATGATATAAAAATGGAAACGCTATTAAACTATAAAGGGCATTGGCCAGAGTATGATTTCTTTTTTAGCACTGATGAATTTGATATAGATATGTTTGATACGGATTGGATGTTATGTTATTCTGACAAAGTATTAGAGTTTATACAATCTGACGAAAGAAAATTAAATATTGTAAAACATAAATTAAAGGATATGGACAAATCAAAATGTAAAGAGAATATAGAAAGATGGTTCCATCTGTTAGGCTTATTTATTTAGTAGATAAAAGGCGAATCTTATGGTTCGTCTTTTTCTTATTCCCAAAAACAATAAAAAAGAGAATTTCAAATAAAAAAACAAAAGACAAAATTTTACCCTTGAAAAACTAAAATATAAAGAAACCGCCTACGATATTGTTTATAAAGTAGGCAATTTTTGTATGCAAACCACCGACTATGCCAGTGGTGCAGAAAAAGCTTTAGCAATGAGAATGAAAAAGGTTCTTTTTGTGGGGCTTGTAAATATCAACCACAAAAATTTTGCTAACACTCTTAAGGGAGGTGATGCATTTGCATTTAGAACAATAAAAACATAACAACAACTGAAAAAAGGATTTTTAATAAGAAACGCTTACCAATTCGGTAGGCGTTTTTCTTATGCCCAAATTTATGAAAGGAATTATCAAAATGAAGCAAATTAACGACCT
>CAYJBO010000177.1:0-1319 GCA_964368295.1 uncultured Bacteroides sp.
TATCGGCAATTGGACAGCCGACAGCGCAAGAGGGCGAGCCTTTGGGCTCTCTTGCGGGCGCAAGGGTTAAATTTTCTTACGATATAGCCGCAGAGGTGGCAATTTTGTCGGAGGAGAGCAACACGCTATACCTAACTGAAGATGAGAAAAAAGATATTGCATTGACGCTTATTAGCCATATGCCAATTGAAGATTATTAAATAGTGTTTACATGAGTTGAAGCGAGCAAATTTTGAGTGATTTTTTTACTCTACAAGGAGGAAAAATGAAACACTCCTTGATGGAATGTGAGCTTTGACGACGCCGTAGAGCGGAAAAATCGCCAAAATTGGCCGTCTGAACACTCGTGTCAACACTATCTAGGACTTAAGCTATAATTATATAACATTTTAGCTTATTTAAATTTATAATTTTAAAAGCACAAAGAAAAAACAAACATCAAAAACACGCACAAAATAAGGGGCGAAATATGAGCAACCTACACAAAATAATAAATGATAGCGACATTAAGGAGTTACTAGATACATATGCAAATTTTCACGATGCATGTATTGTGCATATTGATTATCAAAGCGGCTCTTTTGTAAATGAAAATGGCGCCATGTGCTTTGGCGATGAAACGCTTAAGATATTATTTCACAGCCAAGCTGTAAAAAAGACACTAGAGCTTACGTTTATAAATGTGCAAAAGTTTAATGTAACACCTTTACACGATGCCATGTACGGCTGTACTTTAAAATTTGAAAACGGCTTTATTGTGTGGTCGGATACCGACAATACACCCATATCTGAAAATTGCACGTATGTAATTGCACAAAATCTTTTGTGGAATATTTTGTGATTGTTAGCGTGCATAGGCGTGTAAACTGTTAAATTAGCGTTAATTTTTTCGTTTTAGGTGTTATATAAAATTTATAAAGGCGCTAAAAATTACAACCGATAATTGAATAATACAAAAATATAGTCAAACAAAAAAACCTGTGCAAGGCAATTATAGTCGTGCACAGGTTTTTTGAATTTATAAATAAAATTGTCTTTCAATTGCACAAGCCTAAACTAACCGCCAAAATGCGTTTTATACAAATTGGGGTATGCGCTTTTGTTTGCGCTAATGTGCGAGATCATATCATCAACAATGCTCTGTAAATTTTTCTGATACTCACTTTGGCTTATTTTTACAGGTGCCTTTAAATTGCCGTTTTTATCATACACATCATAATATTCAATTGTTTTGCCACTTGCGTTATTATTTAACGGCGCAAACTTGTCTGCAATATCAAGCGCTTCATCAAAGTTGTTTCTAAAGTAGTCTGTCATGG
>CAYJBO010000178.1:0-1318 GCA_964368295.1 uncultured Bacteroides sp.
ACACCAATTCTTGCAAATAATAATCTTAAGTGATCATATATTTCTGTTACGGTACCAACTGTACTTCTTGGGTTTTTATTGGTTGTTTTTTGGTCAATTGAAATAGCAGGAGATAATCCTTCGATACTATCAACATCTGGTTTTTCTACTCCACCTAAAAACTGTCTAGCATAAGCATTTAGACTTTCAACGTATCTTCTTTGTCCTTCAGCGTAAATGGTATCAAAAGCTAAGCTTGATTTTCCTGAACCTGAAACTCCTGTCATTACTATTAATTTGTTTTTTGGTAACTCGATATTAATATTCTTTAAATTATTTTCGCGAGCACCTTTTACTATTATTTTATCCATATACATCACCTTTATTATTTTGTTTCAAATCAGTGATATTATATCATAATTTTTAAAAAAAAATAATGTTTAATTTATCTTTTTTAAATTAGTCTTTTATTATTTATTTTTTTATTGTATAATTAGATTAGAATAAAAGGTGATTATGTGATAGGAAAAATAGTTTATATAGATAATGGAACAGCATATGTTCAAGCTGCTAGTGGAGTTTCAAGTAACTTGGTTAATATGCATGTTATTTTTGAAGATACTAATAAAAAAATATTAGGTGAAGTTGAGAACGCTAATAAGGATTCGATTAAGATTCGTTTATTAGGTGAGATTGTTAACAATGTTTTTGTTGGTGGGGTTATTAGAAAACCTAGTTTTGAAAGTAATGTTAGAATTGTTAATAATGAGGAACTTAAGTTAATTGTTGGTGATGATGTGAAGGGTAATTTTTATGTTGGTAAAAGTGCTTTATATGATCAATTTCCAATTATGACTGGGGTTAATGATTTATTTTCTAATCATTTAGCTATTTTTGGTAATAGTGGTTCTGGTAAATCTTTTGGGGTTTCACGTCTTTTACAAAATTTAATTATAAGTAAAAATATTTCTTTAGGTCGAGCTAATATATTAATATTTGATACTTTTGGTGAGTATCACAATGCTTTTATGAATATGCAGGCTTTAAATAGTAATTATCAGTTTAAATATATTACTACTAATAAAAGTGATAAAGAAGGTGAACAATTACAGATTCCGGTGTTTTTTCTTGATATTGATGATTTAGCTATTTTGCTTGATGCGGCTGAACATAGTCAATTATCAATTTTAGATCATGCACTTAATTTAGCTAAAACTTTTGCTTCTTCTGGTGAACATGCTACTTCGCTTAAAAATCATATTTTAGCTAAAGCTATTATGTCGATTTTGTATACTACTCAAAATGCAATAAGTAAAAGAAATGAAGTTTTTCAAATTTT
>CAYJBO010000179.1:0-1267 GCA_964368295.1 uncultured Bacteroides sp.
CGACAGAATTTTTGGCACAAAATAATTACCTATTGGAGATGTAACAGTAATGGAACAACAAGAGTTAAGACGCAAAATAATAGCAACAGCAATATCTACGGTTGCAATGTGTGTATTGCTAGGCGTTTCTGTGTTTTTAATATTGACAACCTCTGTATTTACAGACCAGATAAAATGGCTTATGCTTGCGTGCTGTGTAGTGCTTGCTATAGCAATAATAGGCTTTTTAAGAAGCAAGCTTATAGAGATAAAGACGTTAAAATTATGCATGTACAGTAGTGAAAATTCTTCCAGACTTTACACTGACCTTGACGGAGTAAAAACTTCTGATGATTTAAGCGATATTGCAAACGATAATTCTGTGTTTGATAGCGCACCTTCTACATTAGACAGCAGCGCTTTACATCAGCCGCAAAGCACAGAGCAAATTGACACTGCTATCACAAACGAAGTTGTTAGCGAAGAAAGCTTTATTAACAATGTACAAAGCACAGCCAACAGTGCTAGCCTGCACGATAAATCCTGGCAAAATGCAGATAATGCACAGATTTTTGCAGATAATGCCCCACAACAAAACGTGGCAGTCCCAGCTGCTGATAACACGGCCAACACAAAAAGCGCTAATGTTGTAAATACAGCGGTACCTAACAATGTGGCTGCGCCTAACAATGCAGTGGTGCCTAACAATGCAGTGGTGCCTAACAATGCAGCTGTGCCTAACAATGCAGCTGTGCCTAACAATGTAGCTGTGCCTAACAATGTAGCTGCGCCTAACAATGCGCCTTTACATAAACAGCAAAACGCTCAAAACTATGCTCCCGGCACAAACAACATTGTAAATCCAAACTTGCCTACAAATATAAACACTCCTCCTGTCAGTGGCGGTTATACACAGCCTATTACAAGCGCAAATGTTGTAAACCCACAAAATGCAAATGTTGCTCAACCACACAGCGCAAACATTACTGCTAATAACGGTGTTACACAAGCTACTACGCCAATTATAACCCCTAACAATAATGTAGATAAAATATTGGGCAACTCCCCTACTAACAAAAAGACAGAGCGCACTGATTATGGCGAGTTGTTGCGCCAATTTAAAGCAACATCTGAAAAAGAGCATGCCGCACAGCATGCAGCCACTTTAGAGCGCACACAAAAAAGATTAGAAGATATGCGCACTGCTAATGAGCAAAACTTACGAGACAGCCAAAACACAGCACAAAAGCCAATGTCTCCATACGCAAAAGCGCATAGCACATATACC
>CAYJBO010000180.1:0-1197 GCA_964368295.1 uncultured Bacteroides sp.
ATGCGGCTGTTAACCGCAGGGTCGTTGGTTCAAGTCCAACTTGGGGAGCCAAAACGTTGAAGCATGAAAATGCTTCAACGTTTTTTATGAAATTATGTATTGCAGCACTTATTTTTTTGTAATAACTAGATACATTATCGGCTATTATATAAATGCTTCTGTGGGTTTTAACAATAAAAAAGGCATACTTTTAATAAACTTTGCAATATAATAATTTTATTTTTGAGCACGAACGAAAACTATTACATTAAAAAGAGGAATTACACAATGAAAAAAATTAGCTTAATTTTAGCCGTAGCACTTTTAATGGTGCTAACATTTGCAGCTTGCCAAAGCACTGATCAGTTCTTGGGCACTTGGGAGTCTGTTGTAGAAGAGACAACTTCAATCGAAGGTGAGGATTTCACATTTGCTCTTATTATGACAACAGAGATCAACGAGGACAACACATGGACAATGTCAGCTTCTCTACAAGATGAGCAAGCTATAAGCGATTCACTAGTTACACTACTTGACACTGTTAAAGCAAACACACTAAGCGAAGCAGGCATCACTGATGAAGAGCTTGACGAGTCTATGGTAGACCAATATGGCCAAACTTGGGACGAGTATGTCATAACAATAATTGATACACAACTAGCTACTTTGAATGACTACATGGCACAAATTTCTGAGAGTGGCGAATGGATTGTTGCAGACAACGCTGTAATGCTAAACCAAGGCGACGTTGCTTTTGACATGTTCACACTTGAAGGCGATGTTTTGACAAGCTCAGAGGGCTACGAGTTCAGCAAAGCAGCTTAATTGATAATTACAAATTGTCATTTAACGCTTTAGCTTAAAGCCTATTATAAAGGCTTGTAGGGACATAACACCCACTACCCGCAGATATAATCAGGCTGTATTTATACAGCCTGATTTTTTTATGCCCTATGCGCCTTGTAGCACAGCTTAATATAACGCCCTCATTATTGAGCTTGCGGCTTTAAGCAGCCTATATAGGCGCTGATGTGAGGAATTAACCCTTGACATAAAATACACAGTATGATAGAATATATCGGTAGCAATAAAAGGCACTATTTATATAATGTTGCTTACAGGTGCGATTAATGCGCATTATTTTATGCGGTTATGGCGGAATTGGCAGACGCGCTAGATTCAGGTTCTAGTCGGGGCAACTCGGTGGAGGTTCAAGTC
>CAYJBO010000181.1:0-1164 GCA_964368295.1 uncultured Bacteroides sp.
AAGGGCCGAAGTGTATGCGACACATGCCGCGTTAAACGGTGCTAAAAAAAACACTGTAGAAAATATATTTGATGCTTTTACAACAGAACATATGCACGACGTGATTTTGCAAAATGAGGGAGTGCAGATGCTTGAAAATGTGTATAAATCAATAGAACAGCGTATTAAATTCCATATAAATTATAGAACAGCACAAAAAGTAAAAGTTGAATTTATAATGTTTACAAACGAGCACGGCACGCTTATAGAAACCGAAAATGCAAGAGAATTTGTAAAAATTTTACAAGGAGAATGAAATTTGAGCGGTAAATTATTTGGAGTGGGCACAGGCCCCGGCGACAAAAACTTGTTGACACTGCATGCGGTGGAGACGTTAAAAAAAGCACATGTTATAGCTGTGCCAATTTCAGGCGGTGAAAACGTGGCATTTAACACGGTTAAAGATTTTGTACAGGGGAAACAAATTTTAAACTGTAAAATGCCCATGACAAAAGATAAAACAGTTTTAAATGAGGGCTATACAAAAACAGCAGACGAAATTTGTGCAATATTGGACGAAAATAAAGACGTTGCGTTTATCACTTTAGGCGACCCAACAGTTTACTCGACTTATATATACGTGCACAATATTGTAAAACAGCGCAATTATGATACCGAGATAATAAGCGGTGTGCCGTCTTTTTGTGCGGCGGCTGCAAAGCTTTCAACCTCTCTTTGCGATAGGGACGAGCCTCTTCACATAGTGCCGGCATCCTACGACATAACGGATGAAATGCTTGATTTAAAGGGCAACAAAGTGCTGATGAAAAGCGGTAAAAAACTTGACGAAGTGATTGAGCTGTTAGAAAAAAAAGGAAAGCTTGAAAGTTCAATGATTGTAGAACGCTGTTCTATGGACGGCGAAAAAATATATACAGATTTAAAAAATATAAGCGATTGCGGATATTTTACACTTGTGATAGTAAAGGATTGAGACGATGATATATATAGTGGGAGCAGGCCCGGGAGCTGTTGATTTAATAACTATAAGAGGTTTAAAATTGCTTGAGGCGGCAGATGCTGTAATTTATGCCGGAAGCCTTGTAAACCCGGAGCTTTTAAAATATACAAAGCCGGATTGCGCCATTTATAACAGTGCAACTATGACACTGCAAGAAGTGGTAA
>CAYJBO010000182.1:0-1160 GCA_964368295.1 uncultured Bacteroides sp.
GGTTTCGGCCTCTTCTGAGGTTTCGGCCTCTTCTGAGGTTTCGGCCTCTTCTGAGATTTCGGTCTCTTCCGAGGTTTCAGCCTCTTCTGAGGTTTCAGCCTCTTCTGAGGTTTCGGTCTCTTCTAGTTGTTCAAGTGTAGCATCCTGTGAATCATTCTTTAAATGTAATTTATTTAAAAAAACAGCTAACGCTGATTTAACACTTGTTATGAAAGGTATCCCGGAAGACTCTGTCTCTGCACCTTCGTCAGTTTCTACAACTTCATCGGTCTCTACAACTTCATCGGTCTCTGTAACTTCGTCAGTTTCTACGACTTCATCTGTCTCAACGACTTCATCGGTTTCAGCAACTTCATCAGTCTCTGTAACTTCATCAGTCTCTGTAACTTCATCAGTCTCTATAACATCATCGGTTTCTACAACTTCATCAGTCTCAACGACTTCATCAGTCTCAACGACTTCATCAGTCTCAACGACTTCATCTGTCTCAACGACTTCATCTGTCTCAACGACTTCGTCAGTCTCAACGACTTCATCAGTCTCTGTAACTTTGTCAGCTTCAATAACTTCATCGGTTTCTAGGCTTGCAACACAAGCAATTGCCAAAGTATCATTTGTTAATTCATCATAATCATTCGTGTTATCGTCAGATTTCGAAGTTTCAATATCTAAAATATTTGTGTTATGATTAGTGCTCTCGGTTGCATTATCTGTAGAACTTTTGAAAAAAGATTTAATATTAGTCAAAATTTTGCTTACAAAACTAACTTTTAGCACTTCTGTTTCATTAGTTGTAATTTCTACACTATCAACTAAATTATCATCAGCGCTATCATTTTGATTAATCTCTTCGTCAACTTCTACTAACCCACAAGCGCCGTCAATTTCTTCTAACTCATTAACGCCTTCAAATTCTTCTAGCTCAAACGCTCCATCGATTTCCTTTAATTCATCAATTTCATCCACTTCAGTAGCTTCGTCCACTTCAGTAGCTTCGTCCACTTCAGTAGCTTCGTCCACTTCAGTAGCTTCGTCCACTTCAGTAGCTTCGTCCACTTCAGTAGCTTCGTCCACTTCAGTAGCTTCGTCCACTTCAGTAGCTTCGTCCACTTCAGTAGCTTCGTCCACTTCAGTAGCTTCGTCCACTTCAGTAGCTTCGT
>CAYJBO010000183.1:0-1143 GCA_964368295.1 uncultured Bacteroides sp.
AACAGGCACACACAGTAACGCTTCCAGATCAAGAGAATATGTTAGCCCAACTGCAAAATCAAGCTTATAGCCAATGTCAGGCTCTAATAGTTCGGTGTAATTTAATCTGTCATTAGCTGTATCAAACATCTTTTCTCTCCAATCCATTTATAATATCGCTTATAATAGTTTTGGCTGTACCATATCTATAATCTAATTTATAATTGTGAATTGGGTTGCCCGGGTTATAACGATATTCGCTAGGTTTGCATAATTTAGAACGGCTGCCTTTTACAGCCTTTTCCCTTGCAACTATAAGCTCATCCATCTTTTTAATGTCGTTATCATAAACAGCTTGAAGAAAATTACTACAAAAAGAAGATATTTCATAATTAGCAATTATTCTATGCAGTATAGCTTTTAAATCAAAGTTACTTTCTAAAAATCTGTTTCTCCACTCTTGAAACATTTGCTCCATTTTCTCATCTGTGTACTCTGAAAAAATGCAGTTATATCTTATATGTGCACCATAAATAAAATCAGAAAAATCTTTTGCAAGCAAATAGTCTTTCCTAATGTCATGTGGCAATATATCATAATTAATATTTTGAAAAGAATCAACTTGAATTTTGTTTTTAATTAAAAATGCAAGAAGGCTTTTCTTTGAGAGAATTGCAGTGGTAATCTTGTATTCTAAAAATTCAGCTTCGTTATTTGTTAGTTCAATTTCAATGTCTTTTTCTACATTGTAATTTGCTATTAAAGGCGAAAATAATATATTATAATTATTTGCGGCTGTTTGGTCGTCAAATCCATCACCATCTTTAATTAAACCGTCTTTAATATCACTTTTACTTTTACTGTTGGCAAACGCAATGTTTGCCGCAGCAGATAAAGAAACTTTTTGGTTTTTGAGTATTTCAAAAGTCCTGAGTCCATTCCAATACATTGTTGATGGTTTCATTTTAACAGCGCGCTTTCTTTTAAATGCCGTACTGCCAACAATGCCGTTTTTATTTTCTGAATTCATCAATAATGGCTCGACAATTTTTTCTTCTTTATCTTGAATCCATCTTAGCATTTCTCTGCCGCTGTTTAAATTTTGCTTAGATGCCATTGAAAAAAGATAGGGTATAAGTACAAAATATTTTGCCCTCGTTTGTA
>CAYJBO010000184.1:0-1079 GCA_964368295.1 uncultured Bacteroides sp.
CTTCAACTACATCTTCATTTCCAAAATCACCTATAGGAAACGTCCAAAAGTCAATTTCGATTTCACTGGTTTGTGTAATATCAGTTTCTGTTACCGGCGTCTCAGATTCTTCATTAATAATATGCACATTATCGTCACTCGTTGCACAAGCTGTAATTAACAACAGCAACGAAAAACAAAAAGAACATAAAAAAACTCTTTTCAACATAACGAACATCCCTTTCATCAAATTTTTCGTTGTTTTTAGCAGAATTTTCTTTATGTTTTTATCTACAAAAAATATCATTCTTTGTGTTTATTTAAAGCCAAATATCTGAATTTTTTCATTATAATAATTATACTCCCACTTTTTCGCAAAGTCAATCATGTAATAATTTCAATGCTTTTATAAAGCTATTACTACTTATTCACCCACGTATAATAATTTATACCGTCACCAAAAGAGGCGGAGACGTTCACATCTTCAACGAACGCATTAACCCGAACTACTGAGTTTGTTGCATCTAAGCTTTCGCCGCCTATTGCCGTTAAACTTCCACTAAACTTGTTAGCTTCATTGCCTAAGATAATTATTTCCGCCGCCCATATTGCAATGCCTCCTTTTAGCGTTGCCGCATTGCCGCCTATGGCGATTATAATTTAGCTGCCAAAAATGTATAAATTGTCATATGAGCAAATGCCCATTCCGCCTCTGGTATCCCCTTCGCCACCTGTTGCGTTTATTGTGCCGAGGCCGTTTATTGTTAAAGCGCCGTTAGAGTAAATTCCATCTAAGGCCCTATACTTATCCGAATATATGCAATTGTTTTGTGTACGGTTGTAGCGTTTTATTAATTAAAACCACCAGTTGAACTGGTGGTTTTGTCATGCCTATTCGGCGCCAATAAAACCCTCGGCTAAAAAACGAGGGTTTTATTGGCCTTAATAACGTCACATTTTAGACATCTATTTTGTACAACCTAGATGTGTGAGCTTTACAAAATAGCTACTCTGTGGTTTTGCTGCATTACATGTTTTAAACATTTATTATTTTATAACCAACCACGTGGATTTTCATCAAATTGCTCTTGTTTTGACTT